>NZ_JBIUBX010000004.1:0-341521 GCF_044548445.1 Streptomyces sp. NPDC052016
GCCGGCACCCCCCAGGCGCCCCCAGCCCCCCAGGGCCATCCTGGAAGAAGACCCCGACACGGGGAGAACGCCATGACCGGCCCCCCCCCCCCCCCCCCCCCCGGGGCCCCCCCCCGCCCCCGGCGGCCCCCCCCCCCCCCCCCCCCCCCCCCCCCCCCCCACAAACCCCCCCCCCCCCCCCGCGGGCCCGCCCCCGCCCCCCCCCCCCCCCCCCCGACCAAGTCGAAAGCCCCGCTCAAGCCACGAGCCCGTATTAAGCGGAGAGAGCGTGTTGAGCCCAGAGCCCGTATTGAATTCGTAGACAGGTGGGAGCTCCCGGTGCGGACGCATCCGGGCAGTCGGAGCTCCGTGCTCCCTCAGCCGGAGTGCAGAACCCGAAAGCGGCCGGGTTCCGCCGGATCTCGATCAACGACTTGGATCGGCGCCGCAGCCCATTGCCAGACGCTGACGCCCGGCATGCGGGAGAACCGGATCCGCCCGCGGGTGCCCTCGACCGCGACGCGCGGCCAGGACCCGGCAGTGCGTGCCCGGTCCGTGCCGTGAGAGCGCAGCACCTCGGCGAGGACGGTGACCGCGTCGTAGCCCTCGAAGGCGACGAAGGAGGGCGCTTCGGCCAGCCGCTCACGGAGGGCCGTCTCGACCCGCGCTCCGAGCGGGCCGAGGCGCTCGGGCAGATAGCGCAGGAACGGGATCGCGGCGCTGTCGTCGCCCAGCGACGTCGCCCACTCGGCGAACTCCGGTTGCCCGGCCGGAGCACCGATCGTGATCCCGGCGAGGCGCTCGTCGCGGCGGACGGACTTGACGATCGACACCGCCGGCTCCGGGTGGCCCACCAGAAGAAGGAGGGCTGTCGCGCGATGGCTGACGATTTCGTCGCAGACGGCTCCGGGTGGCCCACCAGAAGAAGGAGGGCTGTCGCGCGATGGCTGACGATTTCGTCGCAGACGGCGGTGGGGGTGAGCGCGCGCATGTCGAGTTCGATGACGGTGCCCCCGAGGGGAGCGAGGTGGTCCCGGAGAATGCGGGCCCCGGAGGCCCAGTAGACACTCGGCTCGGCTGCTACGGCGATGCGATGGTGCCCCGCGTCGAGGAGGAAGTCCGCGTAGATCCGCCAGCCGCGGGACTGCGCCGGGGGAAGGCGCGCCACCCAGTCCGTCGGCTGTTCGGTGAGCGTGTCGAGAACCGCTGAAGAGCAGAGGAACGGCAGGCCGAGAGCGTCGGCCCTGGCAGCGGCGGCGCGAGCGACGACGCTGTGGTACTCCCCGGCCAAGGCGGCCACGCCCAGGCGAGCCAAGTCATCCACGGCGGCCGCGGCCCTCTGTGGATCGGCCGCGGTGTCTCGGACCACCAGCTCGAGTGGTCGTCCGGCGACCCCGCCGGCTTCGTTGACGTGGCGAGCGGCCAGCTCGAGTCCGGCGAGCAGGTGCCGGCCTGCCTCGACCCAGCCGGGGCGAGTCAGCGGAACGAGAGCGCCGATCCGGACGGACGATCCGTGAGCCCCGCCCGTCTCAGGTGGCATCGCTGGCGTATTCATGCGGCGGCGTCTCCCGTGCGACGACTCGGCTGCAGTCTGCCGGGCTCACAGAGTGACAGGGCCCGGCAGCACGCGTTCATCTCATCTCGCCGTGACGGGCGCACCTGGCCGACCATGCCGGACATTGCATCCACCGACACCGCCGACAGGCAACCGATTATCTGCAGGTAGCCAGCCGCGTTCCCGTCGCGGTGGCGAGGGAGGTGCGTCCGCACCCCAACGGCAGCCTGTTGAGGGACACGGCCGCACGCTGGAGGTCGTCGCCTCGTTGATGCGACAGGTGTCGTGACTTGGTGCGGTTCCGGCCCCGCACCCTACGCTGAATCCGACCAGACCAATCCCGCAGGTTCCCGAACGTGCGTTGCCGACCGTGGAGTCAGGCAGGGGCGTCGGGAGTGAAGCGGTAGCCGATGCCGGGTTCGGTGATGAGGTAGCGGGGCCGGGAGGGCTCGGGCTCGAGTTTGCGGCGCAGGTTGGCCAGGTGGACGCGCAGGTAGTTGGTCTCCTTCTCGAAGCGCGGTCCCCAGACCTCCTGGAGGAGCTGGCGTTGGGTGACCAGGCGTCCGGGGTTGCGGACGAGGATCTCCAGCAGGTGCCATTCGGTGGGGGTGAGGCGGGTTTCGCCGACTGCGGTGGTGACGCGCTTGGCGGCGAGGTCGATGGTGAAGGCCGCTGTGGTGATCACGGGCTGTTCGTCGGCGGGGGCGGCGCGGCGCAGGGCGGCACGGATGCGGGCGAGGAGTTCGCCCATGCCGAACGGTTTGGTGACGTAGTCGTCCGCGCCGGCGTCCAGAGCGTTGATCTTGGCGGTCTCGTCGTGGCGGGCGGACAGGACGATGATCGGGGCGGTGGACCAGCCGCGGAGGCTCTCGACGATGTTGATGCCGTCGAGGTCCGGCAGGCCGAGGTCGATGACGGCCAGGTCGGGGGCGGCGGTGGCCGCGGCTTGTAGGGCGGTGGTGGCGTCGGAGGCGGCGTGTGTCCGGTAGCCGCGGGCGGTCAGCGCGATCGTCAGGGCGCGCAGCAGGTGGGGGTCGTCGTCGACGATGAGGATGCGGGTCATGGCGTTGTGGGGAGGGTGAGGGTCATGGTCAGGCCGCCGCCGGGGGTGTCGGTGGGGGAGAGGGTGCCGTTCATGGCTTCGGTGAAGCCGCGAGCGATGGCCAGGCCCAGGCCGAGGCCGTGATGCGTGGTGCGGTCGTCCAGGCGCTGGAAGGGGGCGAAGATTCGTTCTCGCTGGTCGGCGGGGACGCCGGGGCCGTGGTCGGTGACGTGCAGGCGGATCACGTTGCCATCCTGACGGGCGTGCACGTGGACGGGCTGGTCCGGTGGTCCGGCTTCGAGCGCGTTGGCGACCAGATTGGCGATGACCCGTTCCAGGAGGCCGGGGTCGGCCCAGGCGGGCGGCAGGTCGTCCGGGACGTCGACATCGACGGCGCGACCGGGGGCGGGCGGGGTGTGCAGGAGGGCGGCGGCGGTGATCTCGTCCAGCGCGGTGCGGCGTGGGTGGACGCTGAGGGCGCCGGCCTGCAGGCGGCTGAGCGCGAGGAGGTTTTCGACCAGGTTGTTCATCTTGTCGGCGGAGGCGTCCACGGTGGCCAGGAGTTCGGCCTGCTGGACGTCGGTGAGTTCCAGGTCGGGTTCACGCAGGCTGGACACGGACGCCTTGATGCCGGCCAGCGGCGTGCGCAGGTCGTGGCCCACGGCAGCCAGCAGGGCGGCGCGCAGTCTGTCGATCTCGGTCAGCTCCCGTGCGCGGGCGGCCTCGGATGCGAGACGCTCGGCTTGCAGCGCGCGGGCGGCCGCGGTGGCCAGCAGGGCGAGAAAGCGTTCGTCTGCGGCGAAGACGGGCGGCCCGTCGGCCACCAGGCGCAGGTGTTCCCCGGCCGGCACGGACAGCGTCGGATCGGCCGATGGCGGCTCGCCGACGACGGCGACCGGGCGTTCGCCGTCGGCGTCCCGTTCCAGCAGCGCGGTGCCGGTCATGCCGAAGGTCTCCCGGACGTGCTCCAGCACCGCGCTCAGCGGCCGCTCCTCCAGCGGCGCCTGGGTGATGCGGGCCAGCAGGGCGGCCTCGACGCCGCTGCGGGCCGCGGCGGCGCGCTGCCGGGCGGCCAGGTCGACCGCGACGCTGACGGTGGTCGCGACCGCCACGTAGACGGCCAGAGTGATGACCGAGTCGTGGCTTTCCACGGTCAGGGTGTGGAAGGGCGGCACGAAGAAGAAGTTGACCAGAACGTCGGAGGCCACCGCGGCCGCCAGCGCCATGGGCAGGCCGCTGGTGGCGGCCACGATGACCACCGCGGTGAGGTAGATGAGCACGATGCCGGCCAGCGACAGCGTCTGACGCGCGGGCACGAGGAACGCGGTGAGGACGGTCAGACCCGCCGCGTCGGCGCCGGCCGTGGCCAGCCGACGGCCGATGCTCCAGCGGCGCCGGCCACCATGGTGCGGCAGTTCGAAGCCCTTCATGAGCGGAACGCTAGCCGACACCGGCACCGGCGCCGCGCCGGTCTTCGCGCGGCTGCATGCGGTCGCTGGAGTTCAGCTGCCACGGCACGCTGGTCACCATCACCCCGCGCAGGAACAACAGCCGGGCCTTCAGCCGCAATGCGGACTGGTTGTGCAGCAGATGCTCCCACCAGTGGCCCACCACGTATTCGGGGATGTAGACGGCGATCAGGTCCTGGGGGTGCTCACGGTGCAGGCCGGTGATGTACTCGAGCACCGAACCGGTGATGTCGCGGAACGGGGAGGCCATCACGGTCAGCGGAACCGGGATCCCGCGTTCCTCCCAATCGGCGCGCAGGGCGCTCACCTCCTCACCGCTGATCTCGGCGGTGAGTGCGGTGAGGGTGTCCGGGCGGGTGGCGCTGGCGTAGCCCAGCGCACGCAGGGTCGGCTGGTGGAGCTGGGAGACCAGCACCACCGCGTGGATACGGCTGGGCAGCACGATGCCGCCGGGCTGGGGGCGCAGCTCGCGGGCCACTAGGTCGTAGTGGCGGCGAACGCCGCGCATCATCGCGTACAGCACCGGCATGGCGATCACCACCAGGTACGCACCATGGCTGAACTTGGTCACCAGGACCACGACCAGCACCAGCGCGGTCAGGCAGGCGCCCAGCGCGTTGATCGCGCGGGAGCGGTGGATGCGTCGCCGCCGTACGGGGTCGGTGTGGTCGGCGAGTTCACGGTTCCAGTGCCGCACCATGCCGGCTTGGGAGAGGGTGAAGGAGGTGAACACTCCCAGGATGTAGAGCTGGATCAGACGGGTCACCGATCCTTCGAAGGCGTAGATCAGGGTTCCGGCGACCACGGCCAGGATGACGATGCCGTTGGAGAACGCCAGCCGGTCTCCGCGGGTGTGCAGCTGCCGGGGCAGGTAGCGGTGCTCGGCCAGGATCGCCGCCAGCAGGGGAAAGCCGTTGAACGCGGTGTTGGCCGCCAGGATGAGGATCAAGGCGGTCGCGGCCTGGATGCAGAAGAACATCACCGTGTCCGTGCCGCCGAAGACCGCCGCCGCGAGCTGCGCGATCACCGTGCGCTGCGAGTCGGTCGCACAGTCGCCGGGGAACCCGACGAGCCGGCAGGCGTCCTCCACGTACCGCACGTCCGCGATCAGGGCAAGCGCCGTGATCCCGGCGAACATGCTGATCGACAGCCCACCCATCACCGCCATCGTGGTGGCCGCGTTCCGCGGCTTGGGCGGCCGGAACGCCGGCACACCGTTGGAGATCGCCTCCGCACCGGTCAGAGCCGTGCAGCCGGAGGAGAACGCCCGCAGCGCCAGCAGCACCAGGGCCATCCCGGTCAGTCCCGTCTCGCCCGGCTCGGCGTGGACCTCCCACCCGGCGCTCTCCGCCACCGGCGCGTGGCCGAAGGCCGTCTGCAGCAGCCCGGTGACGACCATCGCCAGCACGCCGGCGATGAACAGGTAGGTCGGCACCGCGAACAACCGCCCCGACTCACGGACCCCGCGCAGGTTCATCGCGGTCAGCAGCGCCACGAATCCCAGGTTCACCGCCACCCGGTGCTCGCCCAGTGCCGGCACCGCCGAGATGATGTTGTCCACGCCGGCCGCCACCGACACGGCCACCGTCATCACGTAGTCCACCATCAGCGCCGAGGCCACCACCAGCCCCGCCCCTGGACCCAGGTTGCGGGAGGCCACCTCATAGGAGCCGCCGCCGGAGGGATAGGCGTGCACCACTTGCCGGTAGGACAGCACCACGACCGCCAGCAGGACCACCACCGCGGCCGCCACCCACGGCGCAAGGTGCAGGTAGGCCAGCCCGCCCAGCGTCAGCACGAGCAGGATCTCCTGCGTGGCGTAGGCCACCGACGACAAGGGGTCACTGGCGAAGACCGGAAGGGCGATCCGTTTGGGCAGCATCTGCTCACCCAGACGGTCACTACTGAGCGGACGGCCCACGATCAGCCGTTTGATGGATATCGACACAACCGGCAGCCAACGCGCCTGTCCGAGCGGCGCCCGTATCTTCGCGCGTTCTTGACGCCGGCACCGTCGGTCTTCACGCCGTCTTGGCGTGAGCGTCCAGCGGCCGTACAGCCGTTCGTCCGACCGGGGCGACTGCGCACGATCCCACGGGCGCCCGGGCCCTGCCTAGGCCCGACCGGAGCGCAGGGCGACCGCACGCAGGAGAGCGTCCCGGCAGGCCCGCACGGCGGGGTGCCCGCTTCCACCGCGGCGTACGAACGTGAAGACGCGCCGCGTGCGCTGACCGCGGGGGAGCTGCCGCAGGGCGCCGCTGGGGGACTGCCCGTTCCAGACGAGGTCGGGGAGGAAGGCCGCGGCGTGCTGCTCCTCGACGAGGCGCAGGTGGAGCAGCAGGTCGGTGGTCTCGGCGGGATCGTCACCGGACCGCTGCTCTGGGGCGCGGTGACCGTGGCCGGACTCGCGGCGGTGCTCGCCGCCGCCGGCGGCCTACCTGGCCGTCAAGCTCCTCGGCGCGGGACACCTGGTGTTCCTGGGCGCGCCGGCGCTGTGGCAGAACCGCCCCACCGCCCCCACAGCCCCCACCGCCTCGACGGACACCGGTCCGGCCGCCGTCGGGAGCCCCTGGGCGGACGGGCCTGATCAGCAACGTCGTCAACCCGAAGATCGCCGTCTTCCACACCGGGCTGCTGCCCACGCCGGCCCCGCCGCAACTCCCCGTCGCCTGGGCCATGGCGCTCCTCATCCTCCTCCACACCGCCCTCACCCTCGTCTAGCTGGGAAGCTACGTGATCCTGCTGTCCGCAGTTCTTCAAGCAGGTTGTCCTGGTACCGCGGTGGTTCGTCGATGGAAGCTGCCCTGCGCCGTGTCAGTTTCGATCCCAGCACGTCGATGCCGCCCGCGCACATCCCCGAGACGTTCGGCAGCACGCGTCTGCACAGCGCCTACCTCTACGGCAGCATCCCCCGTGGCACCGCCACCCCCGGAGTCTCCGACCTCGACCTCCAGCTCGCCCTCCACGACGAGCCCACCGGAGCCGACAGGGCCGACGCCCGAGCGATCGAGGCCGTACTCGACCGTGCGTTCCCGCAGAGCGACGGCGTCGGGATCCTGCTGAGCAGCACGCGGGTTCTGCTCAGCGACGTCGAGCGTCACGACGGCGGATTCTTCATCGCCTGCCTCTGCACCCCGTTGCTCGGTCCTGACCTCGCGGAACAACTGTCCCGGTACCGCACCACAGCACTGCTCGCGCGGGAGACCAACGGTGACCTCGCCCGCGTGCTTCCCAACTGGCGGGCCGAGGCGGCCGAAGCCACCACGGACGCCGACCACAGGAGGCTCAGCCGTCGCGTCGGCCGGCGCGTCGTCCGCACAGGACTCACGCTGGTCATGCCCCGGTGGGGCGGCTGGACCAGCGACCTCGACCGGTCCGCCGAGCTCTTCGGCCGCCACTACCCCGAGCGCGCCGAGCAGATGCGTGTCGCCGCGTCCGTCGGCCGTACCCTCTCACCCGACCCGACGGTGCTCGGCATGCTCGTCAACGACCTCGGCCCCTGGCTCGCAGCCGCGTACACAGCCGTGCACGGCGAGAAGGCCCCGCGGCCCTGAAGGGCGGCCCACGCCGTGGCCCGGCCTTCCGCCACCGCCCCCGCGCTCTTCGTGTCATGCCCCCGCCGTAGAGTACTGACGCGTGCGCGGACGACGACTTGGCCAACGCTACGAACTGACAGAGCTCTTGGGCTCCGGCGGCATGGGGGAGGTCTGGCGGGCCCGGGACTGCGAACTGGGCCGTGAGGTGGCGGTCAAGGTCCTCCTCGAGACGCGGGACGACGGCGCCGACCGGGAGGAGTCGCTGGCCCTTTTCCGGCGCGAGGCGAGGGTCGCCGCTGCCCTGGACAGCCCGCACATCGTCGCCGTGCACGATCACGGGACGGACGGCGGGAGCCCGTACCTCGTGATGGCTCTTGTCGAGGGGCGGACACTGGAGCAGATCCTGCGGGAGAGCGGGCGGGTCCCCGTCGCCGACGCGCTGCGGTGGATGGCGGACGTGTGCCGGGGCCTGGACGCCGCGCATACGGCCGGCGTCGTCCACCGTGACATCAAGCCCGCCAACATCATGGTCACCGGCGAGGGCACCGCCAGGATCGTCGACTTCGGCATCGCCAGGTTCACCGAGCTCCGGGCTAGCGACCCCCGGTTGACACAGACGGGGCAGCTCCCCTTCGGCAGCGTGCAGTACCTGGCGCCCGAGCGCTTCCACCAGCGCCGCGGTGACGGCCGTACCGATCTCTACGCCGTGGGGTGCGTGCTGTACGAACTCCTCGTCGGGAGGAGCCCGTTCGTCGGCGACGCGGCCGGCGTGATGTACAACCACCTGCACGACGAGCCCCTTCGGCCCAGTCGGGCACGCGCCGAACTCGCCCCCGCCGTCGACCGGTTGATCCTCGACCTCATGGCCAAGGACCCGGACGACCGGCCCGGCGACGCGAGGACCGCGCTCGCACGGATCGAGGCGGTGGCTCAGGCACTCGCTCCGACGTCCGGGGCGGAGACGGAACCGCCTCCCGCGCCCGAGCCGGAGGCCGGACCCGCGCCCGCGTCGCTCCCGGATGTCGTACGGGAACGCGGCCCCGAGGACGCCGAGCCGCCCGCCACCCCACGGCCGGTGTCCCACGGCGTCTCCAAAGGAACCTCGGCGCAGTCCCCCTGGATCCCCGCCTCCCCACCCCCCTCCGCTCCGCGCCGCACTCGCCGCACCCCCGTCCTCGCCGCCGTCGCCGCCCTGCTCGCCCTCGGGGTCCCGGCCGGCATAGGCCTGAGCCTGTCGTCCGGAGACGGGGACGACGGCGGGGGCCAGGCGCAGGCGCCGTCCGCCGGCAAAGCCTCCGCGGCTCCGACGTCGTACACGCTCGGTGTGGCATACCACTGGGGAGACGACGAGGCCGACGGGCAGGATCCCCGGATCACCACGCAGGTCGTCGAAGCCGCGCTGAAGGAGGCCGAGCGCAGGGCGAAGCGGAAGATCCCGGTGAACGTCGTCGCGGTGCAGGATTACGGCGGGACGCCCGCGCAGGAACTGCTGGAGCAGCACCCCGGGATGATCGCCCTCGTCGGAAAGATCGACGACTTCGCGGACGTCGACACCAACTGGGCCGACGACATGGCCGTGGTCGACACCTGCGACGGCGGCGGCGCACCGGAGTGGGAGTACGCCCTTCCCGCGACGGAGTTCGAGGTGGGACGGCAGGCGGCCCGTTACCTCGCGGGGGCGTACGGCGTCAACAGGGTCGTGGACGCGTCGGAGAGCCACTGGGACACGGACACCGACCGGGACACCTTCGGACACGGCCTGCGCGACGCCGGCCTCACCGCGCTGCCGCTGCCCTCGCAGAAGGGCACCGACGACCTCACCGCGAGCCGCGTCACAGCGGACCTGGACACCTCACGGCCGGACGCCGTGACCGTGTCCGATCTGCGGACCGCCGAAGAGGCCGTCGTCCCGACCGTGCGGAAACGCGGCACGCTGATCGCCGTCCACGCGCGCTACGCGTCGGCCTGCGACATCGGCGACGACTTCGAGATGTTCGCCAGGGAGGACGCGCAACTCCCTGACGGCAGCCTTCGCTTCCGTACCTTCGACGACGAGCGGCAGAAGCGCGACTGCACGGAGTTCCCCGCATTGTGCGCCGCCCCGGCCGACCTGAGGAAACTGCTTGCCCACCGCGGCGCGGCCGAGTTGTACGACGGCACGCTCGCGATCGCCGCGGGCCTCGACCGCGTGCTGGGTGACGGTGCACGGCCGCCCGCCGACAGCGTCCGTCCACAGCTCCGGGCCGCGCTCGACTCGGTGGTGACCGACGGGCTCCTCGGGCACTACTCCTTCAAGGGGCACCAGGCGCAGAGCCGTCCGGTGTGGGTCGACCGCCTGGTGGACGGCCGTTGGAAGCAGCTGGGAACGGTCCAGCGGCTCACGGGCGAGGCGCCGAAGGGGACCGGATGACGACGTATGGGCGAGGTGTGTGCCGTACGGCCGACTGTACGCCGACGACGACCGCCCGTTCTGCCCGAGCCACCCGGGGACTGTCGGTGCGTCAACTCGAGCGCCGAGCCGGGTTGTGCCGCTGGGGGCACTCGCTGACATTGCCGGCCTCAGCGACGCGAAGGAACGGTCGGCACGTCCAACGGCCGCCGGGCCGCGCCCCTTTCCTCCCGGGCGAGCCTTCACGAAACCGCCTGCTCCTTCGTGCGCGTCCTGCTCTACGGTGCCAATAGTCACATAGGTACAGGGAGGAACCGTGCAACAGTCAGGGGCGGCGCTCGCCGAGCGGATTGCCGAGCGGAGGAGGGGAGACGACGACCCTCGTGCTCTGGTCGGTGAGATGCGGCGTTCGGTCCTGCTGGTGCCGGTGGCCGACGGAGGGCTGTGGTCGGCGCGTTCGGGCGGGGTGCGGTGGATCTGCGCCTTCACCGACGAGGCCGCACTGGCACGGTTCGCCTTGCATCACGGTTCCGGTGACCAGCCCATGGAGTACGCGGCGTTGCTGGGGGCGCGCATCGTGGACGAGATCGTGCCGTCCTTGGGTGAGCCCGCCGGGCTGGCGGTGGACATCGCCACCGAGGACGGGTCGATGTTCTTCCCGCCGGTCATCGGCATCGTTCCGGACGGAGTCGCGGTCGACGCCGGTGAGGCGGGGGAGGGGCGCGGTCATGGGCGGTGAGGGTCAGGATCTGCGGCTGGGCAAGGCGGCGGTCGCGAAGTTCACGCAGGGCGTGGGCGCGACCATCGACGAGCTCGGTGAACTCGGCGGCGCCACCGGTTCGGTGATGGGCAAGGGCTTCTCGGAGTTGGCGATGACCGGGATGGAGGCCGGGCACCACGGCCTCTCGGTCGACTTCGAGGACTTCTGCGAACGCTGGGAGTGGGGCGTGCGGGCCCTGGTGAGCGACGCCAGCGCGATCGCGAACCTCCTCGGCCTGGCGGCGGGCACGCAGTGGGAGCACGACCAGTACGTAGCGGGCTCGCTGAAGGTGGGCGTGAACGCCGTGATGGGCGGCAATCCGCACGCCACGGAGGAGGAGATCGCCCGGCAGGACTGGGGTGACGTCTTCACACCGGACGCCCTGAACCCGGACTGGAGCGCCGAGTCGTGGGATCGGGCCGGTCAGGACATCGAGCAGACCTGGAAGGACACCGGTCGCACGGTGCTCACCGAGGGGCAGGGCGGCCAGCGGTCGGAGGTGCTCAAGGACGCGTTCGGCATCTCCGACGACCAGTGGGACCAGGCGCTGGACGAGACGTTCGGACCGTCGCCGCAGGAGCGCGCCCAGCAGGCGCAGCAGCAGGGTGAGTCCGGGGGGAACTGACGGTGGGTATCGGCGACTTCATCAGTGACATCACGCCCGACTCGGTCGAGAACGCGGTCGAGGACGGCGTCGAGTGGGTCGGCAACCGGGTCGAGGACGCGGGCAACTGGACCGCGGACCGGCTGGACGACGTCGGCTGGGAGTCCGGCGCGGACTGGGTGCGTGAGCAGTCCCGTTCGGTCGCCAACCGGATGGGCGCCGAGGTCGACGAGATGGACCTCGGGCAGACCGAGGACAAGACCAAGCTGATCTACGGCAGCGCGGACAAGCTCCGCTCCACCGCCGAGAAACTCCGGGCATTCCAGAAGGCGTTCGACAACGCCGGCGAAGGGCTCAAGGGGCTGGACTCCTCCCAGCTCAAGGGTGAGACGGCCGAGGCCGTGCGGACCGCGGTGAGTACCCAGCCGCCCAAGTGGTTCACCGGTTCCGATGCCTGTGAGAAGGCGGCCGCCGCGCTGGAGGCGTTCGCCGGCACGGTCACCTGGGCGCAGGGACAGGCCCAGACGGCGATCGACAAGTGGAAGGAAGGAGTCAAAGCGTCCGAGGACGCCGCCGAGGCCCACCGCAAGAAGGTCGACGACTTCAACAGCGCCGTCGACCGCTACAACGCCCAGCCCGCCGACAAGCGCGACCCCTCCACGCTCCCGCCGCGCCCCGCGGCCACGTTCGACGACCCCGGCAAGAAGCTGATGGCCGATGCGCAGGACATCCTCGCCGATGCCCGCAAGCAGCGGAACGCGGCGGCGGAGACCGCGCGCTCCGCGGTCCGGGCCGCCCGCGACCTGGCCCCGAAGAAGCCGTCCTACGCCGAGCAGTTGGGTGACGGCGTCCAGGAGCTGCAGATCATCGGCGACCATGTCGGTGGCGGCATCATCAAGGGCACGGCCGGCATCCTGAACTTCGTCCGCTCGGTCAACCCTCTGGACCCGTACAACATCACGCACCCCGCCGAGTACGCCACGTCGCTGAACAGCCTGGCCGCGGGGCTGGTGGTGGCGGCCAACGACCCGGTCGGCACGGGCAAGCAGATGGTCAGCGACTTCATGAAGGACCCGGCCGAGGGGTTCGGCCGGCTGATCCCGGACCTGGCGCTGACGGCTGCGACCGGAGGCGGCGGCGCCGCGGTCAAGGGTGTGCGCATCGCCGAGGAGGCCGCCGACGCCGCACGGGCGCGCAATCTGGTCGACGACGCCCCGGAGGGGACCCACAACCGACCGGACGGGGAGCGCACCACCGACGGCACCGACCCCGTCGACCTCGCCTCCGGCCGGATGTTCCTGCCGCAGACCGATGTGGAGATACCCGGCATCCTGCCGCTGGTCTTCACCCGCCGCACCGAGTCCGGCCTGACCACCGGCCGCTTCCTGGGGCCGTCCTGGTCCTCCACCGTCGACGAGCGGCTGGAGATCGACGCGATCGGCGTCGTCCACGTCACCGCCGACGGCCTTCTGATCACCTATCCGCACCCCGTCCCCGGCGATCCCACCCGCCCGGAGACAGGCACCTCCCGCGCCCTTCTGGCCCGGGACGGGCACGGCGACTACACCATCACCGACCCCGACACCGGTCTGACCCGCCACTTCGCCGCCCCGTCCGGCAGCGAACCGGGCGGCGACGGAACCGCCTGGCTGACGTCCATCGCCGAACCCAACGGCCACACCGTCACCGTCGACCGCGACGAGGACGGCCTGCCGCTGGCCCTGACCCACTCGGCGGGCCACCAGGTGGTGCTGTCCATAGCCGACGGCCGCGTCACCGCGCTGTCCCTGGCCGGTGCGGGCGAGGAAGGCGCGAACCTGCCGCTGATGGGCTACGGCTACGAGGACGGCAATCTCACCGCCGTCACCAAGCCCTCCGGCGCCACCACCGCCTTCCTCTACGACGACCGCCGCCGCGTCATCGCCTGGATCGACTCCAACGGACGCCGCTACGACTACGTCTACGACGACCGCGACCGGGTCGTCGCCGAGGGCGGTGAGGCCGGCCACGTCCAGATCACCCTCACCTACACCGAACCCGACCCCGAGACCGGCCACCGCACCACCACCCTCACCACCGCCGACGGGCACACGACCCGCCATCTGATAGGTGCGGGCTCCCGGGTCCTGGCCACCACCGACCCTCTCGGCCACACCACCCGCTCCACCTACGACACCCACGGCAACCTGCTGACCCGCACGGACCCACTGGGCCGCACCACCGTGTTCTCCTACGACGAGGAGGGCCGGCTCGTCACGGTCTCCCGTCCCGACGGCACCGAACTCCGTGTGACGCGAGGCTTGTTCGGCCTGCCCACGGAGCGTCAGGATCCGGACGGCGCCCGGTGGCTCCAGGAGTTCGACGAGCGGGGTAACCGTACGTCGGTCACCGATCCGGCCGGCCGCACCACCCGCTACGCCTACGACGAGTCCGGTCTCCTGACGTCGGTCACCGATGCCCTGGGGGCCACCACCGTCGTGCGTTGCGACGAGGCCGGCCGTCCCGTGGAGGTGACCGATCCGGCCGGCGGCACCACCCGCCTGGAACGCGACGCTCTCGGCCGTTCGGTCCGCATCACCGACCCGGTGGGCGCCGTCACCCACCTGGAGTGGCACGCCGACGGGCAGCTCGCCCGGCGTACCGGCCCCGACGGCGCCACCGAGTCATGGACCTACGACGGCGAGGGCAACTGCCTCACCCACACCGACGCTGCGGGCGGAGTGACCCGATTCGAGTACACCCACTTCGACCTCATCGCCGCCCGCACCGGGCCCGACGGCGCCCGGTACGAGTTCGCACACGACGCCGGCCTGCGGCTCACCCGGGTCACCGACCCGCAGGGCCTCACCTGGAAGTACGGGTACGACCGGGCCGGTCGGCTCGTCTCCGAAACCGATTTCGACGGCCGCACCGTCACTTACGGCCTCGACGCCGCCGGACAGCTCACCACCCGTACCGATCACCTCGGCGGCGTGGCCGTCTACGAGTACGACGCCCTCGGCCGGCTGATCCGCAAGGAGGTCGCAGGCCGGGTCACGGTCCACGCCTACGACCGCGCCGGACGCCTGGTGCAGGCGTCCGGTCCGGACAGCGAGCTGGTGCGCCGCTACGACCGGTGCGGCCGGCTCAGGACCGAACTCGTCGACGGCCGCGCCACCGAGCACGCCTACGACGCCGTCGGCCGGCGCATCCGTCGCACCACCCCCACCGGAGTGGTCACGACCTACGCCTACGACGCCGCAGGTCGCACCACCAGGGTGACCTCCGGCGGACACGACATCACGTTCACGCACGACGCGGCCGGACGTGAATCGAAACGCGTCATCGACGACATCGTCACTCAGGTCTCCACCTGGGACGAGGCAGGGCGGCTGTCCGCCCAGCACCTCGCCACCGGTTCCCGCACGCTCAACGAGCGCGTCTACGCCTACCGCGCCGACGGCCGCCTCACCGCAACGTCCGACCGGATGTCGGGGACGCGCACCTTCGACCTGGACCCGGCCGGCCGGGTCACCGCCGTCCACGCACGCGGCTGGAGCGAACGGTACGCCTACGACGCGAGCGGCAACCAGACGTCGGCCGCCTGGCCCGACGCGCACCCCGGCCACGAGGCCACCGGCCCTCGCGCCTACACCGGCACCACCGTCACGCGTGCGGGCGACGTCCGTTTCGAGCACGACGCCCTCGGCCGCGTCACCCTGCGTCAGAAGACCCGGCTCTCCCGCAAACCGGACACCTGGCGCTACACGTGGGATGCCGAGGGCCGCCTCACCCGCGTGGTCACCCCCGACGGCACCCGCTGGCGCTATCGCTACGACCCCCTCGGCCGGCGCACCGCCAAGGAGCGCCTGGCGGCGGACGGCGAGACCGTGGCGGAGGAAGTCCGTTTCAGCTGGGACGGCCTGATCCTCTGCGAACAGACGACCGTCTCCGACGACCTGCCCCGTGCGGTGACGCTCACCTGGGAGCACCGCGGCCTCGTGCCCCTGGCGCAGACGGAGCGCATTCTCACCCCGGACGCCCGTCAGGAGGAGATCGACCGGCGCTTCTTCGCCGTGGCCACCGACCTGATCGGCACCCCCACCGAACTGGTCGACGAGTCCGGGAACATCGCGTGGCGCACCCGCACCACGCTGTGGGGAACCACCGCCTGGTCCCGCTCCAGCACGGCCTACACCCCGCTCCGCTTCCCCGGCCAGTACTACGACCCGGAGACCGGGCTCCACTACAACCTCTTCCGTCACTACGACCCGGAGACCGGCCGGTACACGTCCCCGGACCCACTGGGGCTTTCACCCGCGCCGAACCCGGTGGCCTACGTGACCAACCCGCACACCGTCTGTGACCCCTTCGGCCTGTCGCCGTACCCGAACGGCGACGGTCCGACCATCGGCGAGTACACCTCCAAGGGCGAGGGGCAGGACCTCAAACGCTCCGCCATGGTGGGCGACGACCAGTGGCACTTCAACACCGGCCACGGCTACGACCGGGCCCACACCGGACCGGACGGAACCACGAACGACCTGCGCACCACCAACCTGAAGCCCGACCAGATCGAACAGGCGATCGTCTCCGACGTGTACGGGTACATGAGGGACGGCGGGGTCGTTCCCCGCCCCGGGCCCGGGTTCACCGGCCCACTCGACAGGTCGGTGCAGATCGACGGGCACGACGTCGGCTACCGGGTCATCCAGCGGCCCGACGGCGCCTACCAACTGTCCACGTACTGGCTCAACTCCTAGCGACCGGTCACGAGCCCGGCGCCGCCCCGGCAGCGGCGCTGAACTCGACTGCTAAGTTGGGCCCCTGCCGTCCACGACCACCTCGGCGCTCCGGCGCGCCGGAAGAAATCCGTCAGGAGAAGCGAGAGATGCCCGATCCGACTCCCGCGGCCAGGAGCCTCAGCCAGGCGATCGACGGCGCCGACAGCCGGCAGGTCAACGAGGCGGCCCGTGAGTTCGTCGAGACGCTCACCTTCGCGACGGCGGACGAGATCCTCGCCATGCTCCGGGACGTCCTCGCCGAGGACTGGATGGGCCTGCCGCCCTGGGCCCGGAACCTCGCCTACCGGCTCGCCTGCCTGCAACGTCCGGACGACCCGGGGCTGCTCCGGGAGGCGGCCGCGGACCTGCTGTCCTTCGGACCCGACTGGGACACGTTCGCCGAAGACCTCAAGAGGCGTGCGGCGGAACTGGAGTAGGGCCCGGTTCCCTCAGGAACGCCCATGCAGGTGAGTCGGGGCGCTGACATCCCCTCGCGGCCGCTTTGCCCGTGTCGGGGCTGGAGTTGAGGATATGGAAGAGACCGAGGAGAACCTCGCTCCCCTCGTATGGGGCCAGGCCGAGCAGTGCGCCGCGCGGGGTGACACCGCGTTCGTCCGCAGGCTGGGGTCCCAGCTCGCCGACCGGCGTGCCGCCGCCCTGGAACAGGCGCGGGACCACCAACGCCAGCTCGCCCACGTCATACGCGTGCTCGCGCTCACGCCCGGCCGCGACAGCCTGACACAGCTGCTGCGACTCCTCGAAGACAAGCCTCACGCAGGAACGCATCCCTTCATCGCCTCGCTCCTCGCAGAGCATCAGCAGGTCCCCGACCTGGTCGCCACCGTCTTCGACCGGAGCGAGTGGAGGGAGCTGGACGAGCTGCGCGCCTGCCTCTTCCACGAGCTGCTGCTGCGCGGCGCGGACACCGAAACACGAGGGCCCCTGCGGGACTGGACTCTTGAACGACCCGGCTGGCATCCCCTCGCATGGCTTCCGACACACCGCCGCGACTTCGAGGCCGGCGCGACGTTTCCCCGCCGTTCCGTGCGCGGCTCCGCCGGTGGGGCGTCGTCCCGGCTGCCCACCAGGGGTCGGATGGATCCACCCACACCACGCTCGGTTCCACCGTCCGCCCTCCGGGACGTCGCCACGGTCGACGTGTACGAGACGATCGTCGCCGCTCCGCAGGCAGGCGACTGGGGCGCCTGCGGGGCCTGGGTCTTCCAGCTGGACCAGGCCATCGCTCCCGACCAGGTGCCCGCCCTGCTGCCGACCCTGCCGATGGCCTGCGTGGACGGACTCGGCCCGACGGATCGTTTCGAGATCGCGGCCTGCCCGATGGAGGAGATCTGGTGCCTGCTCTTCGAAACCGCCTCGATGGGAGGCGTCTACGGCTCGCGTGTGCACGGTGCCTTCGGCAGGTTGTGGGCATGGCGTTCGATGGCGGGCCTCAGCGGCGCTGCGGCGGACGCGAGCGCGCCGGAGGTGGAGCGGCAGGCCCGGCACAGTACGTGGTTCCACTTCGAGGCCGGCGCGGAGTGGTTCCACAACGAGATCGGCTCCGACTACGGCATAGCCGCGCTCTCCCCCGACCGCTGCCGGATCGCCGTACTGGCGGCGACGGACACCGACTAGAAGCGCCAGGGCCAGGCGCCCCACGCGGATCCGGCCGGGCGCCCGGTGATCGCCATTGCGCTGGGTGCGACAGACGGCACCGCCGGTGATGCTCCGGAGGGAGTTGCTCTTGGTGACGGGCGTGAGCGCACGGTCACCGTGGTGGGTGCCCGTCGGGCCGCGTGCGGCGGTCCGCGCGGGCCGCCGCCGGGCAGCGCTGCGGCAACCGATTGCGCCTAGGCTGGAAGCCTCAGGCCGGGGCCGGGCCCAGGGAGGCTGCGATGACGCAGACGACGAGCGACCAGGACGCGCTCAACGGCGGCCGTTACCTGCCGATCGCCGAGCACGGGCTGATCGGCGACCTGCGCAGCGTGGCTCTCGTGGGGACGGACGGCACGATCGACTGGTACTGCTGCCCGTGCTTCGACGCCCCGAGCGTCTTCGGCTCGATCCTGGACGCGGAGCGCGGCGGCTGTTTCGAACTGGCGGCGGCCATCCCGGCCAGGACCAAGCAGTTCTACTTCCCCGACACCAACGTCCTGCTCACCAGGTTCTTCACCGAGGACGGCGTCGGCGAGGTTCAGGACTTCATGCCGGTCGACGGCGGGTCCGTCGAGGCGAAGCGCCACCGGCTGATCCGGCGCGTGCTCTGTGTGCGCGGCTCGATCCCGTTCCGTGCCCGCGTGGCCCCGCGCTTCGACTACGGCGCCCTGCCGCACACGCTCCGCATGGTCGGCGACGTGGCGGTGTTCGATTCCGGCGGTCTGTCGCTCGCCCTGACCGCCACGGTGCCCCTCGAAGTCGACGGGCCGGACGGGCGCGCCGATTTCAAGCTCGCCGAGGGCGAGGCGGCGGTGTTCGCCCTCGACCAGGTCGGCGGCGAGGTGGCCCCCCGCTCGTGCGCCTGCGCCGAGGCCGAGAGGCAGTTCACCGCCACGGTCGCGTACTGGCGGAACTGGCTGTCCGCATCCCGCTACCGCGGCCGCTGGCGGGAGATGGTGCACCGCTCCGCGCTCACCCTGAAACTGCTCACCTATGCGCCCACGGGCGCGATCGTGGCCGCGCCGACGACGAGCCTGCCCGAGCAGCTCGGCGGCGAACGCAACTGGGACTATCGCTACGTCTGGGTGCGCGACGCCGCCTTCTGCGTCTACGCGCTGCTGCGGCTGGGATTCACCGGCGAGGCGCAGGCCTTCATGGAGTTCGTGACCCGGCACGTCAGTCCGGGTGAGGTCAAACCGGCGGGCCCCCTGCAGATCATGTACGGCATCGACGGGCGTACCGAACTGCCGGAGCGTGAACTCCCCGATCTGGAGGGCCACCAGGGCTCCGCGCCCGTGCGCGTCGGCAACGACGCGGCCGAGCAGCTCCAACTCGACATCTACGGTGCGCTGATCGACTCCATCTACCTCTACGACAAGTGGGCGCAACCCGTCTCCAGCGACCAGTGGGACAACGTGTGCGCGCTGGTGGACTGGGTGTGCGAGCACTGGGACCAGCCGGACGAGGGCATCTGGGAGACCCGTGGCGGCCGCAAGAACTTCCTGTACTCACGGCTGATGTGCTGGGTGGCGATCGAACGGGCGATCCGCATGGCCCACCGGCGTGGCCTGCCCGCCGACCTGCTCCGCTGGCGCGAGTGCCGCGACACGATCTACCGGCGCATCCACAGCCGGGGCTGGTCGCAGGCGCGCCAGGCCTTCGTCCAGGAGGAGGACGGCGACGTGCTGGACGCGGCCGTGCTGATGATGCCGCTGACCAAGTTCGTCGCCCCGACCGACCCCAAGTGGCTGGCCACGCTGGACGCCCTCACCCAGGACCTGGTCTCGGACTCGCTCGTCTACCGGTACGACCGGGTGGCCAGCCCGGACGGAATGCGTGGCGACGAGGGCACGTTCTCCATCTGCTCGTTCTGGTACGTCGAGGCCATGGTCCACGCCGGCCGGGTCGACGAGGCGCGGCTGGCCTTCGAGAAGATGCTGACGTACGCCAACCATCTCGGTCTGTACGCCGAGGAGATCAGCCACACCGGCGAACAACAGGGCAACTTCCCGCAGGCGTTCACCCACCTCGCCCTCATCAGCGCCGCGTTCAACCTGGACCGGGCGCTGGGCTGACGGACGCGAGGGCAGGTGCATGTCGACGGTGGCACGGGCGGGGAGGACCGCAATCCGGTGCCGTCGCCCCGGCGCTCCGGCCTGCCGAGACCTTCGGGCCCACGCCGCACCGGCCGGTGGGTGGGGCGCGGGGCCCGTCAGCGCTGGAGGTGGACGGTGAAGTGCCGCTCGGTCGCACCCGCCGGAACGGTGCGGATGAAGCCCCGTGCCGTGCGGTAGTCGCCCGACCCGCCGGTGATGCCGACGTCGACGGAGCGCGCGGCGGGCAGGTGCAGCAGCGACTGCGCGGTGAACTGTCCCTCGGGGAGGGCGAAGGTGCCCAGGCACTGGAGGGCGGCCGGGCTGACCCGTGTGAAGGTGCAGACCGAGCTGTGATCTCCCACCTTCTCGCCATTGCGGTAGAGGTCCTCGTGCACGATGCGCTGGTCACCCACGCTGATGCCCTGCTCGCCCACGTCCACATCCCCGGCCGAGGTCTGTTTGCCGACCAGTTCGAAGATCTTCGCGGGCGGCTTCGCGGCGGGTGCGTCGGCCGACGCCGACGGTATGAGCGCCGCACCACCGACGATGGTCACGGCTGCTCCGACCGCGATCAGGGAGCGTGAGCGCGCCGTGCTGGTCCTGCTGATGTCCGGCATCGCCGCTTGCCTTCCGTTCATCGGTGTTCCGCCTCACTCCCGGCGGAAAGGTGTGTCGTCGACGCCCCGGCCATCGGTGCACACCGCCTGAATGCTCTTCATGTGTGGCCGGGCCCGCAGGCCCGCCGGCAGGTAGGCAGGTCCGGGGCCCGAGGACGAGGCCGTCGAGCCCCAGCCGGCCGTGCGCCGCGCCATGCGTGGCACCGAATTCCCCCGGGCGACGACCTGACGCCGTGGGCGGGTGCGACGGACATGCCTGGGATCGCACGGCGACGGGGGAGAGCGCCTCACGTCGCCGGGCGGACGCCGTCCCGGTAGGTCTCGAGAATGCGCAGCCAGATCTCGCTGATCGTCGGAAACGCCGGGACGGCATGCCACAGCCGGTCCACGCGCACCTCACTGGCGACCACTACGGTCGCCGAGTACAGCAGCTCCTGCGTCCCGGGGCCTACGAAGGTCACACCGACGACCGTGCCGCGATCGGCGTCGATCAGCACACGCGCCTTGCCGCGGTAGCCATCGGCGTACTGGGCCGCGCCGGCGACGCGGCCGATGTCGTAGTCCACCACGTCGACCCGCAGCCCAGCGCGCTCCGCGTCCCGGGTCGTCAGTCCCACACTGGCGACCTCGGGCTCGGTGAAGACCACTTGCGGGACCGCGGCGCTGTCGGCCGTCGAGGCGTGCGCACCCCACCGGCCGTCGTCGAGCGGTTCGCCCTTGGCCCGTGCTCCGATCACCGCACCGGCGATACGCGCTTGGTATTTGCCCTGGTGCGTCATCAGGGCCCTGTGGTTGACGTCACCGACCCCATAGAGCCATCCGTCGGCGACGTCCGTCACCCGGTACGAGTCGTCCACGGTCAGCCAGTCGCCAGGGGTGAGGCCGACGGTTTCCAGGCCGATGTCCGCGGTGTGCGGCGAGCGACCGGTCGCGAAGAGGATCTCGTCGGCCACGAGTGACTCCCCGTCGGCAAGCTGGACATCGACCGGACTTTCCGTTCCGTCCTGCCGCGCGACGCCGGTCACCGACGTGCCGAAGCGCAGGTCCACACCGGCGGCGCGCAGGGCGTCCGCCACCATCTCCCCGGCGAACGGCTCCATGCGGTTGAGCAGGCCCTTGGTTCCGCGGACCAGCATGGTCACCTGGGAACCGAGCGCCTGCCAGGCGGTGGCCATCTCGACGGCCACCACGCCGCCCCCCACCACGACGAGCCGGTCGGGGACGTGCCGGCTGGAGGTCGCGTCTCGGTTCGTCCAGGGACGGGCCTGCTCGAGTCCTGGGAGATCGGGGAAGGCGGTGACCGTCCCGGTGCACACACCGACGGCGTGCCGGGCCGTCAGGCGCAGGGCCCCACCGTCCGCGGTGTCCACCACCACCTGCCGCGGTCCGTCCAGCCGGCCGTGGCCTCGCACCAGGTCCACGGACACGGAGCGCAGCCAGTCCACCTGGTCGTCGTCCTTCCAGTAGGCGGACATCTTGTCGCGGTGGGCGAGGACCGCGGGGACGTCCAAGGGCCCCTCGGCCGCTCGCCTCAGTCCCGGTATCCGGCGAGCGTCGGCCCTGGCCAGCACGGGACGCAGCAGCGCCTTGCTGGGCTCACACGCCCAGAACGAGCACTCCCCGCCGAGCAACTCGTTCTCCACGATCACGGAGGTGAGCCCGGCGGCACTCGTGCGATCTGCCAGGTTCTCCCCGGTGGGCCCGGCACCGAGAACCACCACGTCGTAGACGTGAGAAGTGCCGTTCATGTCTGCTCCCGTCTCTCATTCGACTTCCACCCGCTGTGGGGCGACAGAAGGGGGAGGTCACTGCGTGACGATGGCGCCCACCGACGCCGCGGCAGCGCTTTTCCATACTCCTCCTGTGGGGGAGACATCGCCCGGTGGCACGAGTGGGGTCGACGTCCTCGGATCGGGGGAAGCCCAGGCCTCCCGTCCGACGCTGAAACGGTCAGCGGTTGCGAGGGCAAAGTGGCGGATGGTGAAATGTATGTGCTATAGCGCGCCATACGGACGGGTTGGGTCGAGCGGCTGCCGGATGCCGCGATCATCGAATCGACCGACCCAGCGGTGGTGGCTGGGCTGTCCACGGGACCCCTCTCGGTTCCACCACTCACACTGATCGGCCAGAAGCCGGTGCACCGCGTCGCATGGCTGACCCACCGTCGTCCGAGGAGAGACGAATATGTATCGAGTGGCGCAGGTAGGCAACGTCGGTGGAGAATTCGAGATCGCTGAACGTGAAGTGCAGCAGCCGGGCCCTGGACACGTGCGGATCGCCGTCGAGGCGTGCGGCATCTGCCACAGTGACGATCTCTTCGTCCATGCCGCGGTGCCCGGTATCGAGTTCCCCGTGGTTCCCGGGCACGAGATCGCCGGGCGTATCGATGAACTCGGTGACGGTACGGGCGAGAAGGGCTGGCAGGTCGGTGACCGGGTCACCGTGGGCTGGTTCGGAGGCAGTTGCGGCCACTGCACACCCTGCAGGCAGGGCGACTTCATCGTGTGCCAGAACCTCAAGGTACCCGGGTGGGCCTATGACGGTGGATTCGCCGAGACCGTCACAGCTCCCGCCGACGCCTTGGCACGTGTCCCTGATGCGCTGTCCGCCGCGGACGCGGGGCCGATGGCCTGTGCCGGGGTGACCGTGTTCAACGGACTGCGGCGCAGTGCGGGACGGCCCGGCGACCTGGTGGCGGTGCTCGGCATCGGCGGCCTGGGGCATCTCGGGGTGCAGTACGCGGTAGCCATGGGATTCGAGACCGTGGCGATCGCGCGGGGTGCCGGCAAGGCGGACTTCGCCAAGGAACTGGGCGCGCACCACTACATCGACAGCACGGGCGACACCCCTGTCGCGGACGCTCTGCAGTCCATGGGCGGCGCCAAGGTCATCCTGGCCACCGCCGGCAACTCCAAAGCGATCACGGCCGTCGTGGACGGACTGTCGCACCGCGGCGAGCTGGTGATCATCGGGGCGGACACGGAGCCCATGGGCATCAACCCGGTCCAGCTGCTGATGAGCGGAAGAGTCGTGCGCGGCCATCCGTCGGGCACCGCCCGGGACGTCCTGGACACCATGGAGTTCAGTGCCCTGCACGGCATTCGCCCGATGACCGAGGCGCTGCCGCTGGACCAGGTCAACGAGGCCTACCAGAAGATGCTTTCGGGAAGTGCCCGCTTCCGCATGGTCCTCACCCCGCGCTGAGCGCAGTCCAGCTCGCCTGGCAGATCGTCTCTCGGGGTACCGCGACGGATCGCAGTTCGGACCCGTCGCGGTAACCCTCCTCACCGGCCGGGCAGACGCTCCTTGATCTCCTGAAGCACCCAGCCGTTGCCGTCCGGGTCGCTGAACGTGAGATACGAGGCATAGGAGGTGCGGTCTGGGTGCGGGCCGGCAAGCCTCTCCTGACCCTCCAGGAAGAGGCCTACGGAAACTGTCCATGGATATCGATTTTTCTGGTTAAGCCTTCACCCATCGCGGAAACGCCCCTCACCAGACAACCGACATCGTCACGTCTGCAACGCCGTTGGGAAGGCCAAGCACCGTACCGGCCTCGACCGGGCCAGTCAGCTCAGATAAAGGTCCTTGCGAGCGGCCACGAACGCCTCGATCGATTGGGCGGGTACGCCCGTCACCTGTTCGACGTCGTCGGTCGCGCGGTCGTAACGGTTCTCGGCGTGCAGTCGGGCCATGGTGAGAATGTGCTGCTCGGTGTGAGGCGAAAGGCCCGCCTTGGCGAGAACCTCGGTATGCCAACTTTCCAGGGGCACGTCGGAAGAGGTCACCCGGCGTCCCAGCGCCCGCGAGAACTCCTCGGCCATCTCCGTCATGTCGACCGTGCGCGGCCCGGTCAGCTCGTAGACGTGTCCGACGTGCGGTGCCGGCTCGCTCAGCACGGTGGCGACCACCCTGGCGACGTCCTCCACAGCGACCGGCGACGTGCGGCCGGCACCGAACGGCAGCGCGATCGTGCCGTTCTCCCGGATCGACTGCGCCGCCAGCGTGGTGAACAGCGGGTTGTCCAGGAACGACGTCGGGCGGATGTGCACCACGGGCAGACCCGACCAGTTCAGCACCTGCTCCGCCAGCCAGTGCAACCGCTGCTGGTGCGACTCCTCGGTGCTGGTGGCGGTCATCTGCGACACCGTCATCTGGGACATGCCCACCAGGCCGTCCAAACTCCCGTACTCGCGTGCGACGCTGGCCACCACGGTCGTGGCCAGCAGGTGGTCCGGCGACACAGGCATCGCGAAGTACATCGCTCCGACGCCCCACAGCGCGGGGGCGACAGTCTCGGGTCTGGTCAGATCGCCGACGACGACTTCCGCACCGCTCGCGCGCAACGCGGCCGCGCGGTCGTCGTCACGGCGGACCATCACACGTACCGGCACGTCCTGCGCCCGCAGTTGGTCGAGAACCTGACGACCTACGCCTCCGGCGCCGGTGATGAGTACGAGGTTGCTGGCCACCATGGGGAAGTCTTCCGAAGGTGAGACGGGGTCGCAGGGCGGAGTCGTTCAGGGCCGCGCGAACGGGCCGAAGGACACGGACCTCGCGGTCTCCATGTCCCCATATCTCGATGTTCCTATGGTGACGCCGGGCCGGGGGCGCCGCACCCGGGGCCTTCGGCCGGGCCGTGCAGGGGCGGCGTTGTCGCAGCGGATCGCCGGGCTCGGTGGCGGTACTGCTTCCGGCGTCACCGGTCGTGCACGTCCGATCCGGACCGGCCCGGGATCTGTTGTGTGACAGAAGCGTTGACTGGGTCAGGCAGAGAACCTATCTTCTGGCCGAGCTGACGAACCGTGTTCGAAATACCGACAGAATGTGAACGGTACCCCGCCTCCAGACCAGGGAGTAGTGCGTGAGACCTGCGCCCACCCGTCGGACCGTCCTCGGCGTGATCGCCGGCTCGGCCGTGGCCACCTTCACCGGCGCCTCGGCCGGTACCGCCCACGCCGCCGTGCCCGCGTCACCCGGTGTGACGTACACCAACACCCTTGCCGCGCAGCGGGCCGACCCCCACATCTGGAAGCACACCGACGGTTTCTACTACTTCACCGCCACGGTGCCGGCGTACGACCGTATTGTGCTGCGCCGCGCCACCACCATTCAGGGGCTTTCGTCGGCTGCCGAGACGACCGTCTGGACCAAACACGCCAGCGGCGTGATGGGCGCCCACATCTGGGCTCCCGAAATCCACTTCATCGACGGCAAGTGGTACATCTACTTCGCCGCCGGTGACGCCGACAACGTCTGGAAGATCCGGCCGTACGTCCTGGAGTGCACCGCCGCGAACCCGGTCACGGGTGCCTGGACCGAGAAGGGGCGTATCGCGCTGCCGCTCGACACCTTCTCCCTGGACGCGACGACCTTCGTCGTGAACGGCACGCGCTACCTCGCCTGGGCGCAGAACGACCCGGCCGTCGGCCCCGGCACCAACATCTACATAGCGCGGATGTCCAGCCCGTGGACCATCACCGGCACACCGGTCATGATCAGTCGGCCGACCGCCTCGTGGGAGACCGCCGGAGGCCAGACGGTCAACGAGGGCCCGGCCGTGATCCAGCGCAACGGCAAGGTCTTCATGACCTTCTCGGCCAGCGCCACCGACGCCAACTACTGCATGGGCCTGCTGACCGCGTCCGCTTCGGCCAACCTGCTCAACGCCTCGTCCTGGGCCAAGTCCGCCAACCCCGTCTTCGCCAGCAACGCCGCCACCAGCCAGTACGGCCCCGGACACAACCAGTTCACGGTCTCCGAGGACGGCAAGTCGGACATCCTCGTCTACCACGACCGCAGCTACAAGGACATCAGCGGCGACCCGCTCAGTGACCCCAACCGCCGCACCCGTGTGCAGAAGATCTACTGGAAATCCGACGGCACACCCGACTTCGGCATCCCGGTCGCCGACGGCCTCACTCCGATCCGGCTTTCCTCGTACAACTTCCCCGACCGGTTCGTCCGGCACTGGGAGTTCCGCGCCAAGATCGAGCCGAACATCTCCCCGTTGGCCGACTCGCAGTTCCGTGTCGTCACCGGCCTCGCCGGCAGCGGCACCGTCTCCCTGGAGTCGGCCAACTTCCCCGGTTACTTCCTGCGCCACAGGAACTTCGAGGTGTGGGTCGAGAAGAACGACGGGACGGCTCAGTTCCGCAGCGACGCCTCCTGGACCGCCCGGGCCGGGCTCGCCGACTCCGCCGGAGTCTCGTACGAGTCGTACAACTCACCAGGCCGCTACATCCGCCATTACAACTATCTGCTGCAGGTCCAGGCTCCCAGCACGGCGACCGACCGGGCCGACGCCACCTTCTACACCCAGTGAGCACAGCCCTGCCCCGTTACGCCGGTGCCCTTGTGGGCGTTGCGCGGGATGGCGTAGGCGGGCAGGGCAGGGCAGGGTGACGCTATTGCGGCTGAGCGAGCCATGCGTCGAAGGTGGTGGGCGCGATACGGGCGTTCTCGCCGGGCAGCAGTACGTCCCCGGCCATCTCCGATCCCAGCAACGACGACCAGGTGGGCACGAGCTTGACCGCGTGGCCGCGCGCGTCGTTGGTGCGCCGGGCCATGTCCACGAGGTCCTGCGGTTCCGGGCCGGCGACGTCGCGGTAACGCCCCTGCGGCGTGCCCGTGGCGATCTCGGCGAGGATGTGGGCCACGTCCGCGGGGGCGATCGGCTGCATGAGCAGCGGTGGGATCGGGGCGACGCCGTCCTGTTCGGTCCAGCTCGTCACCGTCGCGGCGAAGTCGTAAAACTGCGTGAAGGGAACGATCGTCCAGGGCACCGGGCTCTCGGCCACGAGGCGCTCCTGCTCACGCTTGCCGGCGTAGTGCGCGTTGCCCTCGACGCGGTCGATGCCGACGATCGAGAGCAGCACGTGGTGACGGACACCGGCTCGTTCCTCGGCGGCGAGCAGGTTGCGGGTGGCGGTGCCGAAGTACCTCACCGCCTCGTCCCGGTCGGCTCCCTCGTAGCTCATGGCGTCCACGACGGCGTCGACGCCGGTCAGAGCGGCGTCGAGGCCGCTCCCAGTGATCAGGTCCACCCCGAGTGAGCGGCTGATACGCACGACTTCGTGTCCGGCCTCCTCGAGGACGGTGGCGGTGCGAGCCCCGATGTTCCCGGTGGCTCCGGCGACGGCGATGCGCATGGTCATCTCTCCTCGTCATGTGCGATATGTCTCGTTCTCCCCTTTCTGTCGGTATTTATGAGAAAGGAGGCCTTGCCGCCGTCAAGATAAGAGCGTGCTCCTATTGCGAGTGGGGCTCAGCCCGAGCCTCCCCTTCCAAGGTTGTGGACGTCGTCCCTCTGGCGAAGCACGACGCCCGCGGCCTGGCCGGCTTCTATGTGGCCTTCGGTGTGAGCCTGGCAGGCTTCGTTCTGGGCTCGAACGTCCTGGGGCTGGCCGGCGTCATGCGTCTGCGGCACCGGTTCTTCCTGCTCATCGGAGCTTCTGTCGCCATCGGCAGCGTCGGGGCGATCGTCGTCGGGCCCGTCCTGGGCGCCCTCCCGGCCCCGGCGGTGCCCCTGGTCTTCGTCCTGGCCTCGCCGGCCGCCGCGACGGCGTTCACCACCAAGCTCCTGGGCGTCTACCTGGGCCCGATCGGGCTACCGATCACTACGCTGCTGCTGACCGTCGGCAATGCCACGAGCGGCGCGGTCATCGGCGCCGACCTGCTGCCCTCCGCGGCCCGGGCGGTCTCCGCCCTGCTGCCCCCAGGAGCGGATGTCCGGGGCATCGCCGATCTCAGCTACTACAACGGCTCCCACCTGATCGGCCCCCTGATCACCCTGGCCCTGTGGGCCATCGCCGCCGGGATCCTGTCGAGCCTGCGCCCTCGCCTGACGCGGCGCCGAGCAGCCGTCGCCTGACCGGCGGCGCCACGGGCCTCGCACCTGCCCTTCCGGATGCCAACGAGCGCGGCGCGAACGCCGCGATGAGGAGACGCTGAAATGGAAAACGAACGCACATCCGCCGTCCCGGCACGTCGGGAGCCCAGTCCGCGGTTCTCCAAGCTGCCGGAGCCCATCCGGCTGGAGGACGCTGTGGAGGAGCGGCCGGCTGTGCCGCACGACTCGGTGAGTGGCGCCTACAACGCGGATTGGTGGCTCATACGCATGGGCGGCCTGTGAGTTGCTGCCCCGGCTCCTGGCAGGAGCCATCACTGGCAGGCTTCGGTGAGAACACGTGGAGGAAGCATCCGAGCGCGACCGTTCCGGCGGTCAGGATCGATGTCAGCCGAACAAGGATCTTCCGGTACCTCACGACGCCCTCTCCCTAGCGGAGCTATGCGGACCGCGGCTGGGTCGGTACGCGGTTCGCAGTGGTGTCGGCGGACGGGACCGCCGCGGCCGGCTTCCGAGCTGAGCGATCCGGTCCCCCTGTGGTATGCCTTCGGGCCGCCCGTGGGTGGCGGTACGAGCCGACCGTTGAGCGGGTGACCGGGCCGTGCCTTGTCGTGTGGGAAAGACACGCGTCTTCTCCGGCAGTCCGATCTCCGGGTAGCGCTGTCCAGGCGCGACGTTTCTGATCAGTGGGTGGGGGTCTGGCTTGGGTTGATCAGTCTGGAGCACGGTGTGGTCGCGCGGTCCAGTCTTCAAGCGGCCGTTCGGCACGGCACGTGCAACGCACTCGGCCGGCAGGGCGGTCGAGGATGTGGCTTGGTCGAGCCGGCGAGTTCGTCCGGGAGCAACCAGATCCGGCACAGCGCATGTGTCCTTGACAGCCCTGTCTCATAACCTCTTGGGGGGAGACGTCGGATGCCAGGTGTATCCACTTCGAGGAGGCGATGGTGCTCGGAAGGGTCACGCGGTTGCTCATGGGTGCCATGACCGTGGTCTGCGTGGCGCTCGCCGGCCCCAGTGCCCCAGGCGCTGCCCTCTTCGCCGGGTCGCTGCCCGTCGAAACCGGCAGGGACGTCGTACCGAACCGTGTCATGACGTGGAACATCTGCAACCCCTGTGAGGCAGGCAACGGTGACCGCGCAGCGGAGATCGCCGCGTATGCGCCCCAGGTCATCGGCTTGCAGGAGGCGTGCGTGCGTGACGTCGAGAGAATCCGGGGCTATCTGAAGAGCCGTTACGGGCTCGTCTACCACGTCGAGTACGGGACGGTCCTTCGGAGATGGGGCCGCTGCGGGGGAGCGCCGTGGAGTCCGGGGGCCTTCGGTCAGGCGGTCCTCTCGGCGGCACCGATGACCGACCCCGTCAACGTGGAGTATCCCGACGGCGGATCCGAAGACCGTGGGTACATGGCAGTCACCACGACCGTGGGCGGCCAGTCCGTCCGGGTCTTCAACACACACCTCGCCGAACGACGTCAGGAGGACGTCCGAGCAGGCCAGATCGGTGTGCTCGCCGCAGAGGTCGCCCGGCACGACCGCGCGATCGTTCTCGGTGACTTCAACGCCAGGCCGGACGCCTTCGAACTCACCGGGATGTGGGCACTGGCCGCGGATACAGACCCCCAGTGCCATCCTTCGCCCACCGGCACCTGCAAGCCGACCACCGACTGGCAGAGCAAGTTCGACTACGTCTTCCTTCGAGGCATCGTCCCGCTCGAGCATCGTGTGCATCCGACCCCGTACTCGGACCACCATCTGCTGCACGCCGACTTGGACCCGGCTTGACCGGTCTCGTGCGGAGCGGGCCGTGCCCACTGCGCGACACCGGCTACTCCTGCCGAACCGCCACGTCGCGGTGGATCGGCTCCTGAACGTCCGTGAGCGGCAGACCGGTGCCTCCCCGACGGCTGGCGACAAGCTCGGCCATGATCGACAGCGCGGTCTCCTCCGGGGTACGGGCCCCGAGATCCAGACCGATGGGAGCTCTGAGCCTGGCCAGTTGCTCGTCTGTCGTACCTGCCTCGCGCAACCGGCGGACGCGGTCCGCGTGGGTGCGGCGGGAGCCCATGGCCCCGATGTAGGCGACGGGCAGCGTGAGTGCCCGTTCCAGTAGCGGTACGTCGAACTTCGCATCATGCGTGAGCACGCACAGCACCGTCCGCTCGTCGATGTCCGTTGCTTCCAGGTAGCGGTGCGGCCACTCCACGATGACGTCGTCTGCCTCCGGGAAGCGCTGGCGCGTCGCGAACACGGGACGGGCATCGCACACCGTGACCCGGTAGCCGAGGAACCTCCCCAGCCTTACCAGAGCGGCTGCGAAATCGATGGCACCGAAAACGATCATGCGCGGGGGAGGGGAGCTGCACTCCACCAGCAGTTGAAGAGGCTGCTCGCAGTACAAACCGTCGGCACCGACCTTGACCATCCCCGTGTGGCCGGCATGGAGTTGCGCGCGAGCCTCCGCTGCGACGAGCGCGTCCAACTCCGGCCGGTCGCTGAGGGATCCGTCCGCGGAACCGTCTGCCTTGACGAGCAGACCGCGCCCGATGAGATCCTCGGGCCCGTCGACGACCCGCGCCAGGGCCACCGTGCCGCCGGATCGAACCGCGGACACCGCGGTGGCGAAGAGCGGACGGTGCGGGTCCTGCCTACGGATCGGCGTAATGAGGATGTCGATGATCCCACCGCAGGTCAGGCCGACGGCAAAGGCGTCCTCGTCGCTGTAGCCGAAGCGCTGCACCTGGCTGGTGCCGCTCTCCAGCACGTCTTGACACAGCTCATACACGGCTCCCTCGACACACCCGCCCGAGACGGACCCGACAGCCGTGCCCTCGTCGTTGACGGCGAGCGCGGCACCGGGGGGCCGGGGTGCGCTGCCGCTCACACCGACGACGGTCGCGACGGCGAAGTCATGGTCGGCTTCGATCCATCGGGACAGATGCTCAGCGATATCCAGCATGTCCTGCTCCTGAAGGGGCCCATCGCGACGACCGGACCCGGTGCCGTGCCACTGCGACTGTCGACACCCGTCGGACCGCCGGGCCGGCTGTCGTGCGGGTCGACGCAGCTTGGAACCAGACTAATGGGACAAACGGGTACCCGCTCGACCGCAGGACTGATGTCGAGGGCGCCGATGCCCGGTGCTACCTCGCGGCCACGGGTGTCATCTGTCCTCATTCCGGCGTGCCTGGCGCCTTGGCGCCAGACATGGAGCGTATTGCTCAAGCCGCTGGAATCCTTCCGTCCGGCTCGCATCCATGGCGAATTCCACAGCGTTGCCATAAATACCTCGCATTGCTGTCGGCGATCAATGAGATGGACTCTGTGATTCTCTTGTGCGCGAGGTTTTAGACGCCTACCAAGGCAATTTCGTCGAGACGCGATCATGGTTGAACGAGTAAGAGTGAAGGGAGGCGGGCCGCATGGCAGCGGACATCCGCCCCGGTCCCGGTCGCGAAGATGGTCGTCCAAGGGGGCGGGCAGGTTCTCGCGTCGCATGGTGCCGGTAGCGGGGTGCCTCGACCGACGTGCAACGCCCTGTTCCGAAATTTGTAGGCGCCCTTCAACCAACCGGAGGTGCAGTGCAGAGGAGCGAATTTCCAGAACCCTTGCTACGCTGGTGAACTACCAACGCTTTGCTGTACTGGTTGCTTGTCGAAAGGCTGGCGCAGAAGGGATTACATCGCTGCTGAAGGAGGCCGAGCAGGTGCACAGAACTACGTTCACTGACGCGGCCTGCCCCGTAGCGCGCTCCCTGGACCAGATCGGTGACCGGTGGTCCCTGCTCATTGTTCGAGAGGCGCTTGATGGGGTCGCCCGCTTCGGCGAATTCCACAGAAATCTGGGGCTTGGCAGAAACATTCTGAGTGCCCGCCTGAGCAAACTCGTGTCGCTCGGAATACTGCGTATGCAGCCCGCATCAGATGGAAGCCCGTATCGGGAGTACGTGCTCACGGAGAAGGGCGAGTCGCTTCGTCTGGTGATACTTGCGCTCCACCGATGGGGAGAAGAGTACCTTTTCTCGTCTGATGGCCGGTCGCCCCACCCCGAGAGTCAGGCGGGGGTCAGGCGGCTTGCCGGGCGGGAGTGACGGGCGATCAGCGGCCGCGTCGGCGAGCACCCAACTTGTCCACCGATTGCTGATCGAGTGGGCCGCGCACTGTCGTGTCCAGGATGCAACGGCAGATCGAGATCCCCCCTGTGAACCGGGCCCGCCTCCGGGAGGGTGCTCGGCTTCCTGATCAGGGGGGTGCGTTCATCCATGCCCGTAGCGCTCCCACAGGGTCACGCCGGGAGACGCCGTCCGGACCTGCGGACCATCCCTGGAGCGAGCAACTCCATTATTTCGTCTGTGTGTTCATGGCGGCGCGCCCGGCATCCACACCCGCCACGCTGCCACCACTCCGGTGATCCTTGACGTCGTCCCTGGAGGAGACGCAATTATTCGCGACGTGGCCGGCGTGGCGGCATCCTCGGTATCTCGACGTCACAAATGGCGAGCCAACCGGACCGGTCCTAGTATCAAACAGATACCGCCTTGGATGGTGATCATTTCCCTGTCATCGTCCTGTGTCAGGATCGAATCGAATTGAGGCGCTATGAAGCATGTCGAGACCCCAGCGCGCCCTAGCGAGGCAACTCCCGAAGTTCCCAGCGTAGACGTCACGCTGCGTGTCAACGGCGATTCCTATCGCCTGCGGTTCGACTCCCGAGTGACGCTGCTCGACGCCCTGCGGGACCATCTGGGGCTCACAGGAGCGAAAAAGGGCTGCGACCAGGGCGCTTGTGGTGCGTGCACCGTCCTGGTCGACGGGAAACGGATTGTGTCCTGCCTGGCGCTGGCCGCCCAGTACGACAGCGAGGAGATCACCACGATCGAAGGGCTGGCCGACCACGGTGAGCCTCACCCGATGCAGCAGGCGTTCTCGCGACACGACGCCTTTCAGTGCGGCTACTGCACTCCCGGCCAGATCATGTCCGCCGTCTCTCTGCAGGCGGAGGGCCGGGCGGGCACCGAAGAGGACATCTGCGAGTTCATGAGCGGGAACATCTGTCGTTGCGGGGCGTACCCGAATATCCGCGCGGCGATCCGTGACGTTGTATCGGAGGGAAACGATGCGTCCGTTTGAGTACGTTCGGCCCTCCGGAACCGAGGAAGCGGTGGCGCTTGTGGCCGCGGACCCCGGAACGTCGTTCCTGGCCGGCGGCACGACCCAGCTCGACCTGATGAAGGACGGGGTTCTGGAGCCGGAGCGACTGGTCGACATCACGCGGCTGCCGCTCAAAGGGATCATGCACGCCGAGACGGCGGTGCACGTGGGGGCGCTGACGACGATGGAGGAACTCGCCGCGGACGCGTTGCTGCGCGAACGGCTGCCGTTCGTGCGGGAGGCGCTCCTGCTCGGGGCCTCCACGCAGCTGCGGAACATGGCCACGATCGGCGGCAACCTCCTGCAACGCGCCCGGTGCCGGTACTTCAGGGATCCGACGGTCGCTGCGTGCAACAAGAGGAACCCGGGGTCGGGCTGCGCCGCGATCACGGGAGTCCAGCGGATGCACGCGATCCTCGGCACGAGCGATCACTGCATCGCCTTGCACGCGTCGGACCTGGCCGTCCCGCTGGTGGCGTTGGACACGGTCGTGCACGTGCAGGGCCAGGACGGTGCGCGTTCCATCCCGCTGACGCAGTTCTACATGCCCCCGGGTACCACTCCCGACGTCGAGAACGTGCTGAACCACGGTGAGCTGATCACCGAGGTGGAGATCCCCCTGTTGCCCGAAGGGACCAGGTCGCACTACCTGAAGGTGCGTGACCGTGTGTCCTACGAGTTCGCCCTCACCTCCGCGGGCGTGGCCGTCCAGCTCGACGGTGACATGATCACAGAGGCCCGCGTCGGACTGGGCGGGGTGGGCACGATTCCGTGGCGGGCCTGGGGCGCGGAAGAGGTCCTGAGGGGGGCAAGAGTCGGGCACGACAACTTCCGAGCGGCCGCGGAGGCGGCCCTGGAAGGCGCTCGGACACTGCCGGGAACCGCGTTCAAGGTGGAACTGGCCAAGCGCACCCTGGTCCGTACCCTCGAGACCGTTACGGGAGGCCGATCATGACCACCCTCACAACTCCCACCGTCGTAGGCGCGGGCGTGGAACGTGTGGACGCCCCTCTGAAGATCACGGGAGCGGCACACTACCCCAACGACTTCAGCTACCCGGGCATGGCGCATGCGGCCCTGGTGGGGAGCACGATCGCCGCAGGACGCATCCGCAGCATCGACGCGTCGGAAGCGCAGGCGGCCCCGGGCGTTCTCACCGTGATCACGCACCTGACCGCGCCGCAGCTGGAGGCCGGACCCATGACGCTGCTCGGGCCGTCCCCGCCGGTCCCGATGCAGGACGACCGGATCCTGCACTACGGCCAGCACATCGCGGTCGTCGTGGCGGACAGCCCCGAGCAGGCACGGCACGCGGCCTCCCGCGTCCGCGTGGAGTACGAGCCGGCCGAAGCGCTCCTGGACGTGGAGGATCCTCGAGCGGCGATCGTGGAGAACCCATGGGGCCTGGACACCGAGCGCGGCGATGTAGCGGCCGGCTTCGCAAAGGCTGATGTGGTGGTCGAAGAGCGGTACACCACCCCGGACAACACCAACAATCCGCTCGGTCTCATGACCACGGTCGCCGCCTGGCACGGTGAATCCGTCACCGTCCACGACTCCACCCAGTGGCCCCACAACGTGCGCAGCACGATCGCCCAGATCTTCGGGATCCCCGAAAGCGGTATCCGCGTACTGGCGCCCTTCGTGGGCGGAGGTTTCGGCGCCGGGCTGCGTGTGTGGCCCCACACGGTCCTGACCGTGCTGGCGGCCCGCGAGGTGCAGCGTCCGGTCAAGCTGGTGCTGACGCGGCCACAGATGTTCACCTCGGTGGGACATCGACCCAACAGCGTCCAGCGCATCAAGCTCGGCGCCACTGCGGCCGGTGACCTCGTGGCCGTCGAACACCACAGCATCTCGTCGGTGGCGATGGAGGACGACGACTACGAGCCGGTCTCCTTCGGCTCGGCGGTGGCCTACGCGTGCCCCAACGCTCTGACGCGCGACCGGCAGGCCCGGCTGAACATTCCGTGTCCGGGCTCCATGCGCGCACCCGCGGAGGGGCAAGGCAACTTCGCCCTCGAGTCGGCGATCGACGAAGTGGCCCACGCCGTCGGCATGGACCCGCTGGAGTTCCGACTGCGCAACTACGCGGAGGAGCATCCCGTACTGGGGCTGCCCTGGTCGAGCAAAGCTCTCCGCGAGTGCTACACCCAGGGCGCGGAAAGGTTCGGATGGTCTCGCCGGACACCGGAGATCGGCTCGATGCGTGACGGCCGGTGGCTGGTCGGATATGGCATGGCAGGGGTGTCCTACCCCTTCTACCAAGTCCCCTGCCAGGCGCGTGCTTCGCTGCGCCGCGACGGCTCGGCCTATGTGCGCAGCGCCGCCACCGACATCGGCACAGGTACCTACACGGTCATGACGCAGGTCGCGGCCGAACGCCTGGGCCTGGAGATCAGCAGAGTCCGCTTCGACCTCGGTGACTCGGACATGCCCTACGCCCCCCAGGCGGGCGGGTCCGGCCTCACCGGAGCACTGGCGAACGCGGTCCACATCGCTTGCCGGAACCTCGTGGCGGAGTTCCTCGAGGTCGTTCGGGACGACGAGGCCTCACCGCTGCGTGGCGCGGCACCGGACGAAGTCACCGTCGGGGGAGGCCGTCTGCACCGCGTCGGCGCTCCGGACGTGGGCGAGGCGTACGTGGACATCCTGGCCCGCCACGGCCTGGAAGAGCTCAGCGCGGACGGCCGCAGCACGCCTCCGGATGCGCAGAAGATCGGCATGGCGACCGCGGGCGCCTTCGGTGCCAAGTTCGTCGAAGTGCGCATCGACCCCCACCTCGGGCTGCTGCGGGTTGCGCGCGTGGTCTCGGCCATCGACGGCGGTCGCATCCTCAACGAGAAGACCGCCACCAGTCAGATCATCGGCGGCACCGTCGGCGGCATCAGCCAGGCGATGTTCGAGGAGACGGCGACCGATGCCGGCACCGGACGTATCGCCAACGCGACGTTCGGCGACTACCTGATGCCCGTCAACGCTGACATCCCCGATATGGAGGTCATCTTCTGCGGCGCACCCGACCGTGCCACCGAAGTGGGCACCAAGGGTGTCGGAGAGATCGGTCTGGTCGGGATGGCCGCGGCCATCGGCAACGCGGTGCACCACGCGACCGGTCGCCGCCTCCGCTCCCTCCCGTTCACCATCGACCAGCTGCTTCTCTGAGCGCACACCCCGTCGAGGTGGCGCGGGAGACACCACGTTCCCGCGTCACCTCGACGCTGTCCGCAGCCAGTTACCGTTCCCTGGCTTGCGAGTCCTGGGGTACTGACGGACGACACCCGTACGGGACGAAAACTGCGGCTGCGCGGGCGGCGTCAGGAGGCGATGCGCCCCGCCACTTCCTTCGCCTTGGCGGCGGCGTCCGCCAAAGAGCGCTCACGCGACGCCTCGTAGAGGGGCACCAGGCTTTCCATGGCCGGGTTGTGCGGAGCCATGGTGAGCTCCGGAACGATGAAGTGGACATCCATGGCGAGGGTGTCGGTGAGGATCGCCCTGAGGTAGTTCCGGACGTACTCGAAAGACTCCTTGGGTGTGCCCGGCTCGTAGGAGCCGCCTCGACTGGCGATGACGGTGACGGGCGTGTCCTTGGCGGTGGGCGCCTCGCCCGCGGTGCGGCCGAAGAGGATCACGTTGTCCAGCCATGCCTTGAGTGTCGACGGGATCGCGTAGTTGTACATCGGGGCGCCGATCAGCACCGCGTCCGCCTGTTCGAGCTCCTCGATGAGCCGTACTCGCTCCGCGAAGGCGGCGGCCTGCTCGGGCGTGTGTGCCGATGGGTCGCTGAAACCGGCGGTGTGGGCGTCAGCGGTGATGTGCGGCACCGGGGCGGCGGCGAGGTCTCGGTAGATCACCCTGCCCTCCGGGTGCTGCTCGCGCCAGACGCTGAGGAACGTCTCGGCGACGGTCCGTGACGCGGACGCGGAGGTGGGGAAGACGGACGAGTCGATGTGCAGAAGGGTCGTCATCAGTGATCTCCAGCAGAGCGGGATGTCTGGGCGGACTCGCCAGGACAGGCGGATCGCCACTACGTTTTCGTACTCGACTATAGATACCACAGGGGCTTACTTTTTCTCACCTGCGGATGTCGAGGGCGGTATCTTTGTGGCATGGCGGAGGATCACAAGCACGGGGAGTCGGCATGCAAGAGGGTGGACGGGGGTATCACCCGGGTCTTCCAGCTGCTGGGTAAGCGTTGGACCGGCCCGATCGTGGCGGTACTCGTGGAGCAACCCGCTCACTTCGCCGATCTGTGCCGGGCTGTCCCGGGTATCAGCGAACGCATGTTGTCCGATCGGCTCACTGAGCTCGGCGCCGCGGGACTGGTCGTGCGCGAGGTCGACGAAGGTCCTCCGCTGCGTGTTTCGTATCGGCTGACGGAGGCCGGGGCCGCGCTGGAGCCCGCGCTCAAGGAACTGGGCAGGTGGGCCGAGGAGCATCTGCCGGAGAGCCGACCCGGGGCTGAGGACCTCGGCTGAAGTGCTCGCGCGGGACGGCAGATCCGGCGCGGCTCCATCCGAACGTGTCATCGCAGCACAGTGCCGCGGCCAGGCTCACCGGAGCCTGCGCGGTGATCGACGCGTTCGCGCTTGCTGACCAGCGTGGGCGGGGGCAGGTGTATGTGCGGCTGCTGCTGGACGGCAGACGTGAGTCGGTAGAGCCGAAGGCGGCCGGGCTGGGCGGACCACGGCCGCGATCGGCCGGCGGCTGGTCATTCCGGCCGGCCGGCACCCGGCATCGCCGGAGGCGGATGCGGCCCAGGTCGCTCGCCGCGGCCACTACGGCACCCCCGCCCAGGCGGGACACGTGGAGAAGTGCCAGCCGGCCCTGTACGTGATCAACGAGACACGGTCGTGGGGCACGGTAGCCCATGGATCACACGGGCCGGCCGCAGGAGGCCAACAGGGCGCACTGACATCGCCCGCACCATTATTCGGCGGCCGACCCGAGGCGTCTCGTCAGCCGATGGTGACCACGCGCGCCCAGGGCGGCGGGGCCGGCGGGACGTAGTCGGGGTCGTCCTCGTGCACGGCGCGGACGGGGCGCGGGAAGAGGCCGACGACCGTACGGCAGGACGGCTCCGCCGAGGGCCACGGCGTCTGACCGTCCGTCAGCACGACGATCACGTCCGGGCGCGGCTGCGAACGCAGCGCCCGCGCGAAACCGGAGCGCAGATCCGTACCGCCGCCGCCGACCAACTCGATGTTCTCGGCGCGGCAGAGCGGGACCGCCACACCGGCCGCCGCGTCGCAGGAGATCACCGAGACCAGGTCGCGCCGCCCGCCGACCGCCCGCGAGATCGCCGCCACCTCCAGCAGCGCGCTGCCCAGCTCGGCATCGCTCACCGAAGCCGAGGTGTCGATCACGACGCAGACACGGGGCGGCATACGGCGCAGACTCGGCAGCACCACACCAGGGACGCTCGCCGAACGCCGGGACGGGCGCCGGTAGCTGTGGTTCTCGCCCACTCCCGGCGCACCCGCCGCCGAGCGGATCGCCGCACCCAGCAACTGCCGCCACGGCTGCGGCGGATGGAACGCCTCGTCGGCCCACCGCCGCCACCCGTCCGGGGCGTCGCCCGGCCGGCCTCTGATGCCCTCGGCGACCCGGAAGCGCACCGCGTCCCGCTGCTGCCTGGTCAGCCCGTGTGCGCCCTCGGGCCCCAGCTCCCAGGGCCGGCCCTCCCCGTCGGCGCCCCCGCCGCAGTCCAGCCAGGCCAGGTCCGCGGCGAGCCCCGACATCGACGCCTGCCGCAGGTACTCCTCCATCAGCAGCCCCTCCGGCAGCCGCAGCAGCGAGGGCAGCACCGCCCCGGCGGGCCGGGGCAGACCGTCACCGTAGATGTCGTCGTTGATCTCGAAGTCGGCGGCGATGTTGCGCCGCAGCCGTTCGCCCGGTCCGTGCTCCCCGTGCTCCCGCGCGTACCGCTCACCCCGCGCGTGGTGGTCCCGGAGCAGATGGGAGACCTCGTGCACCCAGACGCCCGCCAGCTCCTCCACCGGGGTGCGCGCCACGAAGCCGGGGGAGACGTAGCAGCGCCAGTGCGCGTCCACCGCCATCGTCGGCACCGACCGGTCCTCCACCACGTGCAGGGCGAAGAGCGCGGCGGCCAGATACGGACGGACCTTCACCGCGTGCAGCCGCGCGGCGAGCAGCTTCTCCATGTCCAGCGGCAATCCGAGCCTGTCGTCCGTCCCGCCGTGGCCGGCCGGCCGCCGCGGCACGGTGGCCCGCACCGGTCGCGGCGGCGCGGGCGGCGCCATCGGCCGCGGCAGTGGACGCTTCACGGCGGAGGGGGGCGACGGCCTTGACGGGGACGGTGATGGTGATGGTGACGGAGGTGAGTGCGGTTGTGCGTGTTGTCCGGAGAGGGGTGCGGGTGCGGGCGCTGCGGCCGGCGTCGGGTGTTGTGCGGACGCCCGTGGCGGGTGCGGTTGTGCGTGCTGTCCGCAGCGGGGTGTGACCTCCGGGTGGGGGACATCCTCTCCTGAGGCGGCCGGTGCCCGCGCCGGCTGCTTCGCGGGCCCTGGTGGTGGGGTCGGCTGAGGGGGTTGTCCGGGGCCGGCCGTCGACGGCGAAGGCGGCGCCGGGCGCCGCGTGGTCGCGGTCATCGGTGCGCACCCGCCGTCCGCCCGGCGCCGGCCTGCGCCGTGGCCCGCTCCACCGACCGGTCGGACCGCTGGGCGAGACCGATCACCCCGACCAGCCGCTCCACCGCTTCCGGCACCTCCCAGTCGTCCCGCCGCAGCGCGGCCAGCGTCGTCGCCGGGGCGACCAGCAGGTCCGCGGGGCCGGTCTCCAGGGCCCGGACGAGCACCGCCCAGCCCGCCTCCCAGCGTTCCCGCTCCGGCCGTGCACCGACGGCGGCCACCACCGCCTCCAGCGCGGCCTGCCGCAGATCACCGCGCTCCGGCAGCTCGGCGGAGGCCGGATCGGCGAGCAACGACTCCGGGTCCGGCAGGTCCATCCGGTCCAGGTGGGCGAGGAGTTCGAGGCCCGGCCCGTCGCCCACCGCGCCGCGCACCAGCAGCGCCAGTACGTCCCGGGAGACGGAGGCCGCCGTGCCGAAGGCCAACAGCGTCAGCGCGGCCTCCCAGCTCCGGGGTGACGGCCAGGCGCCGCCGCGTCGCGTCTCGGTGGTGGGCAGCCGATGGATCAGCGTCGGCCGCGCCTCCAGGAAGCCGCACACCGCGCGGCGGGCCAGAGCCACCGCTTCCGGCAGCCGCTCGGGCACCAGCCGGGGCGGCTCCGCCCGCGGCCAGACCCCGCCCAGTCCACGCACCACCACCTCCCGGTCGTGCATCCAGTACAGATGCACGAACCGGTTGGCCAGCGGTGGGCTCAGCTCCCATCCGTCCGCTGCCGACGCGCGCGGATTGGCCGCGGCCACGATCCTCACGCCCGGCGGTAGTTGCAGCGCGCCGACCTTCCGCTCCAGGACGACCCGCAGCAACGCGGCCTGGACGGCCGGGGTGGCGGTGGACAGCTCGTCCAGGAAGAGCAGCCCTCGCCCGGCCCGCACCAGCTCGACCGCCCACTGCGGCGGCGCCATCGGCACCCCGCGCACCTCCGGGTCGTCGCCCACGATGGGCAGTCCGGAGAAGTCGGTCGGCTCGTGGACGCTGGCGATCACGGTCGTCAGCGGCAGGTCGAGCGAGGCGGCGAGTTGGGTGAGGGCCGCGGTCTTGCCGATGCCGGGCTCGCCCCAGAGCAGCACGGGCAGGTCGGCCGCGACGGCCAGGGTGAGCGCCTCGAGCTGCTCGTCGGGCCGCGGCTCGGTGGCGGTCGTCCGCAGCAGGCTCAACAAGTCGTCGGCGACGGCGAGTTGAGCGTCGGCCGTCGACGGCCCTACGGCGACGGGCGCGGTCTCGTCGGCGATCGGGGCCGGGACCGGAGTGGGCAGGAGGATGGCGGAAGTCATGGGCATCACCTGGAGTGGGGTTGGGGAACGGGAAGTCCCGTCCCGGAGATCGAGGACGTGCGGCGCCGAGCGCGCAACGCGCGACGCGCAACGCGCGGTGTGAGAAGGCGAGTGAGGCGGAGGTCAGCCGCTCAGGCCGGTGCGCGGCCGGCCCCTGCTGCTGCGCTTGCGGCGCATCACGAGCGGCGCGCGACGGTCGAGCCGGGGACGGTGACCGGTGTCCCTGTGATCGCCGTCCGACGCGTTCCCGGCACGCTTGGCGTCACCGGCGGCCGGGTGCACGGCGACCAGCCCCGAGCGGAAGAGCCCGTGGTCGACCCGGCGGGCCGCGGCCGACGCCAGCTCCTCGTGGAGCGGGCCGTCGCGCAGGATCGCACCGGGACCGAGCAGTCCCTCGACCACGGCCAGCGCTCCTGCGACGTCACCGTGGCCGAGCCGTTCCCGGACCGCGGGCAGTGCCTCCGGGTTGCGGTGCACCGCGTCGATGGCCCGGAGGCAGGGCAGCGCGGGCCCGCCCAGTGCCACCAGCAGTTCCTCCCGGCGCAGTTGCGCCGGATCGTGATCGACCGCCCTCAGCACACCGTCCCGCAGCGCGATCCGATGGATCTCGCCACGGCACTCCACCCGGTGCGGATCACCGGGCTCGGGCGCGTGACCGACCACCGGCATCGAATCGGAGGGGACCGTCAGAGTCCCGCCGGACCTCGCGTGTACCGCACCGGACGCCGCCAACGCCGAGGCCACCAGCGGGTGCAGGCGATCGGCCTCCACCAGCCCCGCACGCAGCAGTTCCAGATCCGGGAGGACCCGGACCGCCGCCTCCGGCAGCACGGGGAGCGCCGCGACCTCCTGCGGCGGCAACGCCTCCCGCAGCGGCCGGACCGTCGGGGCATGACTGTCGTCGGGGGCGACGAGCTCGAGGACGACGCGGTTCCGCGCACCGAGCCGCACGGTGAAGGCCCCGTGAGGCAGCCCTTCGGCCCGCAACAACAGTTCCGCCTCCACGGCCCAACCGCCCGACGCACAGGTTTCGTCGGCGATGCCCGTCAGACCGGGCGGCGGCACGGTGGATGCCGGGTCCCCGACCGCACCGCACCGTCGCGCCAGTTCGCCGCTCCGCCCGGCATCCCACAGGTGCCGGTGCAGGTCGAGGCGGAAACGACGGTCGGGGTGCGGGTGCGGATGGTGCCCTGGAGCGGCGTCTCCGGACTCCTCCCACAGGGCCAGCGACATGCGCTGCCCGGCGTCCGCCCAGGCGGGCGGTGTCCGCACCACCAAGAGCAGCGGCGTGGCGCCGGAGCCGCTGTAACGGGCGAGCGAGAGGGTGAGGCCGGGGCGGAGCCGCCCGTCGGGGGCGATCCGGGGCATGTGCCACCGGAGCAGCTCCGGTGCCAGGCGACGCAGATCCGCGCGGAGGCGGTGGACGAGGTCGGCGCCGTGGCGGTCACGCACGGCGCGCAGATCGAGGTCGACGTCGATCCGGGCGGCGGCGCAGGCACCCGCCCAGTCGCCGACCGCACGGCGTGCGGTCGCGGTCTCGATCATGGACGGTGGCACGGCGTACTGACGCACGCGCTGCCACATCAGCAGGCGTGAAGGAATCGTGTTCGCGAAGTGATGTGCCATCAGCACTCACCTTGCGCGGACGATTCCTCCCATCCGAAAGAGGAGAGGTTCATCATCGCCAGCATCATAAGCATGGTGATGATGATCTGTCAGTCCTCTTTGTTCCCGACGGACGGTGGGACCTTGCGTCTCCCGGACCTTCACAAGGTCGGTCACGAGCGGCGAGCAGCAGGGAGCCGTCCCGTGCTCCGGGAGCCGGAACGTCTCATGCTCCACCGCGCGAGCGGCATCAACGCCTCCAGCAGTGCCTGACCGTCCGGTGCCAGTCGATAGTGGATCTGCACGGGCGTCGTGGGGATGACGTCACGTTCGATGAGGCCCGCGGCCTCGAGCTCCTTGAGCCGCTGGGAGAGCAGGCGGTCAGAGATCCCGTCGATCATCGCGCGGTACTCGCCGAAGCGCCGGGCGCCCCGCTCGGCGGCTCGCAGTACCGAGCCCGTCCAGCGGCGCCCGATGAGTTCGAGGGCGCTCTCGAACCTCGGGCAGGTGTCGTCATGAATGGTCTCCACTTACGAAAGATTAGCAACTTACTCGGCGTTTTGCCGGGCGAGTGTCCCGGCGCACTGTGAAGGCATGACCGACTACCGACGCCCGCTCTCCTTCGGACTGAGCCTCGACCCCACCGCCGGGCGATGGGCGCAGACCCAGCGGCTCGCACAGGCCGCGGAGAACCTCGGCCTGGAGTACCTCGCCGTGCAGGATCACCCCTACCAGCCCGGCCACTTCGACGCCTGGACCCTCATCTCCCACCTGTCCGCCTTCACGGACCGCATCTCCTTCCTCACCGATGTCGCCGATCTGCAGCTCCGACCGCCGGTGATGCTCGCCAAAGCCGCTGCGTCACTGAGCGTGCTCACGGACGGACGGATCCAGCTAGGTGTCGGCGGGGGAGGCATCCCCGACGCCATCGCCTCGATGGGCGGACCGGCGCGACGGGGCCCTGACATGGTCGCGTTCGCCGAGGAGTCCCTCGGGCTGCTGCGGAAGTCCCTGAACGGGGACGCCGTGCGGCTGCACAGTCCGTACCACGCCATCGGCGGTTACCGGGCCGGACCGGTGCCCCCCAAGCCCGTCCAGCTCTGGCTCGGCGCACAGAAGCGCCGCATGCTCGCTCTGGCCGGCAGACAGGCGGACGGCTGGATCTCTCCGCTGAACATCTACGTCCCCCCGCATGCGGTGCCCTCACGCCAGCAGATCATCGACGAGGCGGCCGTCGAAGCGGGCCGCGATCCCAGGACGCTCCGGCGCGTCTACAACGTCATCGGCAGCGTCGGCACCCACGGGGGCGGGCCCGGGCTGGTGGGCGACGTGTCGCGGTGGGTGGACACACTCGCCGAGTGGACCGTGGGACTCGGTTTCGACACGTTCGTCCTCTGGCCGGTCACCGACCCCGAGCAGCAGCTCTCGCTCTTCGCGGAAGAGGTCGTGCCTGCGGTGCGTGAGCGCGTCGCGGAGATCCGGAGCGGGCGATGAGCGACATCCTCAGGAAGGCCCCGGCGGACCTCGCGGGCAGGATCGTCCTGCCCCGCGACAAGCGTTACCCCCGCCTCCGGTCCACCTACACGACGGTGGGCGACCCGGCCGTCGTGGTGCTGCCCGAGTCCGCGAACGAGGTCGCGTCGGCGCTGCGGTTCGCGCGGGAGACAGGACTGCGACTGGCCGTCCGCAGCGGTGGGCACGGTCTGTCCGGCAGCGGCACGAACGACGGCGGGCTCGTCATCGACCTGAGCCCCTTGCGCCGGGTCGACGTACTCGATCGCCGCTCTCGCCTGGTCCGCGTCGAGGCGGGCGCGCGCTGGGCACAGGTCGCCCGGGCGCTCGCCCCGCACGGGCTGGCCATCAGTTCGGGCGACCACGGCGGCGTCGGTGTCGGCGGCATCGCCACAGGTGGCGGTGTCGGCTGGCTCGTACGGAAGTACGGGCTCACGGTCGACCACGTCCGTGCCGTCGAAGTCGTCCTGCCCGACGGCACGACGGTGCGCGCCGACGCCGAGAACGAGCCCGACCTGCTCTGGGTCATGCGCGGCGCGGGGGCCGGCGCCGGCATCGCGGTCGCCTTCGAGATCGAGGCCATGGACCTCCGCGCTGTCGGCTACGCGCAGCTGGTCGCGGCGGTCGACCCGGACGGGAGGACGCTGCGGCGCTGGGCGGATGTCATGGCGCGGGCGCCGCGCGAGCTGTCGACGGCGGTGATGCTGGCCGCGCAGGGCGCCACCACCGCGGCGTTCATCACCGCGGTCGTGGCCTCGGACAGTCCGCGTGTGATCCGCGAGGCTCTCCAGCCGCTTCTGGGGATCGGTGACGTGGTGGTGCGGCAGGCGCACGTCGTCCCCTACACGGAGCTCGTTCCGCCGTCCCACCTTCACGCCAACTCGGGGCAGATGCCGTCCAGCACGACCAACGGACTGCTCACCGACATGTCCGCGGGCGCGGCACGCACCCTGGCGCAGGCGTCGTCCGGGCCCGCTCCGGTCCTCGTGCAACTGCGGTCGCTCGGCGGCGCGACCCACGACCCGGACTCCTCCGCCACGGCGTTCGCACACCGTCATCAGAACGTCCTCGTCGTCGCCTCGGCGTTCCCGCCCGACGAGCGAGCCACCCTGGCCGCCGGCTGGGCACCCCTCGCCCCGTACATGGAGGGCGCCTACGTCAACTTCGAGAGCGCCCCCGGTGCGGAGACGTTCGCACGCTTCTACCCGGGGCCGACCGGCACTCGGGTGACCGACCTGTGGAAGCGCTACGACCCCGATGGCGTCCTGCGTCCCCGGACATCGGCCTGACCCGAGGCCCCCCGACGCCGACGGACACGACCCGCGCGGCGCCCGTCATGGGCGCCCGTCCGGCGACCCCGGACCCTGCTCACCCACGTGTGAGGAAGGTGGGGAGCGAGGAGCGGGGCTTGATCACCCGCGGGTAGGTTGAACCCATGGCTGAGGGCTGGCGGACGGATCGGATCGGGGCTGCTCTGCGAGGGGAGAACCCGACCGTGCTGCGGCGGCTCGAGTCGGGATTCGCGGTGATCGGGGACGTCCAGTTCTTGCCGGGCTACTCGGTCCTCCTCGTCGACGAACCCGGAGTTCAACGGCTGTCCGACCTGCCGAGGGCCAAGCGACTGGCGTTCCTGTCCGACCTGGACCAGCTCGCAGAAGCCGTTGAGCGGGCCTGCCACCGCTTGGATCCCGATTTCCGACGGATCAACCTGGAGATCCTCGGCAACACGGACCCGTTCCTGCACGCCCACGTCTGGCCGCGGTACGGGTGGGAGCCGGCCGAGTCGGTGGGCCGGCCGGTGTGGCTGTATCCGCGTGAGCGGTGGATCGACGAGCGGTCCAGGCTCGGTCCTCAGCATGACGTGCTGCGGGAGGCGATCAGCGGCGAACTGGACCGGTTGCGTTCGACTGATTGCTGAAGCGGCAACAAGGCTCGCTCCGCCGCAGGGTCCTCAGCATGATCGGGTACGGGCCGCGGGCACGGCGGATCGGCGATCGCGGTCGCGGCTGCGGCTCACACAAGCCGATGGATGCGGAGGGCTCATGTCACTGCACGTCACAAACGTCACGCATCGCCTGGTGTCCTCATCGGCGGGCCGGATCCACCTGGTGGAGCAGGGAACCGGGCCGCTGGTGCTGCTCGTGCACGGTTTCCCGGAGTCCTGGTACTCCTGGCGCCACCAGTTGCCGGTACTGGCCGCGGCCGGCTATCGCGCGGTCGCCATCGATGTCCGCGGCTACGGCCGCTCCTCCAGGCCCGCTGACACGGCCGCGTACCGGATGCTCGACCTGGTGCAGGACAACGCCGAGGTGGTGCACGCCCTGGACGAGGAGTCGGCCGTGATCGTCGGCCACGACTGGGGGGCGGCGATCGCGGCCAACTCCGCACTGCTCGAACCGGACGTCTTCCGCGCGGTGGGGCTGCTCAGCGTGCCCTACACACCGCGCGGTGGACCGCGGCCCAGCGATGTCTTCGCACAGATGGGCGGGGTCGAGGAGTTCTACGTCTCCTACTTCCAGCAGCCAGGCCGTGCCGAGGCCGAGATCGAACCCGACGTGCGCGGCTGGCTCGCGGGCTTCTACGCGGCTCTGTCCGGCGACACGATGCCCGGGCCGGGGGCCCCGGACCCGCACTTCGTCGGCAAGGAGGGGACGCTCCGTGACCGGTTCCCCGCCGACCGGCTTCCCGCCTGGCTCGGCCAGAGCGACCTGGACTTCTACGCCGGGGAGTTCGAACGCACCGGCCTGACCGGGGCGCTCAGTCGGTATCGCACCATGGACCGTGACTGGGAAGACCTCGCCGCCTTCGACGGCGCCCCCATCACCCAGCCGTCGTTGTTCATCGGTGGCCGCCTGGACGCGTCCACCATGTGGCTGGCCGACGCGATCGACGCATACCCCGCCACGCTGCCCGGGCTGACCTCCTCCCACCTCCTGGACGACTGTGGCCACTGGATCCAGCAGGAACGCCCCGCCGAGGTCAACCAGATCCTCATCGACTGGCTGGCCACCCTCCCGCCTGAAGCGCTCGCGCAGGCGGCCGGTGCTGTCGAAACCTGACGTGCACATCGTCGTCCCTGGCTACGGCTCCGCTGCCGCCGGAGGGCTTCACAAGGCGGCAGGGTGGCCCGATGGCCGGGTCACCCTGCCGGTGCCGGTACTGGTCAGGAATGAAGAAGCACAGGTCCGGGGCCCGCGGCTAGCGTCATCATCATGACTTCCATCGCATCCGTCACCCTCGAGGTGGCCGACCTCGCCGCCGCCGACCGCTTCTACACCACCGCTTTCGGTCTGGGCGCTCCGCTGCTCCTGCAGGCCTCGCAGGCACCGACGACCGGATTCCGCGGGTTCACCCTGTCGTTGGTGGTGTCCCAGCCGGCCAACGTCAACGCCCTCATCGACGCAGCCGTGGACGCCGGCGCCACGGTGGTGAAGCCCGCCGCCAAGTCGCTGTGGGGTTACGGGGGCGTCGTACAGGCCCCGGACGGGACGATCTGGCAGGTCGCGTCGTCGTCGAAGAAGGACACCGGCCCCGCCACCCGGCAGATCGACGAGATCGTGCTCCTGCTCGGCGTCGAGAACGTGAAGGCCAGCAAGCAGTTCTACGTCGAGCGCGGCCTCGCCGTGGCCAAGAGCTTCGGCAGCAAGTACGTCGAGTTCGCCACCGGATCGGGTCCCGTCAAGCTGGCGCTGTACAAGCGCCGTGGCCTGGCCAAGGTCGTCGGCGTCTCTCCCGACGGCACCGGTTCGCACCGGCTCACGATCGGCGGCGACGCCGGGCAGTTCACCGACCCGGACGGGTTCGGTTGGACGACCGCGTCGCAGAGCGCGTTGCTGTGAACCGGTGACGCCACCGCACGTCGCGACCGGCATTCAGGCCGCCCTCGCGCCCGCGGTGCCCGGAACTGCTGACCGGTCGAAGCGCTCCACGACCGGACCCGTGTGGGCCTGCGTTCCCGTCACCGTCCACCTCGCCCTCTCCGCCGCGGCTCGTCGACCCGCCCGTGGGTCCCGGCGCCAGTCGTCTCGCTGTTCACCCGCTGACCTGACAGTGCCGGGCCGGAGGATCCGTCCGACCAGACTTCGACCACAGCTCTGCCCCACGCCGTGCCCTGTCCCGGCCGGTGCCCGATCCCGGCCCGTGCCCGACCCAGGCCCCTTCAGCCCCTGCTTGCGGACAGCAGGAGCGCGGCGATCCGGCCCGGATCGTCGGTCATGGGGGAGTGGCCGCAGCCTGGGAGCCGGACATGGCTGGCCGCGGGCAGGAGCCGGGCCGCGCGGTGGGCCTGATGCCGAGGGGTGAGGTAGTCGCGGGTGCCCCAGGCGATGGTCACCGGGACGCCGGGGGTGAAGCCGGTCAGCCGATAGCGGCGGACTGCCCGGCGGGTGGCTTCAAAACCGGGGGAGCGGGCCAGGTTGCGCAGGGCGCCGTCGGCGGCCTCGGCCGTCAGCCGCCGAGGACGCGCGACGAGTTGCCAGAACGCCAGCGTGCGGCCCAGCGGGCTGTCGGCCACCCGTGCCGTGCGGTGGCCGAGGGTCTGCGCCGTCCTGCGCGCGATCCGCAGCGAGCCCAGGGCGTAGGCGGCCTCCGGGCCGGTCCACAGGCCGATCGGGGACAACGCGACGGCGCTGCCCACCACGCCCATCCGGGCGAGCTCGAGGGCGACGGCGGCGCCGAGCGAGTTCCCCGCGACGGGCGGGCGCGTGAGACCGGTCGCGGTGAACCATCGGGCGACCTCGGCGGCCAGTGCCTGCACGGTGGGGGTACGGCCGTCCGGCAGCGGGGGGCTGTCACCGAAGCCCGGCAGGTCGACGGTCACGACCTCGCGCTCGCCGACGAGCAGTTCGACGACGGGCGACCAGCCCTCACGGTCCAGCTGCCGGAGCACGACCAGGGCCGGTCCCGCGCCGTGGTGGCTGCCGGCGAGCCGAGTGACGGACATATGTGGATCATACGGTCACGTTGGCTGCTCGGCCTCCATCGCCTGTCGGCGGGCGGAGAGGGGCCGGCACGGCCATGTCTCACCGCCGACGTGAGCATGCGGTGCCCCGAACCGCAACCCGGACAGGCCCGGCTGACCTGGGGCGCGAGGCCAGGACAGCCGTCGGGTGGCCGGAGGACGTCAGTGCCGACGGCCTTGGTCAAGAGCCGGGAAAGACGCCGGAGCCTTGGACGCACCGCCCTACAGTGGCGCCATGAGCGATCACTCGGAAGCGCCTGTCACGCCGGTCGAGGCCTTCGAACCCCCCTACTACGTGGCTGTCTTCACCGCGGTGAGAACCCAGGACCAGAGCGGCTACAGCGAGACCAACGCACGCATGGAAGACCTGGTGAAGGAGGTCCCCGGATTCCTGGGGATGGACCACGCGCAGACTCCTGGCGGGCTGGGCATCACCGTCGGGTACTTCCGAGACGCCGACGCCCTCACGGAGTGGCGGACCAACGCCGAGCACCGCGCGGCGCAGAAGCGCGGGCGAGCCGAGTGGTACCAGAGCTACACGCTGCACGTGGCGAAAGTGGAGCGGAGCCACGGGTTCGAGCTGGTGGAGGTCCCGCAGAGCCCGACAGCAAGCTGACCCTCCGAGGCCATCGCACCTCATGGCGGGCGACGGCGGAACGCAACGACTGAGCAGCCGGCCACGGGCGCGGGACTTGAGCCGATCTCGTCGTCAGGAGCGGGTGGTGGTGCCGGTGTCGTCGTCGGGACAGAGAGAGAAGATCTGGTCGAGGCCGACGATGCTCAGCACGCGCAGGATGTGGGACGGGACCGCGGTGAGTGCCATGTCGGCCTGGGCGGCGTGGGCGTGATGGCGTGCGGCGATCAGGGCGGTGATGCCGCTCGAGTCGCAGAATTCCATGCCGGCCAGGTCCAGAACGAGGCGTTGGCCCGGCTGGAGGGCGAGGGCGGTGATCAGTTCGCGCAGCTCGGTGGCGTTGCTGTAGTCCAGGTCGCCGATGATCTCCAGAACGGGACCGGTCATGGCGTCTCGGGTGATGATCTTCAGGGGGCGCATTCGGGGATTCACGTCGCTGCAGAGGTGGGGAGGTGGGCGGGGGCGCCGAGGGCGAGCAGGGCGGTGTCGTCGTCGAGGCCGTCGCCGAAGCTGTCGAGCAGCCCGATGAGGGCCTGGACGACGGCGTGCGGGGATGCGCCGGCGTGGCTGGTGGCGAAGGCGAGCAGGCCGTCGTCCCCGTAGAGGCTGGTGCGGTCTTTGCCGGTGCGGGCTTCGGTGAGGCCGTCGGTGTAGAGCAGGAGGGTGTCGCCGGGGGCGAGGACGGTGCGGACGGCGGTGAAGCGCGCCTCGGGCAGAACGCCGACGAGGAGGCCGCCGGGGGTGGGCAGGTAGTCGGACGTGCCGTCGGCGCGCAGGACGAGCACGGGCGGGTGGCCGCCCGAGGCGAGCTGGACGGCGACCTGCCCGGTTGTGGCGTCGGATTCGAGCGTGCCGAAGATGGCGGTGCAGTAGCGCGGATCGCCACTGCCGGTGTAGCGCTCGTGGAGCACCTTGTTCAGGCTGGTCAGGGCGGACACCGGGTCGGGGTCGTGCATGGCGGCGGCGCGCAGGGTGTACCGGGTCAGTGAGGTGAGCGCCGCGGCCTGCGGTCCCTTGCCGCACACGTCACCGAGGAAGAACGCGAAGCGCTTGCCGTCGACCGGGAAGACGTCGTAGAAGTCGCCGCCGAGCCGGTCCGGTGAGGCGGTGTGGTAGTAGGCGGCCGTCTCCACTCCCGGGACCGGCGGCAGGCTGTCGGGCAACAGCGACTGCTGCAGTACGGCGAGGGCGTCCTGCAGCCGGGCCCGGTCGGCCTCCGCCTGCCTGCGCGCCTCTTCGGCCGCTTGACGACGGCGCAGGAGTTCCTCTTCGTAGGCGCGGCGGTCCCGGGCGTCGAAGACGGTGGTGCGCACCAGCAGCGGCTCGCCCATGCTGCCGTGCTTGATCACCGAGGAGACCAGCACCGGTATTCGGCCGCCCCCGGCTTGTTTGACGTCCAGGGCGATGCCGCTGATCTCCCCCTGCATCCGCAGCAGCGGCGCGAAGTGTGTCTCGTGGTACAGCTTGCCGCCCACGGTCAGCAGGTCGGTGAACCGCATCCGGCCCACCACCGCCTCGCGATCCAGCCCGAGCCAGTCCAGCAGCGTGGCGTTGATCTTCGCGATGGTGCCGTCCATCAGCGTGGACAGATAGCCGCACGGCGCGGACTCGTACAGATCCTCGGCGCTGTCCTCCAGCAGCGTGGCGAACGCCGCGTCCGATGCCTTCTCGTCGTCGGCGTCGTCGGCGTCGTCGGCGTCGTGGGGGTCGGGCTGCTGTTCGGTGCGGCACATCATCGCAGGGCCGCCAGGAACTCGATGATCGCCTGATTGGTGGACTCGGGCGCGGACAGGTGGGGGCAGTGCCCGGTGGCGTCGAGAGTGACCAGCGTCGAGCCGGCGATCGCCTGGTGGACGAAGGCGCCGACCTCCCGGGGAGCGATGACGTCCTGGGAGCACTCCAGCACCAGCGTCGGGACCCGCACGTTCTTCAGGTCGTCCCGCGAGTCCGACAGGAAGGTGGTCCGTGCGAAGACGCGCGCCATGTCCGGGTCGGTGGCGCAGAAGCTGTTCTTGAGTTCCTCGCCGAGTTCGGGTCGGTCGGCATTGCCCATGATCACCGGTGCCATCGCCGCCGACCAGCCGAGATAGTTGGACTCCAGAGACTCGAGCAGCTCGTCGATGTCCTCGGCGCTGAACCCGCCCCGGTAGCCGTCGCAGTCGATGTACCGCGGCGACGGCGCCACCATCACCAGCGCGCCGATCCGCTCCGGAGCCATGCCGGCGGCCATCACGCCGATCATCGCGCTGACGGAATGCCCCACGAACACCGCGTCGCGCAGGTCCAGCGCTTCACAGACCTCCACCGCGTCCCCGGCGTATCCGTCCAGGGACGAGTACCGGTCCTCCGAGAACGCGGACGAGTCGGAGCGGCCCGAGCCGACGTAGTCGAACATCACGACCCGGTAGTCCCGGACCAGCGCAGGGACCGTCAACCGCCACATGTTCTGGTCACAGCCGAACCCATGGGCCAGCACCACCGTGCGCCCCTGGGGGTTGCCGGTGACGGTGACGTTGTTCCTGCGGACGATATCCATTCCGCCAGTGTCTCAGGCCGTGACCGCTCATCGCACACAGCACCGAATCACCTCAGGTCCCGCCAGCCTCCCGCACAACCGGCCCCGTCCCTGTGCCGGCCTGCGAGTGGGCGTCCGCCGCCGTGCCCGGCGTGGGGCGCGCCCCGGACACGGTCGGGCGGCGAGCAGGACGGTGATGCCGCTGGAGTCGCGGAAGGTGAGACCGCGAGGTCGACGGCGAGCTGCCGGCCGGGGGGTCACCTCGTTCCCGGCCGCTCGTCACGGTCGGGGCGGGGCACGTGGACGGCCAGGACGGCGGCGTCGTCCTCCACCCCGGGGCCGAGGGTGTCGAGGAGGTCGCGGATGGCTGTGATGGCGTGCTGGGCGGTGGCGGGGGCCAGGGCGCGGCCGAAGTCGAGGAGGGCGTCGTCGCCGTAGCGGTCGCCGCGGATGGTGGTCTGGGCTTCGGTGAGGCCGTCGGTGTGCAGGAGAAGTGTGTCGCCGGGATCGAGGCGGAAGGTGGTGGTGGCGATGTGGGCGTCGGGAAGGACGCCGATGAGCTGGCCGCCGGGAGTGGGCAGGTAGTCGGCGGTGCCGTCGGCGCGGAGCAGCAGGGCCGGGGGGTGGCCGCCGCTGGCCAGGGTGATGCGGAATCCGCCCCGGCCGCCGTCGGGGGTGAGCAGGCCGAAGATGACGGTGCAGAACCGTGGGTCGGCGCCGTTGTACTCGTGTTCGAGGACGGTGTTGAGGTTCTTGAGGACCGCGGCCGGGGCGGGGTCGTAGACCGCGGCGGCGCGCAGGGTGTAGCGGGCCAGGGAGGTGACGGCCGCCGCCTCGGCGCCCTTGCCGCACACGTCGCCCAGGAACAGCCCCCAGGTACCGGCGGCGAGGGGGAACAGATCGTAGAAGTCTCCGCCGACCTCGTCGATGGAGGCGATGTGGTAGTGCGCCGCCACGTCGAGACCCGGCACACTCGCCAGAGTGGGCGGCAGCAACGTGGCCTGCAGGGTGGTGGCGAGCTGCCGGAGGCGTTCGCGTTCGCGCTCCGACTCCTGGCGGGCGCGCAGCAGCTCCTGCTCGTAGGCGCGGCGGTCGCTGGCGTCGAAGACGGTCGTGCGGATCAGTAGTGGCTGTCCGTCGCTCCCGGTCTTGACGGTGGAGGTCACCAGGACCGGCAGCCGGCTGCCGTCGGCCGCTGCCATCTCCAGTGCGATTCCGCTGATCTCACCCTGCATGCGCAGCAGCGGCGCGAAGTGCGTCTCGTGATACAGCCGCCCGCCGACGGTGAGCAGGTCGGAGAACCTCCTGCGGCCGACGAGGTCGTCGCGCTGGTAGCCCAGCCAGTTCAGCAGGGTGGTGTTGACCTTGGCGATCCGCCCGTCCAACAGGGTGGAGAGGTATCCGCACGGGGCGTTCTCGTACAGGTCCTCGCAGTTGTCTTCCGGCAGGGCGGAGAACGTCTGGTCGTCGCCCGGGCGCTTCTCAGGGGCAGGGCCGTCCGGCCCACCGGACGCTCGCGTCCCGTTCCTGCTTCGCACGTCCATACGGTTCATCCTCGCAGAACGGGGACGCCGGGACCCGGCGAGCCACAGGTGATCACCGGCCTCTCGGATGCGCGGTGATCGCGACATGCCGCCTGTGGTCATGAGCAAGCGGGTGCCAGGGTTCCTGCGGCGCCGGTCATTCCTGGAGCCAGTCGGCGATCGCCGCCGTGATCCGGGACGCGGAGGGGTCGGGGAGGAAGAGCCATTGTCCGCCGGGATTGAGGTCGATGAAGTAGGTGTCGTCGGCCGTTTCGATCCAGTCCTGGCTGGAGTAACCGACGGACAGGGCGGCCGAGAGCCGCAAGGCCTGCTGTTCGACGTCGGGTGCGTTCACCGGGCGCCAGGAGGAGTGGGCGGCGGCGCTCTGACGCCAGTCGAGCGGCAGATCCTCGGCCGCGATGTCGAACGCCCAAGCGGTGTGGCGGACGGTGACCACGCGCAGGTGCCGTACGGCGTGGAGCCGTTCTTGCAGGATGAACGGGGCGCCGGGCAGGAGGTCCGTCCAGGCGGGATGGAGGGTGTCGACGGGCGCCGCGAAGACCACGCGCGGATCGTCGGGGGTGTCCAGCCAGAACTGTGCCGGCCCGAGAGGTTTGGCGACGAGACCTGCGTGCGGCGAGGGGGCGTTGGACGCGTCGTTGGTGACCACCGTGGGCGGCATCCTGACGCCCGCGTGCGAGGCGGCCCTGCATTGGACGATCTTGTTCTCCGCCGTGAGCAGCGCGTCGAGACTGCTGAGCCAGTCACACGCCAAGGTGCGCGGCAGCGCCGTCAGCAGTGCCCGCCACGCCCCGTGCACGGCGGCCTGTTTGCTTCCGAGCCTGATGCCGGTGTCCCAGTCGGCCGGCGCCAGACGTCGGATCCAGCCACGACGGGCCTGTTCGAGGTGGGCGGTTCCCTGCCCGTTGACGGTGTCCACGCTGAAAGAGGCGGAGGACGCGGTGAACCGCGTCCGCTGGATGCCGACCGTGTCCAGGACGGCCAGCGGGCGACGCGGACAGATGCGGTCGGTCACCTCACGCACGTGAGGGTCGGTGAGGTCTCCGATGACCACCACCGGGGCCGTCTGTGCGCCGCTGCGGGCCGTCCTGGTCATGTCGCTCCTTTCGCGCCGTGCCGCGGGAGGTCGTCAGAGGCAGAAGGGGTCGCCGTCGGTCGTCTCGACGGCCATCGTCGTGGTGCGTCCGGGAGCATCGGCGAAGTCCACGACCTCGGCCATCTCGTCGTAGAGGCTCAGCCGTGCGGGTTCGTCGCTCACGGCCACGTGGTGCTGTCGCTCGTCCTGCATGTCGGTCTTCCTTTCCCTTCTCGTGCGGAAGCGGCGGAGGTCCTGCCGCCGGGCTTGAAGAGTCACGCCGCCTGGTGCTCCGATCCTCCTTCCGTCGGCTCGTCGAAGATGTCGTCGGCGCAGGCGAGCAGGGTCGCGCCGATCCCCTTGATGAAGGCGTAGTTCACCCCGCCTCCGATGGCGGCCCCCAGCAGGGGGATGAGCCTGCCCGCCGCGCCGGCGCCGAGCCGTTTCACGATCTCCTGCGCCGCCTTCACCACCAGGAAATGCAGCCCCTTGGCACCGACCTCCACCCCGATCGACAAACCGACGATCTTCATGAACTGGTGGAAGCCGACCTTGTACCGGCCGGTGCGGTGGTAGATCACCGCCAGCGTCACCTTGAACTGCTGCGTGACGGTGTTGGCCATGTCCGCGGGAATGCCCAGAGCGAGCGTCAGACCACCGCCCAGTGCGCCGGCCGCTCCCGTGGCCGCGGCCAGGCGAGCGCAGTGGTTGATGTACCCCTCGATGCCGCGTTCGTCGACCTGCTGCTTGATCTTGAAGCCGTCGAGGTTTCGGTGGATGAACTCGAAGGAGCCTCCCAGCGGTCCGAACTCTTCCGCGCCCACAGCGCCTCCCGTTCCGGCGGCCCTCGCACGGTGCGTGCCGCTGAGACGAGGGTGCCGGTGGCGAGTGGGCCGGGTCTCCGTCAGAAGACGGGTTTGCCCGGCACGGCCTGACACGACGGCAGGATCTCAACCTGTACCGGTCGACCGGACCTTGGCGGCATCGCACACCTTCACACACCGGTATCCCGTGCGAACGGCACCTTCCCGTACCAGTGCGCGCAGGGCCCGGCTGACGCTCACCTCAGAGGCCCCTATGAGCGTGGCCAGTTCGCGCTGTGTCAACGGGACCTGGGCGGTTGCCGCGCCGGTCTGCTCGCACCACTCGGTCAGGACGCGGCAGAGCCGGACGAGGACCGGCACTCCTGCGAGGTCGACTCGCCGCCGCGTGGCTGCCCGCAGTCTTTCGGTGATGTGGCGGCTCAGGGCCACGGCGGCCGTGGGGTGCCGGTGCAGGTACGCCAGGAACTCGTGCTGGGCGATGACCCTGACGGCGGCGGGACCGACTGCCGTGACGGTGGCGATGCGCGGTTGCCCGTCGAGTCCCGACATCTCGCCGATCAGATCGCCGCTGTGCCTGACGGCCAGCAGTGTCTCCTGCCCGTCGGGCGTCGTGGCGCTGACCTTGACGGAGGCGTCGACGAGCAGCAACACGTGCGTGGTCGTGGAACCCTCGGACAACAGGGTCTGGCCGGCCCCCCAGGTGTGTGCGGAACCCAGCGCCAGGAGCGCGGCCCGGGCCTCCGCGGGAAGGACGGCGAGGAAACTGTTGCGCGGCCATGTCCGGTGGTGCCTGGACGCGCTCGAACTGGACAGGTGGGCCCCCTCCCCGCAACGCCTGTGCAACCGCCCTCCCTTGACGGACGACCCCCGACCCGGGGCGCGTCACCTCACGGCACGGCAGGAACAAACCGGATGCTAACGGAGTCTTCGTGGCCACACCGAGCAATGCATGACTTCGTGCGATCTGTCGTTCTTCGCCGGTTCGGAAGCGGTATACCGATGACTGAGACATGCGGGCCGGGGCGCGTGGGCATGCCCTCGCCGGGGCGGTCGGCGGGAAGGCAGTGGTGAGGAGAGTGTGTGCCGGGAAGGGTTTCGGACGCGCCGTTCGTCGGCCGTATACAACAGCTGACGCAGATGGCTGCCAGGCTCGGTCGGGCAACGCGCAGTGAGCCGCAGATCATCGTCGTCGACGGACCGGCCGGTATGGGGAAGACCTCTCTGGTGCGGCGCTTCCTCGCCGACGCGGAGCCCGGGCATCGTGTGCTGTGGGCGAGCGGCGAGGAGTTCGAGATGCAGCTGCCCTACGCGGTCGTGGCCCAGCTGCTGACGCACCCCTCCCGAGCACCGGGCGAGGCGGTCGAGCGGCCGGGGCGTGCCACGTGGCCCGGTCCGATCCTGCCCGACCCCGTGGAAGCAGGGGCTGTGTTGCTGGACGTGATCGGCAGGTCCCAGGGCCCTTCGCCACTGATCATGGTGGTGGACGACATGCACTGGGCCGACACCCCGTCCCTCCACGCGATCACGTTCGCACTGCGGCGACTGCGGGTGGACCGCGTCCTGGCCGTGCTGGTGATCCGGGACACCACTGACCCCCGGCTGCCCCAGGGGCTGCGCCGCATCATGCACGACGACTCCACGCTCGCCCTGACACTCAAGGGCCTCTCCGTCGCGGACGTCGCCGCCCTCAACTGCGCTGTCGGCCCAGCGCGACTGCCGCGCCGCGCCCTGAGCCGACTGCACGCGCATACACAGGGGAACCCGCTGCACACCAAGGCCCTGCTGCAGCAGTGCACACCGAGCCTCCTGGGCGCCCACCACGCACAGTTGCCCGCGCCTCGGGGATACGAACGGATCATCGCCGCACGCCTCGACGAGTGCTCGCCCCCCACGCGCCGTCTGGTGAACGCCGTCAGCGTGTTGGGCACCTCCAGTGCCCTGCACACGGCCGCGCGCGTCGGCACGGTCCCCGACGCCCTCGAGGCTCTCTCCGAGGCCATGCGCCGCGACCTGCTGGAAGAGGCCTCACACGGCGGTGCCCCCCACGTGGCCTTCGCGCATCCGCTGGTGAGAGCAGCTGTGTATCAGGCCATGGAACCCGCGCTGCGCTCCCGCCTCCACCACGCGGCGGCGGGTATCGTCACCGAGCCCCAGATGGTCCTGCAGCACCGTGTGTGGGCGGCGGCCGGCCCGGACCCCGACCTCGCGCGGGACCTGAGCACCTACGCGGCCGAGCGCTCCCGCGAAGGAGCGTGGTCCGCCGCCGCCTCGGCCTCCCTGGCATCCGCCCGTCTGTCGCCGCAGGAAGCCGAACGCACCCGACGGACCCTGAAAGCGGTCGAGTACCTCCTCCTCGCCGGGGACATCAGCCAGGCCGCCGAGATGGAACCCACCCTGCGCGCCATGCCGCCGAGCCCGCAGCGGCACTACGTCCTCGGCCACCTCGCTCTGACGACTGGCCGTCTGGACGACGCCCGCCAAGAACTCGACACCTGCTGGGAGAGCTGCGATCCGGCGACAGCGCCCGAGACGGTGCGCTGCGCCACCGAGCAGATGGCATGGCTGTGCCTGATCGAGGGCGACGGGAACGGCATCGTCCAGTGGGCGCGGCGAGGGCTCGCCCTGCCGCCCGGCAACCGGCCTTCCTTCCTCCGCGACTCCCTGGCGATCGGACTGGCCGTCACCGGCCGGCACGAAGAAAGCATGCACTCCGTGGGCCACCTGCCCGACGCGGGCCCGCCCCGCGCACGACACGAGCTGGAAGGCCTGCTCGCCCGGGGCATGCTGCGACTGTGGAACGGTGATCTCGGCGCAGCCCGCCACGACTTGAAGCAAGCCTTCGACGCGCACCGGCGCGGCGGGCTGCCTTACGCGGCCCTGGTGGCCCTCGGGTTCCTCACAGACGCCGAGTACCGCAGCGGACGCTGGGACGATGCGATCGCCCACGGCACCCAGGCCGTTTCCCTGGCCGAAGACACCGATCAGGTCTCGATCCTGGCCGTCGTCCACGCCTTCGCGGCCTTCCCGCTGGCCGGCCGCGGCGAGTACCAGGCCGCCGAGGAACACGCCGACGCGGCCGCCGAACACGCCCGGGTACTCTCGGACGTCAACGACCTCGCGCTCGCGCACACCGCACATGCCCTCATACGGACTGCCCAGGGGGACCATGAGCAAGTGGTCACGCTCTTGCGGCCGTTGACCAGTGCGGAGATCGTCCACCGCGACGGCCTGGACGAAACAGGCATCATTCCCTGGCGGGCTCTGCTCGTGGAGAGCCTCATCCGCACCGGCCACCCGGAGGAAGCCGAGGAGCTGCTCGCCGACTACGAACTCCGCGCCGCCCAGCGGCAGCGATGGCTCGATCTCGCCGCGGCCTGCCGATGCAGGGGCCTGCTCGAAGCCAGCAGGGGACGCGCGAAGGAAGCGGAGCAGGCCTTCCGACATGGGCTGGACCACGGTGACGGCGGCGAGGCCTGCTGGGAGCAGGCCCTGCTGCACCTGTCCTACGGCACGTTCCTGCGACGCGCCGGCAGACGCAGCGAGGCCGTCGCCCAACTCGAGCCCGCCTTGCGGACCTTCGACCGATTGCGGGCCATGCCGTACCTGGAGCGGTGCCGTACCGAACTGGGAGGCTGCGGCCGCACCACGACGAAAGCCCGCACCGCCCGCCATCCGGTGCTGACCGCACAGGAGCTCACCGTCGCACGGCTGGCCGTCCGGGGGCTGACCAACCGGCAGATCGCCCGCGAGCTCATGCTCAGCGTCAAGACGATCGAGTACCACCTGGGCAACACCTACATGAAGCTCGGCATCAACTCGCGCATGGGACTCGTCGCCACACTCGATCCGAAGTAGCCGATACCGCCCGAGCCGCAATTCCTCCTCCTCGCTTCACTGCTGCCACGACGCTCATCGCCTTCTGTCGACGGTCCCCAGGGATATCCCCGGGTGTGTTCCCGGGGTGCCGGTGCACCGGCACCCCTAGCGTGCGGAAGACAGCGAGGACAGCACAGAGAAGGGCCCTGAAGGCGCTTGCGCGCCGATCCACCTCGGGGATCGGGGCCGTGAGACGGACATCGAACACCCATGCGCCCGCCATGGCGGCGCACCTTTCCCGGGAGGGCAAGAGTGCTCATCGATACGGCAACGCCAGGGTCCCGCACCATGCCCCTGCAGGGGATGCTCCCGCCGGACGCGGCCGACGGACAGCAGCCGGCGCCCGCCGCCGTCCCCCGCGACCACCGGATCAGGCTCGCGTTCTCCGTGGACGTCACGGGCTACAGCGCCAGGCCCGTCGCGTGCCAGGACCAGGTGCAACGGCGGCTTGCCGTGCTCGTCCACCAGGTGCTGCACGACGCCCGGGCCGATCTCGCGCGAACGGACGTCCAGCCCGTGGGCGACGGCATGAACGTCGTGCTCCCGGCCGACATGGAGTGCATCGAAGCTCTTCCACGGCTGATGACCGGGGCCGCCCGGCTCCTCTCCCAGGACAACCGTGCCTACAGTGACCGACTGCGCCTGCGCATGGCGTGGGACATCGGTCCCGTCAGCCGCGCCGCCCTCGGTTTCGCCGGCCCCCTGCTGGTGCGGCTCAGCCGTCTGGTCGACTGCGAGCAGCTGCGGACGGCCGCAGAGAGCACCGCGCACGCCGACCTCGTGGTCGCGGTGTCCGACTGGCTCTACGAGAACGTCTTCCGGCCGGGATACACGGACGTCCATGCCGACGACTTCACCAGGATCTGCGCCGTGAGCAAGGACTACCGGGCTTCCGCCTGGCTCTGGACCGGTGATCACCTCGCTCCCGGGCCGGTCTGATTCTTGAGAGGCCGACGTCTGGCGCTGAAGCACCGAGTACGTCAGAGACGCCTACCGGGCCTCAGGGGGCGGATCGAAACGGTGTTCCTATTTTGTCGGATGTCGGGTTAAGGTCACGTGCAGCGAGGATCTTGCACGGAGGTGCCCGCGATGGAGAACAGTGCGCCCGCACGCCGGGGCCGTCCCCCGGGCTCCCGGACCGCCCAGGGAGAGCTGACGGACCGACAGTCGGCCATCGTCCGTTACATCACGGAGACGGTCGACCGGCAGGGCTACCCGCCGTCGATGCGGGAGATCGGCCAGGCCGTGGACCTCGCCAGCACATCGTCGGTCGCCCACCAACTGATGGCCCTCGAGCGCAAAGGCATCCTCTACCGCGATCCGCACCGTCCCCGCGCCTACCGGGTGCGGCCTTCGTGGGCGCCCGCCCTGGGCGGGAGGAGCGCGGCACCGGTCGACGTGCCGCTCGTCGGACGGATCGCCGCCGGCACCCCGCTGCTTGCCGAGGAGATGGTCGAGGACGTCTACTCCCTGCCCCGCCAGGTCGTGGGCGAGGGGGATCTGTTCGCATTGACCGTCTCCGGCGACTCCATGATCGACGCGGCGATCTGTGACGGAGACATCGTGACCGTACGACGCCAGGACAGCGCCGATCACGGGGACATCGTCGCCGCGCTCCTGGATGACGAGGCCACCGTCAAGGTGCTGCGCCGCCAGGACGGGCAGGTGTGGCTCATGCCCCGCAACCCGTCCTACGAACCGATCCGCGGCGACCAGGCGCAGATCCTCGGGAAGGTCGTCGGCGTCCTGCGCCTGCTCTAGACGGGCGCTCGGGCGGGCGGACACGGTGCAGTCGGCCCGGCCCGCCATATCGATGACGAGAGCGTGGCGCCGATCGGCCGCCTCGAAACGGACCTGCAGGCGGTCGCCGTCGCCCCGGTGCTTCTCCGCGCAACCCCGGTGAGGCGAGGCGGTTCCCGGCCGCGGTGCCGGTCGGCGGATCAGCCGGGGTCGTCGAACATGGCCAGCAGTGCATCCTCGTCCGTCTCCGGCGCCGGCTGCTGTTCCGGCTGCGGAATCTGCTCGGCCCACACCGTCTTGCCCTGCGGCATGTAGCGGGCGCCCCAGCTCTTGGTGAACTGCGCCACCAGGTACAGGCCGCGTCCGCCCTCCTCGGTCGTGGCCGCCCGGCGGAGCCGCGGAGAGGTGTTGCTGCGGTCGGAGACCTCGCAGATCAGTGAGTCGTCGCGCAGCAACCGCAGGCCCACCGGCCCCCGGCCGCCATAGCGCACGGCGTTGGTGACCAGCTCGCTGACCACCAGCCCGGTATTGAAATCCAGCTCCGACATGCCCCACTCGGCGAGCTGAGCACGGGTCAGCTCCCTGGCCCGGGCGACGACCGAGGTGTCGGACGGGAACTCCCAGGACGCCACCCGGTCCTCGGGCAGCGCGTGCACACGGGCCAGGAGGAGGGCGACGTCGTCCTGCGGGCCGTCGGGCAGGAGGGTGTCCGCGACCCGGTCGCAGATGTCCTCCAGCGCCGGACCCGCGATGTTCAGCGAGTTCAGCAGCTGCCCGGTGCGGGCGTCGGTGTCCCCGTACCCGCGGCCTTCCTTGAGCAGGCCGTCGGTGTACATCGTCAGCACGCTGCCTGCGGGCAGGTCGACGGTGGCGGACTCGTACGGCTGGAGCCCGCCGAGGCCGAGCGGTGGCCCGGCCGGCAGGTCGACCAGCCGCGCCTGCCCGTCCGGCGTCAGCAGAGCGGGCGGCGGATGACCGGCCCGTGCGGCCGTGCAGCGGCAGGACACCGGGTCGTACACCGCGTACAGGCAGGTCGCCCCGGTCGCAGGGTCCTCTTCGTCGGCCGATTCGTCGGGGGTACGGCTGACCAGTTCGTCCAGATGGGTCAGCACCTCTTCGGGCAGCAGGTCCAGACCGGCCAGCGTGCGCACCGCCGTACGCAGCCGGCCCATGGTCGCCGCCGCCTGCAGACCGGTTCCGGGCACGTCCCCGACGAGCAGCGCCACGCGCATCCCGGACAGCGGGATCGCGTCGAACCAGTCCCCGCCCACACCTGCCCTGGCATCCGCGGGCAGATACCGGGAGGCGAGGTCGACGGCGCTCACCTGGGGCAGGGCGTGCGGCAGCAGGCTGCGCTGCAGGGTGAGGGAGGCGTGGTGCTCCCGGCGGTAGTGGCGGGCGTTGTCCACGCTGATCGCGGCACGGGCCGCCAGCTCGGCCGCCAGCGTCAGGTCGTCCTGCTCGTACGGCCTCGTCCTGCCGCGGCGGTAGAACCCTGCCAGCCCCAGGATGGAGCCCCGCGCGCACAGGGGAGCGCCCAGGTAGGAGTGCACGCCCTCGCCCAGCAGGTCGACGGGGTGCACCCGGTCGGCCGGGTGCCCGGCCAGGGCGGCGGTCAGCACCGAGTCCGTGACCGGCTGGCCGGTCTCCAGACACCGGGACTGGGGTGTACCGGCGGGGTAGGTGGCCGGTTCGTCCACGCCACCGATCGGGGTGTCGCGGGAGTCCTCGCCCGCCCAGGCGGCCACCCGGCGCAGTGCCACGCCGGGGCCCAGCCGTCGGGGCGGTGGCTCTTCGCCCGCCAGGACGCCCTCCACCAGATCGACGACCACCAGGTCGGCGAAGCGGGGCACGGCGATCTCCGCCAGCTGCTCGGCCGTACGCCACATGTCCAGGGTGGTGCCGAGTCGGCTGCCTGCCTCGTTCAGCAAGGACAGCCGTCCGCGCGCCTCGGCGGCGAGTCGGCCGACGCCCGGCTCGCCCACCAGCAGCAGCCACGCGTCGGTGGCTCCGGCGGCGTGCGGTTGCGTCGTCGCGTCGGGAGCGTTCGTCCCAGGCGTCACGGTGGGACGGTTCAGCAGCGGCACATGACGGCCGCCGGGGGCCGTCACGGTGGAGGGGCCCGCTGTCCCGGCGCCACGGGCGTCCTCGAAGCTGACCTCGATCGCCGCGCCCTCCGCGTCGCCGTGGTGCAGCTCTCGGCGGCGCAGCATGGCCACACGACTGCCCGAGAGCGGCACGTCGGCGAAGGTTTCACCGGTCGAGGAGATCAGCTCCACGGCACGCTCCAGCAGCATCAGCCGCTCCTGCGGGGCCAGCCGGGGCGCCGGTCCGCCGAGCCGGGCCAGTTCTCCCGAGCCGAGGTCCAGCTCGGCGTGCCCGCCGCGTTCCCTGGCCCGGCGGAAGGAGCGCATCAGCTCGAGTTCACGGGTCGTGCCCAGCTCCAGCAGCCGTTCCCCGATGCGTTCGGTGGCGTTCTGCAGAGCCAGCGCCATGCCGGGGTCGGCGAGCACGCGGGGCACGGAGAGGTTGACCGCGCCCCGCACGGTGCCGCCCACCGGGTCGCACACCGGCGCGGCCATGCACGTCAGCTCCTTGAGGTCGTGCAGGAAGTGTTCGTGACCGACGACCACGAACGGCGCCCTGGTGCTCAGCACCATGCTGACGCTGCTGGTCCCCATGAATCGCTCATCGACATTGGCGCCCGGCACCAGGGAGGCGGCGTCCATCAGCTTCAGCCCGGCCGGGGCGCCCCACCGATCGAGGATGTTCGCCTGTGCGTCGGCCAGCGTCACGGTCACGGGCACGCCCGAGAACCGTTCGCAGAGGCGGTCCAGCACCGGCGCGGCGGCTCGGACGAGCCGGGAGTCGGGGTCGAGGTCACTCTCGATCGGCAGCGCCGCCCGTTCGCGGTCGATGCCGAGCGACTGCGAGCGCTCCCAGGAGGCGAGAATCTGAGGACGTACTCCGGCAACCCGCGGCATCCGGTCGTCCTGACCGCTGCCCGGAGGAGTTGGATACAGCGCCACAGAACCAGAGTAATCGGGCAATTAGTGCATCTGTCTCGCGGGGCAGTCGAGGCAACGGCATCCGGCGACATCGGCATCCGGTGACATCGGCCTGGCGGGCGTGACGGCCGTCCACCTCGGCGAGACGCGTGCATGTGTGGTCGTAGGTCTAGGGGCTACTCGCACCCTCAAGCCTTCGTCGCGGCCAGAGGCGGCGCCGACGGATCATGCAGAGACGGATGTGGCAAGGGGTTGGTCGCGATGACCGTGGCGACACAGCAGGGTGGCGGGGGCGGTTCCAGTGGCCTCTACGACGTTCTGGAACTCATTCTCGACCGCGGGCTGGTGATCGACGCCTTCGTGCGGGTCTCCCTTGTCGGGATCGAGATACTCAAGATCGACATACGGATCGTGGTGGCCAGCGTCGACACCTACCTCCGCTTCGCCGAGGCGTGCAACCGCCTCGATCTGGAGGCGGGACCGCGGAAGCCGGCCGGGCTGACGGAGCTCACGGGGCAGCTCACGGAGTCCGGCGCCCGTGGCAAGACCAAGGGAGCCCTGTCCGGCGCCGCGGAAACCATTTCCGACGCCTTTCAGCAGGCGCGGAAGGAGGGCCAGAAGTCATAGGGCGACCGGGCCACGCGCAGGCGAGGGGGAGGGAGGGGCGAGCATCTGCGCCTACGGGATCATCCGTCCCTCGAACTTCTCCCTCCGTCGGCACATGACATGAACGGCACCGGAGACCCGCCGCGGCGGGTGTGCGTGCTTGCCAGGGCAAGGTCGGTGTAGGCCTGGCGCAGGCGTCGGCGATGGCCTGCATGTCCGAGTAGAACGGACCCCTCGTGCATGGCTGCCGTGCGTCTCCGGTCCAGACTTTGTCCTGCACGTGGAAGAAGTCCTGGCGGGATCGTGCGTAAGTTCTTCCCACCCCGGTAAATCGCTGCTACTTTCCTCCCCGAAAGCCGACGACTCAGCCGATGAAGGCATGGCGTCTGGGTCCCCAGCCGTAGGCGTGGGAAGGGGAGGGGTTCGTGCGACGGATGACTGCTCGGCCTGAGAACGCGCATCAGGCGCGGCTGCTTCGTTTGCTGCGTGACAGCGGGGCCAACTCCCGTGCCCAGCTCGGCGATCTGGTGGACCTGTCCCGTTCGAAGCTGGCTGTCGAGGTGGACCGGCTGCTGGAGACGGGGCTGGTGGTCGCGGACGGGCTCGCCCCCTCACGGGGCGGCCGGCGTTCGCACAACATCCGCCTCGCTCCGGCGCTGCGTTTCCTCGGTGTCGACATCGGTGCCACGTCGATCGACGTCGCCGTGACGAACGCGGAGTTGGAGGTCCTGGGGCATCTGAATCATCCGATGGACGTCCGGGAAGGGCCCGTGGCGGTCTTCGAGCAGGTGCTGTCGATGGCGGCCAAGCTGAAGGCCTCCGGTGTCGCGGAGGGCTTCGACGGCGCCGGGATCGGTGTGCCGGGGCCGGTCCGCTTCCCGGAGGGTGTGCCGGTCGCGCCTCCCATCATGCCGGGCTGGGACGGCTTCCCGGTGCGGGAGGCGCTCAGTCAGGAACTGGGCTGCCCCGTCATGGTCGACAACGACGTGAACCTGATGGCGGTGGGGGAGCAGCACGCGGGTGTGGCGCGTTCGGTGGGCGACTTCCTCTGCATCAAGATCGGGACCGGTATCGGCTGCGGGATCGTGGTCGGTGGCCAGGTCTACCGGGGGACGACCGGCAGTGCCGGTGACATCGGCCATATCCAGGTGGAACCGGGAGGCCGTGCGTGTGCGTGCGGCAACCACGGTTGTCTGGAGGCACATTTCAGCGGTGCCGCGCTGGCCGGTGACGCGGAGGAGGCCGCGCGTGCGGGCCGCTCGGTGGAGCTCGCCGCTCGGCTGGAGACGGCCGGGCATCTGACGGCCGCGGACGTGTCGGCCGCTGCCGCGGCGGGCGACACGGTGGCCCTGGAGCTGATCCGGGAGGGCGGGAAGCGTCTGGGTCAGGTCATCGCCGGGCTCGTCAGTTTCTTCAATCCGGGGCTGGTGGTGATCGGCGGTGGTGTCACAGGTCTCGGGCACACGCTGCTGGCCAGTGTCCGGACCCAGGTGTACCGGCAGTCGTTGCCGCTGGCCACGGGCAATCTGCCGATCGTCCTGGGGGAGTTGGGGCCGGCCGCCGGGGTCATCGGCGCGGCCCGGCTCATCAGCGACCACCTGTTCTCACCGGCCTGACCGCTGCCGGCATCCGCCGGCGCATTCCCACCACGGGCCACGGCAACCCCTGACGCCAGAAGCGACAGCGCGACCACAGCCACCACAGCACCACCAAGCCAACACAGCCACCGAAGCGCCACGACCGAACCCATTCGCCACAGCGCCACCACGAACACAGCCGCCACCGCGCCACCTCAGCGCCACCGCAGCACCGCCGTACTACCGCACGACACTGCGGCGGCCGGCTCCACCGACAGCACTGGTCGCGGGCCGACCTGCCCTGCCTTGTCCTGCCTACCCTGCTCGCCCCGCCCCGGCACAGACGACGCCAGGCGCTTCCCACAGCTGCCCATGTACCCGATCCACCCTGTCCAGCCCTGCCCGCCCACGGCCGGCACCTGCCGAGGGGATTCCTCATGGCACCACAACCACCCCTGCTCACCATGTCCGGCATCACCAAGTCGTTCCCGGGCGTCCGTGCCCTGGACGGTGTCGACCTCGAGGTCCAGGCCGGCGAGGTCCACTGCCTCCTCGGCCAGAACGGTGCCGGGAAGTCCACGCTGATCAAGGTGCTCGCCGGAGCCCACCAGCCCGACGGCGGTGAGATCACCTGGCGAGGTGAGCCCGTGACCCTGGGGTCGCCGATCGCCGCCATGCGTCTGGGCATCGCCACCATCTACCAGGAACTCGACCTGATCGAGGGGCTGTCCGTCGCGGAGAACGTCTTCCTCGGGCATGAACCCACGTCCGCCGGGTTCGTCGTGCGCGGCTCCGCCGCCCGTACGGCGACCGCGGAACTGCTCAAGCGCCTCGGGCACTCGGAGATCGATCCCGCGCGGCTCGTCGGCGACCTGTCCGCGGCACAGCAGCAGATCGTCTCGATGGCCCGCGCGCTCTCCCACGAGGTACGGCTGATCGTGATGGACGAGCCGTCGGCGGCGCTCGACCCCGACGAGGTCGACAACCTCTTCAGGATCGTGGGCGATCTGACGGCCGACGGTGTCGCCGTCGTCTACATCTCCCACCGTCTCGAGGAGATCAGGCGCATCGGCGACCGGGTGACGGTGCTGAAGGACGGCCGGGCCGTCGCCGGCGGTCTGCCCGCCGAGACCACTCCCACCAAAGACGTCGTGGCCCTGATGACCGGGCGGAACGTCGAGTACGTCTTCCCCGAGCGCCCCCGGGCGGGGTTCGCCGCGGAGAGGGAACCGGTGCTGACGGTCCAAGGGCTGACCCGGCGGGGCGAGTTCGCGCCCGTCGATCTGGAGTTGCGGCCCGGTGAGATCGTCGGGCTGGCCGGGCTCGTGGGGTCCGGGCGCAGCGAGATCCTGGAGACGATCTACGGGGCCCGCAAGGCCGACGGCGGCCGTGTGCTCGTCGAGGGGACCCCCCTGCCTGCCGGCAGTGTCCGCGCCGCCGTCCGCGCCGGCATCGGCCTCGCACCTGAGGAACGCAAGGCGCAGGGGCTGCTGATGCTGGAGTCCGTCAGCAGCAACGTATCGATCTCCACCCTGTCCCGGTTCGCCCGCGCGGGCTGGCTGGACCGGCGTGCCGAGCGCGCCGCGGCGCACCGGGCGGTTCGGGAGCTGTCCCTGCGGCCGGACAATCCCGATGCCGCGATCAGGACGCTGTCCGGCGGCAACCAGCAGAAGGCGGTGCTCGCACGCTGGCTGTTGCGCGGTTGCAAGGTGCTGCTGCTGGACGAGCCGACCCGTGGTGTCGACATCGGCGCCCGGGCTGAGCTCTACGCAGTGATCCGCCGGCTCGCCGACGAGGGCCTGGCCGTACTTCTCGTCTCCAGTGAGGTGCCCGAAGTCCTGGGTCTCGCCGACCGGGTGCTGGTGCTCCGTGAAGGAAGCGTCGTGCACACGGCGGACGCCCGGGAGCTCGACGAGCACCGTGTACTCGATCTCGTGATGGAAGGGAGCCCGACGTCATGACGCAGCCGGCCGCCGCGGCGCAGAAGGAAGCGCCGAAGTCCGCCGCCGAGTCCGCGACGGACAAGGAGGGTGCGCGCCGACCGCTCGGTCTGCGGTGGGACGTGCGCAGTCTGTCGTTGCTCGGTGTCCTCGCCGTACTCGTCGCGGTCGGTGGGATCACCGCGCCGGACGAGTTCCTCGCGACGAGCAATCTGCAGCTCGTCCTCACCCAGGCGTCCGTGATCGGTGTCGTCACCGTCGGCATGACGTTCGTCATCACCAGTGGCGGTATCGACCTGTCGGTCGGCGCGATCGTGGCGCTCGCCTCGGTGTGGGCGACGACCGTGGCCACGCAGGAGTTCGGCTTCGCGGGCATCCTCTTCACCGCCGTGATCGTCGGTGTGGGCTGCGGACTCGTGAACGGCCTGCTGATCGCCTACGGCAGGATGGTGCCGTTCATCGCGACGCTGGCCATGCTCGCCTCCGCGCGGGGGCTGGCGTTGCAGATCACCGACGGCAGGACCCAGATCGTCACCGTCGAATCGGTGCTCGACCTCGGCGTCCGGGACGCCTACATCCTCGGCATCCCGCCCCTGGTCCTGGTCTTCGCCGCGGTCACCGTCATCGGCTGGCTGCTCCTCAACCGCACCACCTTCGGCCGCCGCACCGTCGCGGTCGGCGGCAACGCGGAAGCGGCTCGGCTCGCCGGCATCGACGTCCGCCGCCAGCGCCTGTACCTGTACCTGCTGTCCGGACTGTGCTGCGGTATCGCCGCGTTCATGCTGATCGTGCTCGCCGGCTCGGGGCAGAACACCAACGGCAACCTCTACGAGCTGGACGCCATCGCCGCGGCGATCATCGGCGGCACCCTGCTCAGCGGCGGCCGCGGCACCATCGTCGGCTCCGTCCTCGGTGTCCTGGTCTTCACCACGATCACCAACATCTTCGCCCTGAACAACCTCGAGACCGCTGTCCAGCAGATCGCGAAGGGCGCCATCATCGTCGCCGCCGTCCTGGTCCAGCACCGCTCGTTGCGCGGCGGCGACGCCTGACGCAGCACGGCACACCGCCGGCACGGGTCCTGACCCCGCCGTCCGGCATCCCCCACATCCCTCATCTCACGCACACCGCCCAGTCGAAGGGTCGATCCGCCATGGCAAGAGTCCCGGCCACCAGCCGCAGAGCACTGCTGTTCGGCACCGCAGCCGCATCCGCCGGCGCGCTGCTGACGGCGTGCACCAGCAACGAACCCAGCAAGCAGGAACAGGCCACGAACAACGCCCCGGTCGCGGACGACAAGCCGGGCAAGGCCGTCACCATCGGCTTCGCCGGCCCCCAGGCCGACCACGGCTGGCTCAACGCCATCAACCAGAACGCCAAGTCGCGTGCGGAGAAGTACTCCGACGTCACGCTGGAGATCACCGAGGGATCCAACGACACCGCCCAGCAGATCGGCCAGATCCAGACCCTGATCAACAAGAAGGTCGACGTCCTGGTGATCCTGCCGGCCGACGGCAAGGCGCTCACCCAGGTCGGTCTGCAGGCCATGAAGGCGGGCATCCCCGTCGTCAACCTGGACCGCGTCTTCGCCTCCCCGCAGGCGTACCGCTGCTGGATCGGCGGCGACAACTACGGCATGGGCTTCAACGCCGGCCACTACATCGGCGAGCAGCTCAAGGACAAGCCGAACGCCAAGGTCGTCGAACTCGCCGGGCTCGACAACCTCGAACTGACCAAGCAGCGCACCCAGGGCTTCGACGACGCCCTGAAGAACTACCCCAACATCAGGAAGGTGGCCCGCCAGGCGGCCGACTTCACGGTCGAGTCCGGCCAGGCCAAGACCGCGCAACTGCTGCAGGCGCAGTCGCAGTTCGACGCGCTGTGGAACCACGACGACGACCAGGGCGTGGGCGCGCTGCGCGCCATCGAACAGGCCGGCCGGGACGACTTCCTGATGGTCGGGGGAGCGGGCGCCAAGTCCGCGATGGACGCCATCAAGGCCGACAACGGCGTGCTCAAGGCGACCGTCCTGTACCCGCCGACGATGGCCGCCTCCGCGATCGACCTCGCCCGCGCCCTCGGCCAGGGCAAGGGCGTCGGCGGCCTCGCCGAGTTCGAGATCCCGTCCTCGCTGACCCTCTACTCGGCCGTGGTCACCAAGGACAACGTCGACCAGTACCTGCCGACCGGCTTCATCTGACCGGTCCGGGCCCCGTGCCCCACCAGCACAGCGATGAGTCAGTGACACTCCGACGAGGAGGAATCCGTATGGAACAGAGGGACAGTCGGGCCGCGCCGCCGGCACTCGGCGTGGGCATGGTCGGCTACGCGTTCATGGGCGCCGCGCACTCGCAAGGATGGCGCACCGTAGGGCGCGCGTTCGACCTGCCGCTGCGGCCGGTCCTCGCCGCGATCGCGGGCCGCGACGCGCACGCCGTGCGGGCGGCGGCCGACAAGCACGGCTGGGCCGCGGCGGAGACCGACTGGCGCGCCCTCGTGGCCCGCGACGACGTGCAGCTCGTCGACGTCTGCACACCGGGCGACAGCCATGCGGAGATCGCGATCGCGGCACTGGAGGCCGGCAAGCACGTGCTGTGCGAGAAGCCCCTGGCCAATTCGGTGGCCGAGGCGGAGGCCATGGTCGCGGCGGCCGAAGCGGCCCGCGCACGCGGACAGCTGGCGATGGTGGGCTTCAACTACCGGCGCGTGCCCGCCCTGGCCCACGCACGCCGGCTGATCGCCGACGGCCGGCTCGGCGCGCTGCGCCACGTACGGGTCACCTACCTACAGGACTGGCTGGTCGACCCCGACTTCCCGCTGACCTGGCGGCTGCAGCGCGAGCACGCGGGGTCGGGGGCGCTGGGCGACCTCGGCGCGCACATCGTCGACCTCGCCCAGTACCTGGCGGGTGAGGTACTGGTCGGGGTCTCCGCCCAGATGGAGACCTTCGTCGGGGAACGCCCCCGCCTCGAGGGTGCCTCCTCCGGCCTGACCGCTTCCGGCGGCGCCGGGCGCGGGCCCGTCACGGTCGACGACGCGGCCGTCTTCACCGGCCGGCTCTCCTCGGGTGCGCTCGCCACGTTCGAGGCGACCCGCATGGCGACGGGGCGCAAGAACGCCCTGCGGCTGGAGGTCAACGGCGAGTACGGTTCGCTCGCCTTCGACCTCGAGCGGCTCAACGAGCTGTCCTTCCACGACCACCGGGAGCCGGCCACCACGGCGGGGTTCCGCAGGATCGTCGTCACCGAGGCCGAGCACCCGTACCTGGAGGCGTGGTGGCCGCCGGGCCACGCCCTCGGCTACGAGCACACCTTCACCCACCAGGCCCGCGACCTGGTCCTGGCCATCGCGTCCGGCACCGATCCGGTGCCGTCGTTCGCCGACGGTCTGCAGGTGCAGCGGGTGCTCGCCGCGGTGGAGGAGAGCGCGCAGAAGAACGCCGTCTACACCCCCGTCCAGGCAGTCCAGGCCGAAGTCCGGTAGAGACCCGGCAGGAACCCCGATTGGAGGCGCCATGCCACGCCCGTTCACCCTGTTCACCGGTCAGTGGGCCGACCTGCCGCTGGAGGACGTCTGCCGGCTGGCCCGCGACTTCGGCTACGACGGCCTCGAACTCGCCTGCTGGGGCGACCACTTCGAGGTCGACAAGGCCCTGGCCGACCCGTCCTACCTGGCCGGCCGGCACGCCCTGCTGGACAAGTACGGCCTCACCTGCTGGGCGATCTCCAACCATCTCGTCGGCCAGGCCGTCTGCGACAACCCCATCGACGAACGGCACCAGGGCATCCTGCCCGCCCGGATCTGGGGCGACGGGGAGCCGGAGGGCGTCCGCCGGCGTGCGGCGGCCGAGATCAAGGACACGGCGCGTGCCGCGGCCGCCTTCGGCGTCGACACGGTCGTCGGGTTCACCGGATCGTCGATCTGGCACCTGGTGGCGATGTTCCCACCGGTACCGGAACGGATGATCGAGCGCGGCTACGAGGACTTCGCGGAGCGCTGGAACCCGATCCTGGACGTGTTCGACACCGAGGGCGTCCGTTTCGCCCACGAGGTCCATCCGAGCGAGATCGCCTACGACTACTGGACCACCCGACGCGCCCTGGACGCGGTGGACAACCGGCCGGCCTTCGGGCTCAACTTCGACCCCAGCCACTTCGTCTGGCAGGACCTGGACCCGGTCGGCTTCCTCTACGACTTCCGGGACCGGATCTACCACGTCGACTGCAAGGAGGCCCGGAAGCGTCTGGACGGGCGCAACGGGCGCCTCGGCTCCCATCTGCCCTGGGGCGACCCGCGGCGCGGCTGGGACTTCGTCTCCGCCGGGCACGGTGACGTCCCCTGGGAGGACGTGTTCCGGATGCTGCGTTCGATCGGTTACGACGGTCCGATCTCCGTGGAGTGGGAGGACGCCGGCATGGACCGCCTCATCGGTGCGCCGCAGGCGCTCGCCGATCTCAAGCGGTTCGACTTCGACCCGCCCTCCGCGTCCTTCGACGCCGCCTTCGGGGGCGGCGACAAGTAGAGGGGAGTCGCGAGGGTCCCGCCCTCCGGGGGGACGGCGGGACCCTCGCGACCGGCCCCGCGACCAGCTGGACCGTTGCCCGGCGCTGAGAAGGCCGCCGGGCCGGTCCGGGCTGCCCGGACACGCCTTTGTCCTGGCGTGGGAAGAAGTTTCGACTTCTTCGTGCACAAGGGCTTTCCGCCGAGGACGAACCGGGCTACGGTCCCCTCTCGTGCACAGGCGCCACACAGTGGTTCGCTGCTGACGGCGCGTTCCGGTTGCACGGCTCACCGCTCGTCCGGCCGGACTACGGAGGACATCCGTGCACAACACACGAGCAAGCGCCCCCAGGAATCCCGCACTCGTCACCGGCGGCCCTCTCGCCGCCCACTCGCTCGCCGTGACCGCGCCGACCACGGAGCCGCCCTCCTAGGTCGCGGCCGAAGCCCGCCCACATGCCGGCGGCGGGCGGGAAGGCCCCCGAGCCCCCGCCCACCGTCCTCCAACCACATCGGACCATCGACATGGCAGGGAGGCAGCCCGTGAACAACGACGGGAACGCATCGGAGCGCCGGGCCGGCGGGCGGACCGCACGCACCGGTGTCTGGTTCGTCGGAGCCCGCGGATCGGTGGCCACCACCGCCGTCGCCGGATGCGCGGCGGTCGCCGCCGGACTGCATCCGCCGACCGGCATGGTCACCGAGACACCGCCGTTCCACGGCACCGGCCTGACGCCCTTGCACGCACTCGTCTTCGGCGGCCACGACACCGTCGACTGCCCGCTGCCCAAGCGGGCCGAACACCTCACCGACGCGCGCGTCCTGCCGTACGGGCTCGCCTCCGCCGTGGACGCCGAACTGCGGGCCGCCGACGAGGAGATACGGCCCGGCGGCCCCCTCCCGGGCGACACCCGCAGCGACGAGGAACTCATCACGGCCTTCGCCGCCGACCTCACCTCCTTCCGCGTGCGCAACGCGCTGGAGCGGGTGGTCGTCGTCAACGTCTCCTCCACGGAGCCGCTGCCCGCGCCCGACGCCGTACGTCTGCCGCCCAGCTCCCTCTACGCGGCGGCCGCCTTGCGGGCCGGCTGCCCCTACGTCAACTTCACGCCGTCCACCGGACTGCGCACCCCGGTCCTCGCGGACGCCGCCGCGGCCGGCGGACTTCCCCACGCGGGCCGTGACGGCAAGACCGGCCAGACGCTGCTGCGGGCCGTGCTCGCCCCGATGTTCGTCCAGCGCGCCCTGGACGTACGGGCCTGGTCCGGCACCAACCTGCTGGGCGGCGGCGACGGGGCGGCGCTGGCCGACCCGGGTGCGGCCGCGGCGAAGAACGCCGGCAAGGAACGCGTCCTGACCGAGACCCTCGGGCACACGCCGGAGGGCGAGGTGCACATCGACGACGTGCCGGCGCTCGGCGACTGGAAGACCGCCTGGGACCACATCGCCTTCGAGGGCTTCCTCGGTTCGCGGATGATCCTCCAGACCATCTGGCAGGGCTGCGACTCGGCCCTGGCCGCACCGCTCGTCCTGGACCTGGCCCGCCTGGTCGCCCGCGCCCACGAGGCGGGCCTGTCCGGCCCGCTCCCGGAACTGGGCTTCTACTTCAAGGACCCCGACGGGGGCCCGGCGGGCCTCTCGGAGCAGTTCACCGCACTGCTGTCGTTCGCCGAGCGCCTGCGGGAGGCGAAGTGATCGGCGCCCTTCTGTCCCGCCTCGCCCCACCCCCACCGGTCCGCGTCCCGCATCCCGCCCCGACCGGGAACGGGCAGGGCCCCGCGGGAGCCGCACCGGGGCGCGGGCGACGGGGGCGGCTGCGGGACTGGGCCGAACTGCTGCGTGTCTCCGCCCTGTTCACCGTGCCCGGTGACGCCCTCGCCGGTGCCGCGGCCGCCGGACTGCGGCCCAACCGCGGCACGGCGTACGCCGTGGGCGCCTCGCTCTGCCTCTACGAGGCGGGCATGGCGCTCAACGACTGGGCCGACCGCGACGAGGACGCCGTCGACCGCCCCCATCGTCCCCTCCCCTCCGGCCGTGTCTCCCCGACAGCGGCGCTGGGGGCGGCCGGAGTCCTGACCGCGGCGGGCCTGGCGTTCGCCGCCCGCGCCGGCCGCCCCGCACTCGCGGTGGCGACCGCCCTGGCCGCCACGGTCTGGGCCTACGACCTCCGGTTGAAGCACACCCCCGCGGCCCCGGCGGCGATGGCCGCGGCCCGCGGCCTGGACCTCCTGCTCGGCGCCACGGCAACAGTGTCGGCGCCCACCGCGACGCGTCCCCGCCCCCGAACTGCCACCGGCACGGCACCGTCCGCGCGCGCTCACGGCCCGCTGCCCCACCGGAGCGGCGCCACAGCGCCGTCCGGTCCGCACCCGGCGGCCCCCGCCGCCGCCCCGGTGCTCACCGGCTCCAAGCTCGTCGGCGCGGTGCTCACCGGCCCGGACGCCGGCACGCCGCGGGGCGGGGTGGCCGCCAGGGGCGGAGGGCCGCGGCCCTCCACGTCCCGTCAGCGGCGGGAGCACGGGGCGGGACGGGGCGGGGGACCTCCCGCCACGCCCGGTCCCGCCCTGCGCACCGCGGCCCCCGCCGCCGCCGCGCTGGCCGCCCACACCTACGCAGTCACCGCCGTCTCGCGGCACGAGGCGCACGGCGGCTCCACGCTCACCCCCCTCGCCGCGTGCGGAGCGACGACCGCACTCGGCCTGCTGCTGGCACGGACACCCGCGACGGCAGGGCTCCTTCCGGCGCTGCCGGCCGTCGCGTACGTCCGTACCGCCGCCGTCCCCTGCCTGCACGCCGCACTCAACCCGTCCCCGCCCCTCACACAGCGCGCCGTCGGCGGCGGGATCCGCGCCATGATCCCGCTCCAGGCCGCGCTCGCCGCCCGGTCCGGGGCGGGTGTCACCGCTCTCGCCGTGCTGGGACTCGCCCCCCTGGCCCGCACGCTCGCACGGAAAGTGAGCCCCACTTGAACGACCGGCAGCCACTCCGCCTCGGCTACGGCACCAACGGCCTCACCGACCTCCGTCTCGACGACGCCCTCGGCCTGCTCGCGGACCTGGGCTACGACGGCGTCGGGCTCACCCTCGACCACATGCACCTCGACCCGCTCGCCCCCGATCTCGCCGCCCGCACCGCCCGGGTCTCCCGCCGGCTCGGCGCACTCGGCCTCACCGCGACCGTCGAGACCGGCGCCCGCTACGTGCTCGACCCGCACCGCAAGCACGGTCCGTCGCTGCTCGACCCGGACCCCGACGGCCGTGCCGCCCGCACCCGGCTGCTGATCACGGCGGTCAGGGTCGCGGCGGACCTCGGGGCGCACGCCGTGCACTGCTTCAGCGGCATCACGCCGCCCGGCACCGACGACGACACCGCATGGCAGCGCCTGGAGAAGGCGCTCATGCCCGTGCTCGACGCCGCGGCCGCCGCCGGCGTGCCGCTCGCCATCGAGCCCGAACCGGGCCACCTCCTCGCCACCCTCGCCGACTTCCACCACCTGCGCACCCAGCTCGGCAACCCTTCCCCACTCGGCCTGACCCTCGACATCGGCCACTGCCAGTGCCTGGAGCCGGACCCGCCCGCCGAGTGCGTCCGTGCGGCCGCGCCCTGGCTGCGGCACGTGCAGATCGAGGACATGCGCCGCGGCGTGCACGAGCACCTGCCGTTCGGCGACGGCGAGATCGACTTCCCGCCCGTGCTGGACGCGCTCGCCGCCACCGGCTACCGGGGCCTCACCGTGGTGGAGCTGCCCCGCCACTCCCACGCGGGGCCGCAGCTGGCCCGATCCTCCATCGATTTCCTCCGGACCGCAGCAGCCACCGCCACGAAGGAAGCGCCGGCACCATGACGCAATCCCCTCCCCGAACCCGCGAGGACATCGCCGCCCGGCTGCCCGACGACACCGCGCGCGCCTGGTTCGACGAGGCGCTGGCCGACGCCGCGTCCGCGGCGAAGACACCCCCGACGGCCACCTCCCCCTCCATCGCCCCGACCTGGGAGCTGCGGTTCGCCGCCGCCGGGCGGCACTGCGGCCACGACAACGCGGACACCGTCCGTACGCTCCTGCTGGTCGAGGCCCGGGCGGGAACCGAGACCCTGGACCGGCTCTACCGGCACGGCACTGCCGCCGAACGCCGTGCCGTGCTCCAGGCGCTCCCGGCCCTGGTCGAAGGACCGCACGCCGTACACCTCGTCGAGGACGCCCTGCGCACCAACGACACCAGCCTCGTCTCCGCCGCCCTCGGCCCCTACGGCGCCGCCCACCTCGACCCGCACACCTGGCGTCACGCCGTCCTGAAGTGCCTGTTCACCGGCGTCCCCCTCGACGCGGTCGCGCGTCTGGCGCAGCGGGCGGCCGGTGACGGCGAACTGGCCCGCATGCTCACCGACTACGCCGCCGAGCGCACCGCCGCCGGCCGCGACGTCCCCCGCGATCTCGGTCGCCTGCTGACCCTGACGGGCGAGAAGCCCAAGGAGCTGTGATGCGCATCTTCGACCCCCACATCCACATGACGTCGCGCACCACCGACGACTACGAGGCCATGTACACAGCCGGCGTGCGCGCCGTCGTCGAACCCTCCTTCTGGCTCGGCCAGCCCCGCACCTCCCCGGCCTCCTTCCTCGACTACTTCGACTCCCTCCTCGGCTGGGAACCCTTCCGCGCCGCCCAGTACGGCATCGCCCACCACTGCACCATCGCCCTCAATCCCAAAGAGGCCAACGACCCCCGCTGCACACCGGTCCTGGACACCCTGCCCCGCTACCTCGTCAAGGACGGCGTCGTCGCCGTCGGCGAGATCGGCTACGACTCCATGACACCGGCCGAGGACACCGCGCTGGCCGCCCAGCTCCAGCTCGCCGCCGACCACTCTCTGCCCGCCCTCGTCCACACCCCCCACCGCGACAAGCTCACCGGTCTGCGCCGCACCGTCGACGTCGTCCGCGAGTCGAACCTGCCCGCGGAGCACGTCCTCCTCGACCACCTCAACGAGACGACCGTCAGGGACGCGAAGGACAGCGGCTGCTGGCTCGGCTTCTCCGTCTACCCGGACACCAAGATGGACGAGGACCGCATGATCACGGTCCTGAGGACGTACGGAACGGACAAGGTCCTCGTCAACTCGGCCGCCGACTGGGGAAAGAGCGACCCGCTGAAGACCCGCAAAGTCGCCGACGCCATGCTCGCGGCCGGCTTCGGCGAGGACGACGTCGACCAGGTGCTGTGGCGCAACCCGGTCGCCTTCTACGGACTGAGCGGCCGTCTCCGGCTCGACGCCCCGAAGCCGGAGGACCTGCACGAGGGCAACTCCATCCTCCGCGGCGGGGAATGAGAGGAGCACCCGATGCGCTTCCGGCACCCCGACGGCTCCACCGTCCACCTCGCCTACTGCACCAACGTCCACCCCGCGGAGACCCTCGAGGGCGTCCTCGCCCAGCTGCGCGACCACTGCGAGCCGGTCCGCAGATCCCTGGGACGCGACCGGCTCGGCATCGGCCTGTGGCTCGCCAAGGACGCGGCACGCGCGCTGATCACCGACCCGGCGGCGCTGCGCGGACTTCGGGCCGAACTGGACCGGCGCGGCCTCGAAGTCGTCACCCTGAACGGATTCCCCTACGAGGGGTTCGGCGCGGAAGAGGTCAAGTACCGCGTCTACAAGCCCGACTGGGCCGACACCGAACGCCTCGCGCACACGACCGACCTGGCCCGGCTCCTGACCGCGCTGCTGCCCGACGACGTCACCGAGGGGACCATCTCCACCCTTCCACTCGCCTGGCGGACCGACTTCGGCGAGCACGCCGCCGCCACGGCCGGTGCGGCGCTGACCACTCTGGGGGAACGGCTCGACGTGCTGGAGGAGCTGACCGGCAAGTCGATCCGGATCGCCCTCGAACCGGAGCCCGGCTGCACCGTGGAGACGACCGCGGACGCGATCGGACCGCTCACCGCCCTGCCCGGCGACCGGGTCGGAGTGTGCGTCGACACCTGCCATCTCGCCACCTCCTTCGAGGACCCGGGCACGGCGCTGGCCGCACTCCACGCCGCCGGCGTCGGCGTCCCCAAGGCGCAGCTGTCGGCCGCCCTGCACGCCGAGGAACCCCGTCGGCCCGAGGTCCGCGACGCCCTCGCGGCCTTCGCCGAACCGCGCTTCCTGCACCAGACCCGCACCCTCACGGCCACCGGACTGCGCGGCACCGACGACCTCGGCGAGGCGCTGGCCGGCGACGCCCTGCCCGACGGCGCACCCTGGCGCGCCCACTTCCACGTCCCCCTGCACGCCCCACCCGCCGCACCGCTCACCTCCACCCTGCACGTGCTCAAGGACGCCCTGACCCTGCTGGTGGGAGGCGCCACGCCCCGCACCCGCCATCTCGAGGTCGAGACCTACACCTGGCAGGCCCTCCCGCCCGAGCTGCGCCCCCGCACCAGGACCCAGCTCGTCGACGGCATCGCCGCCGAACTCGGCCTCGCCCGCGACCTGCTCACCGACCTCGGCCTGAAGGAACTGCCGTGAAGGACGCGAAGGCTGCCATGAGCGACCAGCACCCCACCCCGCTCCTCGTCCTGGACGTCGTCGGCCTCACCCCCCGGCTCCTCGACCACATGCCCCGTCTCAAGGCGCTGGCGGCCTCCGGCTCGCAGGCGAACCTGTCCACCGTGCTTCCGGCCGTCACCTGCACCGCGCAGTCCACCTTCCTCACCGGCACCATGCCCGCGGAGCACGGCATCGTCGGCAACGGCTGGTACTTCCGCGAACTCGGCGACGTCCTGCTGTGGCGCCAGCACAACGGCCTCGTCGCCGGCGACAAGCTCTGGGACGCCGCCCGCCGCGCCCACCCCGGCTACACGGTCGCCAACATCTGCTGGTGGTACGCCATGGGCGCCGACACCGACATCACCGTCACCCCCCGTCCCGTCTACTACGCCGACGGCCGCAAGGAACCCGACTGCTACACCCGCCCGCCGGCCCTGCACGACGAACTCACCGACGCGCTCGGCACCTTCCCCCTCTTCCACTTCTGGGGACCGGGCGCGGACATCGTCTCCAGCAAGTGGATCGCCGACGCCACCCGCCACGTCATGCGCACCCGGCACCCCGACCTGACCCTGTGCTACCTGCCCCACCTCGACTACGACCTGCAGCGCTACGGCCCCGACGACCCCCGCTCCCACCGCGCCGCCGCCGAACTCGACGCCGTCATCGGCCCGCTGCTCGACGACGCCCGCGCCGAGGGCCGCACGGTCCTCGCCCTGTCCGAGTACGGCATCACCCCCGTCAGCCGACCCGTCGACATCAACCGCGCCCTGCGGCGGGCCGGCCTGCTGGAGGTCCACACCCAGGACGGCATGGAGTACCTGGACCCGATGGCGTCCCGCGCCTTCGCCGTCGCCGACCACCAGATCGCCCACGTCTACGTCCGCCGGTCCGAGGACCTCGACGCCACCCGCGAGGTGCTGAAGGACCTGCCGGGCATCGACGAGATCCTCGACGACGACGGCAAGAAGGCGAACGGGCTCGACCACCCGCGCTCCGGGGAACTCGTCGCGATCGCCGCACCGGACGCCTGGTTCACGTACTACTACTGGCTCGACGACGCCCGCGCCCCCGACTTCGCCCAGCTCGTCGAGATCCACCGCAAGCCCGGCTACGACCCCGTCGAGCTGTTCATGGACCCCGAAGACCCCTTCGTGCGGCTCAAGGCGGCCAAGGCGGTGGCCCGCAAGAAGCTCGGCATGCGCTACCGCATGGCGGTCGTGCCCCTCGACCCCTCACCCATCCGCGGCAGCCACGGCCGCCTCCCCACGAGCGACGACGACGGTCCGCTCGTCCTGTGCTCCACCCCCCGCGCAGTATCCGGCCGCGTCGCGGCCACCGATGTGAAGTCCCTGCTGCTGCGGCTCGCCGGCCTCTCCTGAGGCGGCTGCCGTCAGGCCCGCAGCACCGCGACGACGAAAGCGAGAATCACTGTGACCTCGTTCAACGACGAAGCCGTCACCGGCGACGAACTGCGCCGCGCGCTCGGCGTCAACCGCCGCCGTTTCCTCAGCACCTGCACGGCCGCCGCGGCCGTGGCGATCGCCGCCCCGGTCTTCGGCGCCTCGCCCGCGCTGGCGCGGGACGGGGCCGAACCCGCCGTCGAGGACCGGGGCCGCTCCGCCCTGGTCCCGCCGCACAAGCGCGGCATCATCCTCTACACCGTCCGGGACGCGGTCGGCCGCGACCCTCTCACCACCGACCTGCCCTCAGGCTTCCGCGAGGTCTTCCGGCAGCTGTCGCGCTTCGGCTACCGCCAGGTGGAGTTCGCCGGCTACGGCCAGCACGCCAACGCGCCCGGCGGCGCGAACCTGGGGACCGTCCAGGGCGCGAAGCTGCTGCGCTCCTGGCTCGACGAGTACGGCCTGCGGGCGCAGGGCAGCCACGGCTTCATCCCGGCGTCCTGGCCGCTGACCCCTTCCGACCTGGACACCTTCAAGCTGAACCTGGAGATCGCCAACATCCTCGGCATGGAGCACATGGGCACCGGTGGCGACCCCACCGGCAGCCCCTACCGGGCCGACTGGGACGTCGCCGCGGAGAAGTGGAACACCATGGGCGCCATCGCCCGCCGCGAGGGCGTCAAGCTGTACACCCACAACCACGACAGCGCCTACGACTTCCTGCTCGACGGGGGCCCGCTCGACGCGCAGGGCCGGCCGACGCGCAGCTCCGGCATCCGGAAGCTCGAGTACTTCCTGGAGGTGACGGACCGCAAGAGCGTCTACCTGGAACTGGACGTCTTCTGGGCGCACGTGGCCCAGTACAAGTTCCACACGTACACCGCGCACGACGGCTCGCAGCGCGAGAAGGTCTTCGACCCCGCCGGTCTCGTGGCCCGCAACACCAACCGCTTCCCGCTCTTCCACGCGAAGGACGGCGTGGTCAACCCCCAGAGCGGTCTGGGCTACGACATGGTGCCGTTCGGCACGGGGGACATCGACTACCGCAGGTTCTTCACCCGAGTGGGTGCGAAGAACTACCACAACCCGATGGTCGAGCAGGACAACGCGCCCAGCTCCACCGACCCCGCCCAGTCCCTGAAGTTCGCCCGGATCGGCTACGACAACCTCGCGGCCCTGCGCGCCCGCCACTGACATAGCGTCAGCCGCCTGACCCGCCCGGCGCCTCAGGCGCGGGCGGGTCAGGCGGCCATGCCCGAAAACACCTGAAACACCGGGACAAACTTTCCCTGAGAAAGTTGAAACTTTGTCCTTGACGAGTTGAAAGTGGGCGCTCTAGCGTCCAACTGACGCGCTTCGCACGGTTTTTGACTCGTTTTCGCTCTGCCGCGGCCCAGCCGGGGGTCAAATCCCCGGGCGTTCGCAGCCGCCGACCAGATCAGAGGAGTTCTGAGTGCGCAACAGACGGATCGTCACCCTCGTGGGGGCGGCGGCGCTGGCCGGGGCCGTCGGGCTCCTGCCTCCGTCCGCAGCCCAAGCCACCGCATCGGATCCCGCACCGCCGGCCGCGGCGGACTTCCAGAAGGTCACCCTCAACGACCGTCCGGGCGAGCCCATGGCCCTCGCCGTCCTGCCCGACCGGCGGGTGCTGCACACGGCCCGCACGGGAGAGGTCCGGATCCACGACCCCAAGAGCGGCGTGAACTTCCTCGCCGCGGACATGAAGAAGAGCCCCGCCGGGCTCTACCAGCACGACGAAGAGGGCGTGCAGGGCATCGCCGTCGACCCCGGCTTCGCCAAGAACCACTGGGTGTACCTCTACTACTCGCCCCGCCTCGACACCCCCATGGACGACCCGGCCACCGCGGGCGTCAACGAAGGGGACGCCCCCGAGTTCGGCACGGCCGCGGACTTCGCCCGGTACAAGGGCGTCACGCGGCTGTCCCGGTTCAAGCTTGAGGGCAACAAGCTCGACTTCGGCTCCGAGCAGAAGATCCTCGACGTCCCGGCCGACCGCGGCATCTGCTGCCACGTCGGCGGCAAGATCGACTTCGACCACAAGGGCAACCTGTTCCTGTCGACCGGTGACGACTCCAACCCGTTCGCCTCGGACGGCTACGCCCCGCTCGACGACCGCCCCGACCGCAACCCGGTCTACGACGCGCGGCGCACCTCGGGCAACACCGACGACCTGCGCGGCAAGGTCCTGCGCATCAAGGTCAAGCGTGACGGCGGCTACGTGATACCGGACGGCAACCTCTTCGCGCCGGGCACCCCGAAGACCCGTCCCGAGATCTACGCCATGGGTCTGCGCAACCCCTTCCGCTTCGCTGTGGACGACAGGACCGGCGAGGTCTACGTCGGCGACTACTCGCCCGACGCCAACCGGGCGAACCCGGACCGCGGCCCCGGCGGCCACGGCCGCTGGATGGTCATCGACCGCCCCGCCAACTACGGCTGGCCCTTCTGCGTGACCCAGGACATGCCGTACCAGGACTACGACTTCGCCACGAAGAAGTCGAACGGCGCCTTCGACTGCGCCAAGCCGGTCAACGACTCGCGGCACAACACCGGCCTCGGCACGCTGCCGCCGGTCACGGACGCGGAGATCGTCTACGGCTACGGCGCCTCCGCGGAGTTCCCGGAGCTCGGTACGGGCGGCATCGGCCCCATGGGCGGCCCGGCGTACCGCTACGACAAGCGGAACAAGGCCCAGAACCGCTGGCCCGCGTACTTCGACGGCAAGCCGCTCTTCTACGAGTGGACCCGCGACCAGATGAAGGCCATCACCCTCGGCAAGGGGAACGAGGTCAAGAAGATCGAGGACGCGATCCCCTCGATCACGACGGACGGCCCGATCGACGCCGAGTTCGGCCCGGACGGCGCGCTGTACGTCCTCGAGTACGGCACCGGGTACTTCGCGGAGCTGCCCGAGGCCCAGCTCTCCCGCATCGACTTCACGCGGGGCAACCGCACCCCGGAGCCCAAGGTCGCCGCGGACGTGGTCAACGGGACCAGTCCGCTGACGGTCCAGTTCTCCAGCGCCGGCACGAAGGACGCCGACGGCGACGCCCTCCGCTACGCCTGGGACTTCGACGCCGACGGCACCGTGGACTCCAGGGAGGCCAACCCGAAGCACACCTTCACCGAGAACGCCGTCTACGACGCCACGCTGAAGGTCACCGACAGCACCGGGCGCTCGGCCTCCGCGTCGGTTTCCGTCGTCGTCGGCAACAAGGCGCCGGTCGTCTCACTCACGACCGACCCGGCTCCGCACGGCGGCACGGCGTTCCACTGGGGTGACACGGTCACCTGGAACGTCACCGTCACCGACGACCAGCCGGTGGACTGCTCGAAGGTCACCGTCACGTTCATCCTCGGCCACGACTCGCACGGTCATCCGCTCTCCTCGAGCAACGGCTGCTCCGGATCGTTCGTGACGTTCGTGGACGGCGGCCACTCCGGTGCGGACAACCTGAAGGCGGTCTTCAACGCCACCTACCGCGACACTCCCCCGGACGGCCTGCCGTCCCTCTCGGGGAGCGCCGAGGTCGCGCTGACGCCGGCCCACTGACCGGCGGCGCGGACACAGAGGCGGGGCGCCACCCCCAGGAGCAGGGGGTGGCGCCCCGCCGCCCTGCGCCGACATGCAACCTGGCTGCGGCCGCGACCGGCCAGGACCGGCCGGCCGTCACAGGTCGGCCGTCACCGCCCTGCGCCGACGACCGGCTCGACCAGGTCCGTGGCGCCTCGGTGGAGGGCCAGTGACGCCCCCGGCCGGGCTGTGAGGCGACTGAACGCGACGCCGAGGACCGGTCAGCCGAGGTTGAGGAGACCGGCGTCGACGACCGCGCGGCCGAAGGGTCTCGCGAGTTCGGCGAGACGCTCGCAGTCGGCGTCACCCAGGGCGGCGTAGGCCGGAAGCGCCAGGCGGTCGGTGCGGTCCTCGATGTGCCGGCGCAGAAGGGCGCCTTCCGCGCTGAGGGAGTCGCCGTCGAGGAGACCGCGCTCGCGCAGGCGCTCCTGGGCGCCGGTCCACTCCTCCTCGGGCCAGGCTCGGCTCGCCCTGAGGAAGTCGACGGGAGCCTCGCCGGTGGCGGCGTGCAGGATCAGGGCCTCCACCCCCCCGACGCCCTCGCTCAGCAGGCACGCGACATGGCCGTCTCCGCGGAACTCCCGGAGCAGTGTCTGGGCGTGCCACAGCCGCAGTACCGGCTCCTCCGGCCACGGCAGTGCGGCATGCGCGGCGAAGAGCGGGCGGCCCTGGGCGTGTTCGCAGGCCGATTCGGCGGCCCGGTGGGTCAGCGTCAGGACCTCGTTCAGGGCGGGCACGTCGTGGATTCCCGCCCGCCGCAGAGCCTCGCCCGCGGCGGCGTACCGCGCGTCCAGGACGTCCTGCGGCGTCGTGGTGTCCCAGGCTCCGTCGATCGCCTGGCGTACGAGATGGGGGCTGAAGTTGTAGAAGGTCGAGATGACCAGCTCGGCGGATGCTCGGCCGAACGCGGCGCTCCGGGAGGTGAAGTACCCCGCCCGTGCGTTCAGTCCGAGGGCCGCGTACCGTCGCCTCGCTTCGGGGACGAAGTAGATCATGGCGTGCACGGGCTCGAGGCGGCGCCAGGCCGCACGTGCTGTCTTCACGGGGTCACCTCTTCGGAGAGTCGACGAACGGGGTGTGCGCTGCGGGCTCAGCACTCTCCGCGCGCTCGCAGGTGTTCCAGCAGGAGGCGGCTCAGCGTTTCGGGCGCCTCCTCGGGGATCCAGTGGCTGACGGCCTGCAGGGTCTCGAACCGGTACGGCCCGTCGACCCACCTGCCGGTCTCCTGCGCGGCGACCGGGCCGAACGCGCTGTCCCCCGTGCTCCAGACGTACAGCGTGGGCACGTCCACGGCGCCGATCGCGCCGTCGGGGCGGCCGGCTCGGTACCAGTTCAGCGCCGCGGTGAGGGCACCCGGCCGGGACAGATGACGCACGTAGGCCTCGGCACTGTCGTGCGGGACCTTTCCGGCGTAGAAGCCGCGGAGCTCCTGGGCGTCCTGGGCTAGCATGCGCTCCTCGGTGGCGGGTGCCTCGCGCCAGTCGATCATGTACCGCGAGCGGGCGCGCTGATCCGGGTCGGTGCGCAGCGCGGTGGCGAGAGCGCCGGGGTGCGGGGTCGAGACGACTGCCAGAGTACGCACGCGGCCGGGGTGGGCGTGGGCCGTCCACCAGGCCACCGCGCCTCCCCAGTCATGGCCGACCAGGTCGAACGTCGTCCAGCCCAGTTCCTCGCTGATCGCGACCACGTCGTCGACGAGACGGCTGATGCGGTAGTCCTCGAGCCGCTGCGGGCGGACCCCGGGGGAGTACCCCCGCTGGTCGGGTGCCACCGCCCGGTAGCCGTGCGCGGCCAACGCCGCGATCTGCCGTCGCCACACCAGCCCGGTCTGCGGGAAGCCGTGCAGCAGCAGCACCGGGCGGCCCCCGGCCGGGCCCGCCGCCATCGCGTCGAAGACGCCCGTACCGGTGGAGATGCTCAGCTCGGTCACGACCCACCTCTTCATACCGACTGGTCGGTAGCCTTGCTGCGGGGGAGTGAGCTGTCAAGAAGGTGGCAGGGAGATCGATCCTCACGGGATGCCGAGCGCCGGAATCCGTCGCTAGATGGATGGGCGGCTTCGTGCCGTCCGAACGACGAAAGTCTGTGCAGGGAAAGCAGGGAAAGGCAGGGAGCGGCATGCAGAAGCGCAGTCTGCGGGACCTCCGGGTATCGGCCATCGGCCTGGGGTGCATGGGCATGTCCGCGTTCTACGGATCCGCCGATCAGGAGGAGGCGATCGCGACCATCCGGCGCGCCCTCGACCTCGGGATGAACTTCCTCGACACCGCGCAGATGTACGGGCCGCTCACCAACGAGTCGCTGGTCGGCGAGGCGATCAGGGGACACCGCGACATGTATGTGATCGCGACGAAGTTCAACTACCGGATGGACAACGCCGTACCCGGCGACATCAGCACGGTCGGCCCGCAGGACGGCTCGGCCGAGCACGTCCGCAGCTCGGTCCACGGCTCCCTGGAGCGTCTGGGGACCGACCACATCGACCTGTACTACCAGCACCGGGTCGACCCGAACGTGCCCATCGAGGAGACGGTCGGCGCGCTGGGCGAGCTCGTCGCCGAGGGCAAGGTGCGGTGCATCGGGCTGAGCGAGGCGAGCGCGCAGACCATCCGGCGCGCCCACGCCGTGCACCCGATCACCGCGGTGCAGAGCGAGTACTCGCTGTGGTCGCGGGACGTGGAGGCCGAGGTGCTGCCCGCCTGCCGGGAGCTGGGAATCGGCTTCGTGCCCTACTCGCCGCTCGGCCGCGGCTTCCTCGCCGGGCGGTTCGCCTCGCCGGACGAGCTCGACGCGAACGACTGGCGCCGTGAGAACCCGCGCTTCCAGGACGCCAACCTGGAGGCGAACCTGCGGCTGGCGGCGAAGGTCAAGGAGATCGCCGCCGAGAAGGAGGTGACCCCGGCCCAGCTGGCCATCGCCTGGGTGCTGGCCCGGGGCGATGACCTGGTGCCCATCCCGGGCACCAAACGCCGCACCTACCTGGAGCAGAACGCCGCCGCGGTCGACATCGCGCTGACCGAGGAGGACCTGGCCCGCATCGACGCGGAGCTGCCCGAGCCGGCGGGTGAGCGGTACGACGAGGCAGGGATGCGAGCCGTCGATCGGTAGGGAGCGACCCCACCCCCCTGCGGCCCGGGCCAGGGCCAGGGCTGATGCGGTGGTCGGCAGACGGCTCTGTCCGGCTCGCCGGTCCGGTCCGGGGGGAGCATGCTGAAGGGGTGGGCGGTGCGCCGATCGCTGTGCACCGGCCGTCTCGTTCGGGCGGTCGGCGCGTCAGCGCGCACATCCACGGGCGGGACGAGATCCTCGGGACCGCCTACAGCGACCACGACCTGGTCGTGTTCCTGGAAGCCGCCGGGATAGACGACCCCGTCGACATCCTGGACGACCCGCAGTGGGTGGAATGGCGCGGAGGCCACGCGCACGAGTGGGCAGACTGAAACCCGCCCCACCCCCACGCCGTCCAGCGGCTGCCTTCGCTGACGCTGCTGACGCGGGTAGGCGTACGACCTGTGACGGTGGTCAGCCGCTTGCCTCGCGGGCGGCTGTTTGGGCGTCCTGAGTGGCTGCCCAGGAGGCGAGCAGGCGCAGGCCCTCTTCGGAGGGGGAGCCCGGTTCGGCGGTGTAGATGGTGAGGGTGAGGCCGGGTTCGGCCGCCATCTCCAGCCCTTCGTAGGCGAGGGTGAGGTCGCCGACGGCGTGGTGGTGGTAGCGCTTGGTCCCGGTTCCGTGGTGGCGGACGTTGTGGGCGCCCCAGCGGGTGCGGAAGGCGTCGCTGCGGGTGGAGAGCTCGCCGACGAGGTCGTGGAGGTCTTTGTCGTGGGGGTCGCGGCCGGCTTCGGTGCGCAGGATGGCCACGGCGATGTCGGCGGCTTGGTCCCAGTCGGGGTAGAAGCGGCGGGAGGCGGGGTCGAGGAAGTTGAAGCGGGCGAGGTTCGCCTGGTTGTGCGGGTCGGCGTAGACCTCGTGGTAGAAGGCGCGGGCGAGCTGGTTGGCGGCGAGCAGGTCCATACGGCCGTTGCGGACGAAGGCCGGGCCGGCGGTGACGGCGTCCAGGGTCCACTGCAGGCTGCGGTGCGCCTTCCACTGCCGGGTGGCGCGGCGGCGGGGCCGGGTGAGGGCGTCGGAGCCGTCGGCGGCCCGAGCCAGGTCGAGCAGGTGGGCTCGCTCCGCCTCGTCGAGCCGCAGGGCCCGGGCGACGGCCTCGAGGACGGCCGGTGAGACCCCCGCGACATGGCCGCGCTCCAGCTTGGCGTAGTACTCCACGCTGACATCTGCCAGCGCGGCGACCTCGCTGCGCCGCAGCCCGGGGACGCGGCGCCGGGTGCCGGCGGGCAGACCGGCCTGCTCGGGGGTGATCCTGGCTCGCCGCGAGGTGAGGAACTCGCGGACCTCTCGCTGGTTGTCCACACCTCGACCGTACGTGCCGCGCGCGGCCGGAGGGATGTACTGCCGGTACACCCCTCGACAGTGACTCGCTGCGCACGCGAAGTGGGGGTTACCTGGATGACGAGGCACTTCCCCTCCAGCCCACCGGCTTGACGGGGGAAGCCCGAACCCGTTCCGCGGGCGGCGCTCCGCTGCTCGCGTCAAAACCGCACCTGCACACGGCGCCTCCCAGCCATGGTCGGCGCGTTCAAGCACGCGAAGGAATCCCTCTCATGCGCGGAGCAGTGATCCACGCCCCCGGCGACGTCCGTTTCGAGACCCTGGACGACCCGAAGATCGTCCACCCGACCGATGCGATCATCCGTACGGCCGTCACCTGTGTGTGCGGCTCGGACCTGTGGTCCTACCGCGGCGCGGAGCCGATAGGCGACCCGCATCCGATGGGGCACGAGTACGTCGGCTTCGTGGAGGAGGTCGGCAGTGAGGTCACCTCGGTCAGGCCCGGCCAGTTCGTGGTCGGCTCCTTCGCCACCTCGGACAACACCTGCGCGAACTGCCGCAACGGCTTCCAGTCGAACTGTCTGCACCGCGAGTTCATGAGCACCTGCCAGGCCGACCACGTGCGGATCCCCAACGCCCAGGGCACCCTCGTCGCCACCGACGGTGTGCCCGAGGAACGGTTCTGGCCCGGTCTGCTGGCCAACTCCGACGTCATGGGCACGGGCTGGTGGGCCGCCGACGCCGCCGAGGTCACGCCGGGCTCCACCGCCGTCGTCGTCGGCGACGGGGCCGTGGGCCTGTGCGGAGTGATCGCGGCGAAGGAGCTGGGCGCGGAGCGGATCATCGTGATGAGCCGCCACGAGTCCCGCCAGAGGCTCGCCCTCGAGTACGGCGCCACCGACATCGTCACCGAGCGCGGCGACGACGGCGTCGCCCGGATCAAGGACCTCACGGACGGCATAGGCGCCGACTCCGTCCTGGAGTGCGTCGGCACCGCCGAGGCCATGCGGCAGGCCCTGCGCTCCGCCCGGCCCGGCGGCAACGTCGGCTTCGTCGGCGTCCCCCATGACGTGGCCGTCGACGGGCAGGAACTGTTCTTCTCCCACGTCGGCCTGCGCGGCGGCCCCGCCCCGGTCCGCCGTTACCTTCCCGACCTGATCGACCGCGTCCTGGAGGGGCGGATCGACCCGGGCAAGGTCTTCGACCTCACCCTGCCCCTGGACCAGGTCGCCGAGGGGTACCGGGCCATGGACGAACGCCGGGCCATCAAGGCCCTCCTCACGCCGTGACCCCGTACACCGGAGATGTCGCCGGGCCGGAGCGAGCGCGGCCCCGGCGTCTTCCTCCCGCCGGGGCGGCGGGCCGGCGGCACGTCACGTCCCTGCCGACCCGCACCTGGACACATCCCAGGCGTCGCGAGGCCCGCCGTGTTCTTCCGGCCGCCGCGCTGCCACTGGCCCTGGCAGCCTGCGGCGACACCTCGTCCCCGGCATCGCCGCCGTCGCGGACGCCCGCCTCCCGGGCGACCGTGGCCGACACGGTGCCCAGCGCACCGTCCGAGAGGAGCACCGTGACGAGGATCCGCCTGACGACCGGCGGCCGGTACGTCGACGCCACCTTGAACGACGGCGCCGCGGCGCGCGACTTCGCCACGCTGCTTCCGCTCACGCTGGAGCTGGAGGACTTCCACCGGACGGAGCGGATCGGCTATCCGCCGCGCAAGCTCGACACCTCCGGAGCCCCGGAGGCCGCCACGCCGAAGGCCGGCGACCTCGCCTACTACGCGCCCTGGGGCAACCTCGCCCTCTTCTACCGCGACGGCGAGCACTCCCCGGGCCTGGTCATCCTTGGTCGCCTGGACGCCACCCGCGACGACATCGAGCGCCTCGCCACCGCCACCAGGGTCCGCATGGAAGGCGTTCCCTGATTCCGGCGCCTCGCCCCCGGGCCCATCCGGGCAGCCGGCCGGGAGAAACGCCCTTGAGCCCCACCTCCTCCCCAGGCTGACGCGCCAACCGACTGCGCTGGCTCCGGTCACCATGCGTGGATGACCGGCGCGTCGGGTTCGTGCAGCCGCCAGGCCTCATTGAGCCGCTCGAGCCGGCCGGCGGCGGCGATGCCGTGAAGGGACGCGACCTTGCCGTCGCCGACCTCGAACGCCACGGCGCCCACGACCCGGTCGTCGACCACGGCGAGGACGGCGGGGGAGCCGTTGACCAGCGCGATGTGGATCGCAGGGGAGCCGCCGGCCAGCCGCCGCTTCGCCGGAGTGGGCTTGAAGCCGGCCCGCACGTAGGAGGCGATGCGCTCGCGCGTTGTGTACCGCAGCAGCCGCCTGGCCAGTCCGGCGCCGTCCGAGACCGCGGTCGCGTCGTCGGTGAGCAGCGCCACCAGCCGTTCGGTGCGCCCCGACGTGGCCGCGGCGAGGAACTCCTCGACGATCCGGCGCGCGGACGCGGGGTCCACCTCGCCGCCGCGGCGGCGCTCGGCGGCGACCCGGATCCGGGCCCGGTGGACATGCTGCTGGCTCGCGGACTCGGTGATGTCGAGGATCCCGGCGATCTCGGCGTGGCCGTACGAGAAGGCCTCGCGCAGGACGTATGCGGCACGCTCGACCGGCGAGAGGCGCTCCATGAGCGTCAGTACGGCCAAGGACACCGATTCGCGCTGCTCGAAGGTGTCGGCCGGGCCGAGCATCGGGTCGCCCTCGAGGAGTGGCTCGGGCAGCCAGGCACCGGCCGCTCGCTCGTGGCGCGCCTGCGCCGAGCGGAGCCGGTCCAGGCAGAGATTGGTGACGACCTTGGTCAGCCAGGCTTCCGGCACCTCGATGCGTTCACGGTCCGCGGCCTGCCAGCGCAGGAACGTGTCCTGCACGGCGTCCTCGGCGTCGGCGGCCGAGCCGAGCAGACGGTACGCGAGCGAGGCCAGCCGGCCCCGGCTGGCCTCGAACCGATCGATGGCAGCGCTGTCCATGCGCAGGAGCCTATGCGGCGACCTTCACACCGGTCCGGTCAGGCCCGTCGGCCAGGCGGCGCCTGCGCTTCGGCATGCCGAAGGTCGGGTGGGCGATGCTCCACCCGGCTCCCCTGAGCACGCCCGACTTGAGCCGCGCGGCGGTTCGGCCGCCCAGGTACCAGGACTTCGACCGGACGTCCCCGTCCACCATCTGGACGATCGCGTCCCGCCGCCCGAGGCTGATGTGGTTGCCGTGGTACTTCAGCCCGGTGGTCGGGACCTTGCTCCCCGTCAGGCGCGCGATGATCGCGGCGGTCGCCTGCATGTTGGTGTAGCCGGCCGAGGCGCAGGACATCGGCAGCGGCCGGCCGTTCTCGCCGATCGCGTACGCGCAGTCGCCGACGGCGTAGACGTCCGGGTGCGAGACCGAGCGCATGGTGCGGTCGACGACGATCTGGCCGGTCTCGGCGACCTCCAGGCCGCCGGCGGCCGCGATGGGGTGCACGGCGAACCCGGCCGACCACACGGTCACGTCGGCCGGGATGGACGTACCGTCCGCGGCGATCGCCCGGGTCGGCTCGACGGCTTCGATGCCGGTGTGCTCGTGGACGGTGATACCGAGCCGGTCGAAGGCTCGGTGCAGGTGACGGCGGGCCTTCGGGGAGAGCCAGGCGCCCAGCTCGCCGCGTGCGGCGAGCGCGACCGAGAGGTCGGGCCGGGACTCGGCGAACTCGGTGGCGGTCTCGATGCCGGTCAGCCCTTCACCGACGACCAGCACGGTGCCGCCCTCGCCCAGGCCGGCCAGGCGCTCGCGCAGACGCAGCGCCGAGGACAGGCCGGTCACATCGAAGGCGTACTCGGCGACGCCGGGGACGCCATGGTGGGCGACGGAGCTGCCGAGCGCGTAGAGCAGGGTGTCGTACGCGAGCTCGCCGTCGCCGTCCTCGCCGGTCACGGCGACGGTCCTGCGCTCGGGGTCGAGGCCGGTGACGCGCGCCAGGAGCAGCCGAACCCCGGTGCCCGCGAACACGTCGGCGAGCTTGCGGAACGCGAGGTCCTGGCCGCTCGCGAGCTGGTGGAGCCGCATCCGTTCGACGAAGTCGGGCACGGCGTTGACGACGGTGATCTCGGTGTCGGCGGGGGAGAGCCGGCGGGCCAGGTTTCCGGCGGCGAAGGCCCCGGCGTATCCGGCGCCCAGTACGACGATGCGGTGCTTCATGGCGTTGCTCCTGTCTCGTTCGCGGGCCCCTTGAACGAGACGGCGCCCCGATTGCTGACAGGAGCCGGGTGTGACGTGGGTCACCAAACCGAGGTGCGCGCTGCACGGTTGGTTAGGGTTGCCGAGAGCAACTGACTGGTGCGCAGGCTGAGGGGCGATCTTGCCCGGTCCAGCCGTGCGCGGCCCGTACATCGGACGATCCCGGCCATGTCGGCGGCGGTAGAGGGCAGTTCTCGGGGGCGCGGCAGCGCGGTAGCGGCGGACGACTGGGGTCGGCCCCGACGGGAGGGGAGGTGCGTCGCATCTGCGGATGGTCTGCGACGGTGTGCGGGCTTTTCCCCGTCTTGAAGAGGGCCTTGAGCATGGGTGACTCACGACGAGGCACCGCACGTCGACCGGACGCGGTGGGCGTGTGACCGGCCGGTCGGCGTCCGCGGTGCTGCCCCCGTCGCTGCGCGTGTGGCTCGGGCTGACGGCGGCCCTCGCCGCGCTGGTGGTCATCGTGCTCGGGGTCCTGTATGCCGACGACAGCGAGCCCGGCAGGGTGGACGCGCGGATCGGGGCGGCGGTGGACGGTGTGGGGCCGCCGTGGCGGCACGTCGCTCTGGCCACGGACTTCCTGGGGGAGCCCGGGGGAGCGGCGATGCTGGTCGCGGCCACCGTGACGGGCTGCCTGCTGCTTCGGCGTCCGCGCGCGGCGGTGCACGCCGTGACCGGCGCCGCCCTGGCCGTGGGAGCGACGAAGCTGCTCAAGCCCCTGGCGGGACGCACCATCCACGACGGGCATCTGTCCTACCCGAGCGGGCACACCGCCTTCCTCACCGCGCTCGCCCTCGTGGTGGCGCTGCTCGCGACCGGCCGGCTCGGCCTCGGCAGGACGGCCGGCGCGTCACTCGTGCTCGCCGCGGCGCTGGTTGCCGGCGCCGCCATGGGCTGGGCGCAGGTCGCCCTTGGCGCGCACTACCCGACCGACGTCCTCGGCGGCTGGTGCACCGCGCTGGCGGTGGTACCGGCGACCGCTTGGCTGGTCGACCGGACGGCCGACCGGCTGGCCGATCGGACGGCCGAAGCCGGTCGGCGGTAGCGTCGCCGACGCCACGTCACATGGAGCCGGACGGCATGATTCGCTGACGCCTCGTCACATCACGCCAGACGGCGGAAGACGGGCTTCACCGGTCGTCCGGCCAGCCAGGGGGTGGGGTCACCGGTGTCCAGTGCCTTCCGGTACACCGCACATGCCTGGGCCACCACGTCGACCGTGTGATCGATGTCGGCGTCGTCGAGCGCGCTGCTCACCACGAACGACGGGGCCAGCACCCCGCCCGTGAGGAGCCGGCGCAGGAACAGGGTGCGGTACTGCTGCGACGGCTGCCGGTTCTCGTCGAGGGTGGCGAAGACGAGGTTGCTGGCCCGGCCGCGGACGACGACGTGGTCGCCGACGCCCATGGCGGCCGCGGCGTCGCGGACACCGGCGGCCAACCGCTCGCCCAGGGCGTGCAGCCGCGCGGTGACGCCCTCCTCGACGTAGGTGGTGAGCACGGCCATCGCGGCGGCCAGGGAGTGCGTCTCCGCACCGTGCGTGGTGGACAGCAGGAACACCCGGTCGCCGGAGTGACGCAGCCCGCCCCGCTCCATCAGGTCGCGGCGCCCGGCCAGCGCGGAGACGGCGAATCCGTTGCCCAGCGCCTTGCCGAACGTGGAGAGGTCGGGGACGACGCCGTACAGGCCCTGGGCGCCCGCCTCGGACCAGCGGAAGCCGGTGATCATCTCGTCGAAGATCAGTACGCAGCCGTACCGGTCGGCCAGCTCGCGCAGGCCGGCGAGGTACCCGGGCGGCGGCTCGGTGTGGGTGGCGGCTTCGAGGATGAGGCAGGCGACCTCGTCCTGGTAACGGGTCAGCAGCTCCTCCGTTGCGGCCAGGTCCCCGTAGGGGAACGCCACGGTGAGCTCGTCGGTCGCCGCCGGAACGCCGGCGGACATCGGCGTGGTGCCGATGAACCAGTCGTCGACGGAGAAGAACGGATGGTCGGCGCAGAGGGCCACCCGCGGGCGCCCGGTGGCGGCACGGGCGAGGCGCACCGCGGCGGTGGTGGCGTCGGAGCCGTTCTTCGCGAACTTTACCATCTCGGCGGTCGGCACCGTGGCCAGGAAGCGTTCCGCGGCCTCGACCTCCACGACGGACGGCCGGACGAAGTTGCTGCCGCGGTCGAGTTCCCGCCGCACCGCCTCGATCACGCGTGGGTGGGCGTGGCCGAGGCTGACCGACCGCAGGCCGGAGCCGTACTCGATGTAGCGGTTGCCGTCGATGTCCCACACGTGAGCACCGCGGCCGTGGCTGATGACCGGAGCCAGGTTCTCGGGGTACTGGTCGTCGCCCTTGGCGTAGGTGTGCGCGCCCCCGGGGATCAGGGCGTGCAGTCGCTCGTTCGCCTGCCGTGACCGGGGCAGGAGGAACTCCTCGGTCCCTTCGGGGTGTTCGGTGTCCACGCCGGCCTCACTTCTCTCTTTGCTTCAGGACCTCGGCGAGGCTCGGCGCCTCCCGGTCCCGCTGGGACATCGATGTGACCGGCAGTGGCCAGTCGATGGCGAGCTCCGGGTCGTCGAAGGCGATCGTCACGTCCTCGGCCGGATCGTGCGGGCGGTCGATCCGGTACGAGGTGTCGGCGGTCTCGGTCAGCGCCTGGAAGCCGTGCGCGCATCCCGCCGGGATGTACACGGTCGCCTGCGTCTCGCCGGACAGCTCGAAGAAGGCCCTGTTCCGGTACGTCGGTGAGTCGGGCCGCAGGTCCACGACGACGTCGAAGATCCGCCCGAACGAGCACCGCACGAGCTTGGCCTCGCCGGCGCCGGAGCGCAGGTGCAGGCCGCGCAGCACGCCCCGGACCGAGCGGGACACGCTGTCCTGGACGAAGGCGTCCGGGTCGAGGCCCACCGAGCGGACCACGTCGGCGTCGAAGGTGCGGCAGAAGAAGCCGCGCTCGTCGGCGTACGGCGTCGGCTCGAAGAGGAACGCGCCGGCGATCTCCGGGACTTCGGTCGCTTTCATGGAGCCTCCTGCCGGGTGCGGGCGTGGGCGTGGTCGTTCGCCGGGAACAGGGACGCGGTCAACGCGTCGAACTGCTCCCGGAGTTGCCGGGCGGCGACCATGTTCGCCTCGGTGAGGGTCCGTCGCAGCTCCGCCGATTGCCGCTCCAGCTCCCGGAACTGCTGCAGCAGCCGGTCCGCGTCGACCTCGCGAGCCGGGTGGCGGTACGCGCCGAGCCCCATGCGTTCCATGAGCGCGTCGCTCTTCGCCGCATAGCTGAGCGCGAGCGTCGGCGTGCCGACCTTCAGCGCGCAGATCAGGTTGTGGTACCGGGTCGCCACCACGGTGTCGGCAGCCGCCGTCTCCTTCATCAGGTCGGCCAGCGAGGCCGTCTCGGCGGCGGTGACCAGCGGCGAGTCCACCGCGTCCAGGATCGCGGCGACCACCGGCGCATCGCACTCGTCGCCGGTGAGCAGCCGGACCGGCCTGCCGTCCTCGACCAGCGCGCGGACGAAGCGGGTCGTCCCGTCGAGGTAGCGCCGGTGGATCTCCTCGGCCCGGGCGCGGTCGTCGTCGCCGCCGTGGAAGGCCATGACGCCGACGCAGACCGGACCCGGTGGGCTCTGGGCCTGGTCCGAGGGCGTGCTCGGCTCCGGCGCCGGCAGGGCGAACGCCAGGTCCGGGTAGACCTCGTCGCGCGCGGTGTCCACGCCCATCGCCCGCATGGCGTCGCGGGACAGGACGTCCCGGTACGACCGGTACGCGGCCAGCCGCGCCGACCAGCGCACCAGGGTCCGGGTCGCCCGGTTGCCGATCGCGTCCGCGCCGACGCCGACCAGTGCGACCCGGGTGCCGAACAGCCGGCCGCTCGCGCAGAGCAGGAACAGCGAGTACGGGAAGCCCCACGGTCGCAGCGGCAGCGTGGCCTCCAGGACGCCCATGCCCGGCACGATCACCACGTCGTGCCGGCGCACCCAGGCAGCGGTGCGGACGGCGTCGACGATTTTGCCCAGGCCCTTCGCCGCGATCGCGCCCGCACGCGACGCGGTCCGGTACTCCCCGCGGTACCAGTGCAGCCGCGTCGCCGGGATCCGGTACCGGGTCGCGACGACCTCGGGTCCGCCGCACAGCGCGTCCACGACCGCCTCCGGGTGCTCGGCGCGGAGGTAGCCGAGCACGGCCTCGAGCGACCCGTCGTTGCCGAGGTTGCCGGAGCCGAGCAGGCCGAACACCCCGACGCGCACCGGAGTCCCGTCGGCAGGCGTCATGCCTGCCTCCCCTCACGTCCGGCGACGAGGGCGTCGACGGAGACGGTGAGCAGGGACGGGTCGACCGGGGCGCGGTCCTCGACCCGCTCGCCGGCGCCGGGCCGGACCCGACTGGTCATCCACGCGGCCAGGTGGCGGTAGCACGCGCGCCGGTCGGCCGGGGACAACGGCGCCCGCCGGATCGCCGAGACGAAGCCCCAGACGTACTCGGCGAGCAGCCGGGGCGTCGGGTGCAGCGGTCCCGCCCGGCGCGGGTCCAGGTTGACGCACCGGGAGCGCTTGGAAGGGTTCGCCCGCTCGGCTCGGGTGGGGTGGTCGCGGCGGAAGTACAGCAGCTCCGGAACCTGGTGGAAGGGCCCGTGCAGGGTGATCTCGGCGACGAACGTGCGGTCCGCGTGGTGGTAGCTGTCGTGGGGCTTCACCCGGCGCAGCACGTCGGCCCGCATCACCCCGTAGAAGTCGTCGCCGCCGGGCTCGAACAGCAGGCTGCGGAAGCGCTCCGGCGCGTGCGGCGAGTCGGTGGCGAGCCCGTACTCGTACGGGACCTTCACCTGGCCGTCGCCGTCGATGACCGCCTGGCCGGCGTGCGCGAGGATCACGTCCGGCCGCTCGTCCAGCGCCTCCACGCAGCGCCGCAGCAGGTCGCGGGCGTACAGGTCGTCGTGCGAGGCCCACTTGAAGAGTTCGCCGCGGCACTCGGTGAAGACGTGGTTGTGGTTCGGCGCGGCGCCGATGTTCCGCGGCAGCCGGATGTACCGGATGCGCGAGTCCCGCGCGGCGTACTTGCGGCAGATGTCCTGGGTCCCGTCGGTCGAGGCGTTGTCGGAGACGACCAGCTCGAAGTCCTCGTAGGTCTGGCCGAGCAGGGCGTCGAGCGCCTCGGCGAGGTACTCCTCGCCGTTGTACACGGGCAGGCCGATGCTCAGCCTGGGTCGGGCGGTCATCAAGATTCCTCCGTGGATACCCCGGTCTTCAGGCCGGGGAGGAAACGGACTCCTGCGGAGCAGGGCAGGGAACGCCGAGCCGCCGCCAGGGCGGTTCGGCGTCCGTCGGCTGTCGGCCGACACCCGTAGCTCAGACGGAAGTTGATAGAGTGTGAGATGTGGCACGGCAGGTCAAGCGGGCGTTCAGGTACCGCTTTTATCCCACGGACGAGCAGGCGGCTGAGCTGTCGCGCACGTTCGGCTGTGTCCGCTTGGTGTACAACAAGGCGCTTCAGGACCGCACGCGGGCCTGGTACGGGGAGCAGCGCCGGATCTCCTACGTGCAGTCGTCCGCCGCGCTGACGGAGTGGAAGAAGACCGAGGAGTTCGCCTTTCTGGCCGAGGTGTCCTCCGTTCCGCTCCAGCAGGCGCTGCGTCACCTTCAGGCGGCGTTCGCGAACTTCTTCGCCAGGCGGGCCAAGTACCCGCGCTTCAAGTCGCGGAAGAAGTCCCGTGCGTCGGCCGAGTACACCCGGTCCGCCTTCAAGTGGCGCGATGGGCGCCTGATGCTGGCGAAGATGGCGGATCCCCTGGACATCCGCTGGTCGCGCCCTCTGCCGGAGGGCGCGGAGCCGACGACGGTGACCGTCTCGCGGGACAGCACCGGGCGTTGGTTCGTGTCCCTGCTGTGTGAGGACACCATCGCCCCGGCCCCCACCACGGATGCGGCGGTCGGCCTGGACGCCGGGATCACCTCGCTGGTGACCCTGTCCACCGGGGAGAAGGTCGCCAACCCCGGGCACGAGCGTCGCGACCGCGCCCGCCTGGCGAAGGCGCAGCGGGCGCTGTCCCGCAAGAGCAAGGGCTCCGCGAACCGGGAGAAGGCCCGTCGGAAGGTCGCCAAGGTGCACGCCCGGATCACCGACCGGCGCCGGGACTTCCTCCACCAACTGTCGACTCGGCTCGTCCGTGAGAACCAAACGGTCGTGATCGAGGACCTCACCGTCCGCAACCTGCTGAAGAACCACACCCTGGCGCGCGCGATCTCGGACGTGGCATGGGCAGACCTCCGCATGATGCTGGAGTACAAGTGTGCCTGGTACGGGCGCGAACTCGTTGTGATCGACCGCTGGTTCCCCAGCAGCAAGCTGTGCGGGAACTGCGGCACGGTCCACGGGAAACTGCCGCTGAACGTGCGCGAGTGGACGTGTGACTGCGGCACCGTGCACGACCGCGACGTGAACGCGGCGCGTAACATCCTGGCCGCCGGGCTGGCGGCGTCTGCCTGTGGAGACGGTGTAAGACCTCAACGGGAGTCCTCCCGGACGGGGCAGTCGTCGGTGAAGCAGGAAACCCAGCGGGCGACCGCTGGAATCCCCCGCCTTTAGGCGAGGGAGGAAGTCAAGGCGTCCTCACTTCGGGAATGGGGTCCTGGTGGTGCTCGCGCAGGGCGGAGCGCAGCTGGAGCCACCACACGGCGGAGGCGGCGAGAGTCGCGGTGGCGACGCCCCAGGCCGAGCCGACCGTGCCGGCCAGGGCCGCGCCGCCGAGCCCGCCCGCCACATAGCAGGCGGACGCGAACAGCTGGCAGCGCAGGCTGCGCCGGGCCGCGGCGAGCGCGCGCAGCCCGGCCGCAGCGCCGGTGCCGAGGCCGGCGCCCGCGACGCCGAGGGTGACCGGCACGATGAGCTGTGCGGCGGAGTGCCAGACGTCGCCGAGCACGAGCTCGCCGAGCCGGTCCGGCACTAGAAGCAGCGCCCCGCCCCAGAGCAGCGCGGCGACGGCCTGCCCGCCTCCCAGCAGGAGGCAGAACCTGCCCAGTCGGTGCGGGGCCCGCCGCAGGACCCGTGCCGCCTCCGCGACAGTGACCAGCGAGAGGCCCATCAGCACGGCGAGGAACGGGCCGAGCAGCAGCTCGGCGCCCCGGACCGCGCCCACCGCGCCGACCCCGACGATCGCGCCGAGCCCGTAGGCACGCAGCTGGCTCGCGCTGCTGAGGCTGACGTTCTCGACGAGGTACCGGTAGCCGAGGTCGCGCTGCTCGCGGAGCCACGCGCGCGCCTGGGCCGTGCGGGGCAGGATGCCGGACTGGACGTAGCCGTATCCCGCGGCCACCGTGGCGGACGCGCCCCAGGCGAGCACGAAGGCGGCCACGCTGCCCACACGGGCCGCCACCAGCATGGCCGGGACGAGCACGACGCCCCACACGAGGTCGTTGACGAACGCCTTCCGCCCGGTGCCGGCGGCGAAGAACGCGAACCGCCATGCGTCCTGCAGCAGCAGCCCCGGCAGTACGACGCCGAGGCAGGCGAACGCGGGCCCCACGCGGCCGCCCAGTGCGAGGCCGGCCACCACGGACGCCGCGCCGAGGGCGGCACCGACGCCGAGCGCGGTACCGGACGACCGGACCACCGCCCCGCGCCAGGCCGCGTCCGCCACGCCGCTGAAGCGCACCATGAGCGGGTCGGTGGCCAGTCCGCGGGAGACGTTGAGCACCACGCCGTAGGTCACCCAGGCCAGGCTGAACACGCCGAACGCGGTCAGCCCCAGCGAGCGCGCCACGTAGATCCCCACCGCGAAGTTGGTCATGCTGGAGGCCGCCTGGTCCGCCAGTCCCCAGGACAGCCGGCCGACGACGGCGCGCCGGGCGGATCCCGCCGGTGCCCTCGTCTTCTCCTCCTCGGTGGTCATCGGCGTCACGCCTTGATCAGCCCGGCGCCGTGCAGGGCGTCGGCCGCCGCGGCGACGGCGTCGAACGGCAGCCCGGAGCGCTCGGCGACGTCCAGCAGAGCGTGCTCGCCGTCGGAGAGGCTGAGCACCCACAGCATGGCCATCTGCGCCTGCTTCGCGTCGCTGCGGCCCCCGAGCGAGTCGTACAGCCCACGCCGGCCCAGCTGCGGCTCACCGTAGGGGCTGAGGTTGACGTACCGCCGGTTGCGGTCGAGGACGGCGAACGCCTCCCGGCAGACGGCGAGCGTGTCCGCCATCGCCTCCGGGGAGACGAAGTCCAGGTTGTCGGCCGAGGTGTGGTACTCGGGGTAGCCGGCATACGGGGTCCGGCTGAGCGAGCCCACGCCGAGATCGAACCCGGGCGAGCAGAACTGCCGCTCGTCGTAGCCGTAGGGCGTGAACTCGGTGACGTGGTGCGGGCGTTCGGAGGCGGCCAGCACGTGCCGCATCACCCGGTCGATCTCCGCATCGCCGCGCCTGCTCTGCTTGTACGTCAGCCGGCCCGGGTCGCCCGCGCAGGCCAGCACCAGCCCGTGCTTGACCCGCTCCACCCGCTCCGCGTTGCGGGCAAGCCAGGTGATCGCCCCGATGGTGCCGGGCGCGAAGATGAACCGGTACGTGTAGTAGGGCGTCTGCCGGGCCAGCGCCCGGGCCAGGAACGTCGCCACCGCGATGCCGGCCAGATTGTCGTTGGCCAGCGACGGGTGGCAGACGTGGCAGGAGACGATCACCTCGTCGGGGACCTGCCCCGCAATCACGTGCTCGGCGTACGTGAGGTGGCCGTCCGCGAGGGTGGAGTCGATGCGCACCTCGTACTCGCCGTCCGGCAGCGCGTCCAGGGTCTCCTGGGCCAGGCAGAACCCCCACTCCGGCTTGTAGTAGCTGGTGCGGTACGGCACCCAGGCCGGGTGGTCCGGCAGCGTGTGCAGGTGTCCGCGCAGCTCGGACAGTGACATGGTCTGCGACACCGGGACGCTGTAGCCGAGCACGTGCAGGCTGGACGCGGCGAAGTCGACGACCCGGTTGCCGGCGCCGTCGGCGATGTACGCGTCCCGGATGTTCCACTCCTGCGGCACCGTCCAGTCGAGCACCTGCGTCCCGGTCGGCACCTCGTGCACCTGCAGCGGGACGTACTCGCCGACGATCTCCAGGGTGGCGCGCACCCCGTCGCCGGTGATGCTCCGGCACAGCGGGTACAGCCGCTCCACCAGCGCGTACATCTCCTCACCGGCCGAGGTCGTCGGCTGCTCGCCGGCCGCGGTCACCGGCGCCACCGCAGGGTGTCGTCGACGGCGCCTGCGTCGGACGCCGCGCGCAGCACGGCAAGGCGGGTGAAGCGCCGCTCGAAGTCCTCCCGGGTCAGCCCGTGTTCCCGGTAGGCGTCGGCGAGTTCGAGCGCGCCCTGCTTCACCGTCCACTCGCAGTCGAAGCCGGGCACCGCGGCGCGGAACCGGGAGAAGTCCACCCGGTACGACCGCGGATCGGCACCGGTCTCCCCGGTGATCACCACGCGCGAGTCGCTCACCGCCTCGGCGACCTGCTCGGCGATCTCGGCGACCGTGACGTTGTTGATCTCGCTGCCGATGTTGAACGCCCGGTCGTGCACCGCCTCCCGCGGCGCGGTCAGCGCTGCCGTGAAGGCCCGTGCGATGTCGGCGGCGTGCACCAGCGGGCGCCAGGGGGTGCCGTCGGAGAGCACCAGCACCTCGCCGGACAGGAGCGCGTGGCCCACCAGGTTGTTCAGCACGATGTCGGCGCGCAGCCGGGGTGAGTAGCCGAAGGCGGTGGCGTTGCGCATGAACACCGGGGTGAAGTCGCCGTCGGCCAGGGCGTGCAGGTCGTCCTCCACACGCACCTTGGACTCCGCGTACGGCGTCACCGGGCGCAGCGGGGCGTCCTCGGTCACCAGGTCGTCGCCGCCGGCGGCGCCGTAGACCGAGCACGTCGACGCGTACAGGAAGCGCCGGACCCCGGCGTCGCGGGCCAGCCGGGCCAGCCGCACGGACGCGTGGTGGTTGATGTCGTAGGTGAGCTCCGGCGCCAGCGATCCCAGCGGGTCGTTGGACAGGGCGGCCAGGTGGATCACGGCCTCGACCCCGGCCACGTGTTCGGCCGCGACGTCGCGCAGGTCCACCCGGTGCCCCGGCGGGTCCGCGGGCCGCGGGCCCAGCACGCAGTCGGAGAACAGGCCGGCGTCCAGACCGACGACCTCGTGCCCGGCGGCCGCGAGGACCGGAGCCATCACGGTGCCCAGATAGCCCTGGTGTCCGGTCAGCAGTACGCGCAAGGTTCAACCCCCCAGGTTGAGTGTGAGTTTGGTGGCGGCGAACGCCTCGGCGTAGCGCGCGTGGCATTCGATGCCGCGGATCCGCGCCAGGCCGAGGAAGGCCTCCCGGTCGTACCAGGGCCGGTGCCGCTGCGACGGGTAGTGCTCCTGCAGCAGCCGCACCTTCTGTTCGGCGATCTCCGGCGACAGCGGCTGGAACGCGGCCGGACGGCCGAGATCGCCGTCCCACTTGACGATCTCGTAGCCGAGCACGAGATGGTCGCGGAACGCGGTGGTCACCAGCTTCGCCAGACCGCGGTGGTCCTGGTGCGCGTCGTCGGTGCGCGGGGCGAGCACCAGGTCCGGATCGGTCTGCACGCGCAGCTCCTCGACCGCGGCCTTGGCCTCGTCCCAGTGCGCGGGCAGCCGTCCGTCCGGCAGCTTGTGCACGGTCAACCGCAGGTCGGCGCCCGGGCAGAAGGCGGCGAGCGCGGCCTGTTCCTCCTGCTCGCGCTCGCTGCCCCCGCCGGAGAGCACCAGCGCGTCGACGCGGAGACCCGGCCGAGCGAGGCACATCGTCAGGAGCGTGCCGCCGGCGCCGATGGCGATGTCGTCGCAGTGCGCACCCATGGCGACGATCCGGTCGAGGCGCCCGGCGCCGAGCCGGATCACGCGGTCCTCACCGCGGCGTCCGCCCCCGCGCCGTCCCGTTCCCACACGGCCCACGGGCGGTCGCCCCGGGCGTAGGCCTCGTCGAGCGCGGCCCGCTCCTTCACGGTGTCGGTCGGCTTCCAGAAGCCGCGGTGCCGGTGTGCCACCAGCCGTCCGCGCTTGGCCAGTCGCGCGCATCCGTCGGCGACCAGGTCCCCGTTCTCCGGGATGTGGTCGAAGACCTCCTGGCGGAGCACGAAGTAGCCGCCGTTCTCCCACAGCGGCAGTTCACTCACCGGGGTGATGCCCCCCACCAGGCCGTCCTCGCCCAGGTCCACACAGTGGAAGGAGGACTGCGGCGGCACCACCATCATCGACGCACCGGCGTCGCGCCGGGCGAACCGGTCGATCATCTCCGGCAGCGGGGCGTCGGTGAGCACGTCGGCGTAGTTCGCGAGGAACATCTCGTCGCCGTCCAGGTGATGGCGCACCCGGCGCAGCCGCTCCCCGATCGGTGACTCGATGCCGGTCTGCGCGAACGTGATCGTCCAGTCCGAGATGTCGGTGGACAGCAGCTCGGTCCGCCCGCCGCGCAGCACGAAGTCGTTGGACGTCGTCTCCTCGTAGTTGAGGAAGAAGTCCTTGATGTGGTGCGCGCCGTAGCCGAGACACAGGATGAACTCCGTGTGCCCGTAGTACGCGTAGTAGCGCATGACGTGCCAGATCAGCGGTCGCGGGCCGACCATCGCCATCGGCTTGGGCACGTCGTCGGAGGCGCCGTTGCGCATCCGCATCCCGTAGCCGCCGCAGAACAGAACGACCTTCATCGCTTGACCTCGACAATGCTCAGTTCCGGGATGGGGAAGACCAGCCGGCCGCCCCAGTCGTGCACGAAGGACAGCTGCTCGACCAGCTCGGCCCGCAGATTCCACGGGAGGACGAGGACGAAGTCCGGTCGGTCGGCGGCTATCTGCTCGGGCGGCAGGATCGGGATGCGGGTGCCCGGGGTGAACCTGCCGTGCTTGTAGGGGTTGCGGTCGACCGTGTACGGGAGCAGGTCGGGCCGGATGCCGCAGTGGTTGAGCAGGGTGTTGCCCTTGCCGGGGGCGCCGTAGCCGACGACCGTCTCGCCGCGCTCGGCCGCCTCGATGAGGAACCCGAGGAGGTCCCGGCGCACCTTGGCCACCCGGGCGGAGAACTCGGTGTACCCGGACAGCTCCTGCAGCCCGGCGGCCTTCTCCCGGGCCAGCACGTCGGCCACCCGCTGCGTCGGCTCGCCGGCCACCTCGGCCGGCCGGGCCCACAGCCGGATGGAGCCGCCGTGCGTGGGCAGCAGCTCGACGTCCACGAGCGCGAGTCCGCCGCTCGCCAGCGCCCGGGTCGCGGACGCGACCGTGTAGTACTGGAAGTGCTCGTGATAGATCGTGTCGTACTGGTTCTCCTCGATCAGGGTCAGCAGGTGCTGCACCTCGATGGAGACCCAGCCGTCGTCGGCGACCAGGGAGCGCAGCCCTTGGGTGAACCCGACCACGTCGGGGATGTGCGCGTACACGTTGTTGGCCACGACCAGGTCCGCCGGGCCGTGCTCGGCGCGGACGCCGGCGCCGGTGGCCGGGTCCAGGAACTCCGTGAGCGTGGGCACACCCGCGTCCCGCGCCGCGGCGCCGACGTTCACCGAGGGCTCGATGCCGAGGCAGCGGATCCCCCGGTCCACCACGTGCCGCAGCAGGTACCCGTCGTTGCTCGCGACCTCGACCACGAAGGAGTCGGGGCCGAGATCCAGCCGCGCCGCGGCGTCGGCGACGAACGTGCGCGCGTGCTCCACCCAGGACGTCGAGTAGGAGGAGAAGTACGCGTACTCGCTGAACGTCTCCTCCGGCGTGATCAGCGGCGGGATCTGCGCGAGCCAGCAGTCGGTGCAGACCCGCAGGTGCAGCGGGTACGCCGGCTCCGGTCTGTCCAGTTGGTCCGCGGCAAGGAAGCTCTCACACGGTGGCGTCGCCCCGAGATCGACGACGCTCGCCATCGCTTCCGAGCCGCAGAGTCGGCAATGTGTCATGTACTGTCCCCATCCCCCTGCTCGCGCGGGTGTCCCCGCCGCGAGCCTGTGTTTTCGTCCCCTACCGGCGGCGGGCCGTCCGCGCCGCCGGACCGACCCGCGATCGCGGTGCGGTACCCGTCCACCAGGCGCTCCAGCCCGACGGCCGGGCTGAAGTCCTGCTCGTAGCGGCGCCGGGCCGCCAGGCCCATCTCCCGGTTGCGGGCCGGCTCGGCCGTGATCCGGCGCAGGCAGGACGCGAGCGAGGCGGGCTCGCCCGGCCGGTGCAGCAGCCCGGTCTTCCCGTCCTCGACGAGCTCCACGAAGGCGCCGTGACCGGCGGCGACGGCCGGGACCCCCGCCGCCATCGCCTCCACCACCACCAGGCCGAACGCCTCCAGCCAGGTCGAAGGAGCCACCACGGCGACCGACCGCGCGACGGCCTCCCGGCACTGCGCCGGGTCCAACAGGCCGACGCAGCGCACGTCGTCCCGGCCCGCCGCCCAGGCGGTCACCTCCGGCTCCAGCGGCCCGGCGCCGGCGATCACGAGCGGCACGCCCACACCGCCGCTCGCCGCGATCTCGTCCCAGGCGGCCATGAGCAGCCGTACGCCCTTGGCCTCCGCGAGCCGGCCCAGATAGAGCAGATGCTCTCCGGCGCCCGTACGGCAGGCGCCCGGGTCCGGCACGAAGTTGTGCTTCACCGCCAGCCGCTCGGCCGGCATGCCGGACCGCACCAGGACGTCGCGCTGCGCCGCGGAGATGCAGAAGAACCGCTCCACGCCGGACCACCACCGCCGCCGGTTGACCGACAGGCTGACCGCGAGCGGCACCGTCGCCAGCCGGGAGCCCCGGTAGCAGCCGTGCCGGACGGCGGGCAGCGGCGGGGACCCGACGCACTCGGTGCACGGCCGGCCGTCCCGCTGCAGCGTGCCGGGCGGGCAGACCTGGGTGTAGTTGTGCAGCGTGGCGACGGCGGGCACGCCGGCGTCGGCGCAGGCGGCCAGCACGGCGGGCGACAGGAGCGGGAAGACGTTGTGGACGTGCACCACGTCCGGCCGCTCGGCGCGGAGCCGGGCGGCGAGCTCCGTGCGGACCGCCGGGTTCCACGGCACCAGCAGCGGTACCGCGGCTTTGCCGAGGAGGGACCGGGCGGCGATGTCGTCGCTGCGCCGCTCGAACACCTCGACCCGGTGGCCGGCCCCGCGCAGCAGCGCCACCTCCTGGTCGACGACCTTGTTCTCCCCGCTCGGCTGCGCCGAGGCGTAACGGTTGTGCACCACGAGGACGTGCATGCTCACGTCACCTCCGATCTCTGGGCCCATCGCGGGACGCGTCGTCGCGGGACGTCGGGCGTCGACGGGGGAGCGGCCGCGGCGGGTGCCGCAAGGAGCGAGGCGGCCACGGCCAGGTGCAGCAGATACGGCGAGGCGTCGCCCAGCCCGGCCTCGGTGTACGACGCGATCGCGCAGTAGCCGATCAGGAAGATCGCGCAGGCCCGCGACAGCGACGGCGGCCGCAGCAACGCGACGCCGCCCAGGACGATGACGACCGCCGCCACCAAGGCGACGCCGGTCACGCCCTGCTCGTGGTAGACGGCCAGCCAGCTGTTGTCGATCGGCAGCCCGCCGAACGACTTGTCGCCCAGGCCCGCGCCGAACAGGTGTTCCGAGGTCGTCCGGGGAGCTGCCAGCAGGGCGTCCCAGACCTTGGCCCGACCGGTGAGACTGGTGAAGTTCTCCTGGCTCTGTCCGCGCAGGAACCACGCCCGCAGCGCGGAGCCGAACCCCACCGCCGCCACGGCGGCGCACAGCACCGCCCAGGTGAAGAACCGGCGGGCGGCGGCGCTGGTCAGCACGAGCGAGAGAATCGCCGGCGTCAGCCCGATGAGCAGGCCGAGCGTGGCCGTCCGGGTATGGGTCAGCGCGAGCAGGACGAGTGCCGGCACGATGACCACCGCCGCGCTGCCCTTGTCGGTCCGGCGGCCCAGAACGAGCAGTACGGTGAGCCCGGTGATCACCGCCGCGTACTGTCCGATCTGCGGCGGGGTGAGCGGCCACAACGCGCCGACCAGCCGCCCGCCGTAGAGCTCGGGCATGGCGGCGCCCGGTGAGATGACCAGGCCGGCGGCCACCGACCCGAGGACCACGAAGTACATCCGGATGTGGTGCCGGACGAAGGTCGGGCCGCCGTCCCACCAGCGGCTGAGCAGCCACAGTGTGCCGACGAAGAGTGCCAGCCGGGCACACCGGAACAGCGCGCCGAACCCGGACCCCAGGTCCGCGCTGGAGATCACGCTCGGCACCAGCAGCAGGGTGAGCAGGAACAGGAAGGCGCTGGCTCGGACGCGCACCCGGGGATTGATCGCGAGCGCCAGCGCGAACGCGACGACCAGCGCGCCCATGGTGACCATCTGGATGAGGGAGCGGGGCAGCGGGACGATCGTCTTCGCCCCGGCGGAGCCGAGCGTGTTGAGGACCAGAAGCCCCCAGACCGTCCCGACGATCTTCGACGTGTGGTTCGCGCCCAACTCAACCACCGGCCCGTGCGCGGAAGGTGCTGCCCGCGTCCTGCTGGTACGGCGTGCCCTGCCACTGACCGTGGTCGAGTATCCGGCTCGGATCGTGGGCGACGAACTTCCATGGCCCGACGTAGACGTTGTCGTGCCAGCGGTTGTGCTGTGTGCGGGTGATGGCCTCGGCCACCCGCTCGCCCTGGTACGGCGACCAGTCCGGATAGGTGCCGTAGTTGGCCAGCACCGCCATGCGGTCGCACTTCACCGTGCAGTCGACGACGGACTTGTCCAGCACGAAGCGGTTGCCGTGGATGTCCACCCGCTGGGTCTTCCACCGGCAGTCGGCGTAGAGCGGTGCGGTGGCGATCGCCGGCTGTGCGCAGCGGTCGGTGTGCTTCACCAGCAAGGTGCACTCACCGGACGAGGTGTTGGCCGGGCTGTTGCAGAACCGGTCGGCGTTCTCCCACAGGGTGATCCCGGACCAGTTGTTCTCCAGCACGTTCCGGTAGATCTCGATCTTGTCCGTGCGGGCTCGGATCCGTGGTTCGCCGCCGGACTCGGACAGGTAGATGGTCGCGAACGGGAAGTTGTCGCCGCGGTCGGCGCGCCTGCGGCCCTCGACCCAGTTGTTCCGCCGGATCGTGTTCTTCCGGATGACCGCGTTGTAGCTGGTCTCGTAGATCAGCGCGGCACCGTCGTTGGCCTCGAGCACGTTGTCCTCGATGCGGAAGTCGTTGTTGTTGGTGTCCGCCCACAACCCGGCTCCCCGGTTGTCGTGCACCCAGTTGCCGCGTACGTCGGCGCCGTCGACGGCCCAGAACTTGACGCCTCCGGTGCAGCCGCAGCCCTCCCGCCGCCGCTCCCAGTCGTCGGTGTTGTTGCCCACGATCTCGTTGCCCTCGACCACCAGGCCGCTGATACGGCCGGTGGCCTTGTACGCGTTCATCCCGTACTGGCCGTTGTCGCGCAGGCAGTTGGCGCGGACCCGCTGGCGGTCACCGGCCATCAGCCCGGCGCCGGAGTTGTTCTGGATCGTCGTGTGCTCGATCACCCAGCCGTCCGCGGAGTCATGGTTGACCACGCCCTCGTTGTGCGGCGCGACGAAACCCTGCACGGTCAGGTAGCGGACGGTGACGTTGCGGGCGGTGCCGCCGAACGCGTACTGGTTGGTCTTCCGGCCGTCGAGCACCGCGCCCGGCGCGCCGAGATAGCTGTTCCCCTCCTTGGGGATGACCTGTGCGTAGCGGTCCGACTCGAGTGTGTGCTTGCCCGGTCGAAGCCAGAACGTGGTGTTCGGGGGGCTGCTCCTGGTCTTCGCCGCCAGGTCACCGACCACCGCGGGGTCGACCGTCACCGCGCCCGTCGGCGCCTTCGCCGGCCCGGCCGCGGGCTGGGCGCACACCCGGGCCACGGACGTGGGCGGCGCAGCGGTCGGCTTCGGCCGCGCGTCCGGCGTGCTCTCACAGCCGGTCGCCGCCGGCAGGGCCAGGGCCAGCGCCAGCGATGCCACCGGCAACGCCCGGTGCCGCCACTTGATCCCCAAGCGTCCTCCCTAGCCGTGGAACCTGAGTACGGTGGTGAACCCCTCCGCGCCGTCGGCGAAGCCGGTGCCGACCAGCGTCGTGGTGGGTTCCTTGCGGCCGAAGCCGGCGGAGTACCAGCCCAGCGGCGGGTCGACGTCGCCGCGATGCGCCCGCCAGCTCAGCTGCCCGGGCAGGTCGAGCGCCGCGGAGCGGTCCTCGCCGTCCCGGGTCCAGGTGAGCACGGCCCGGTTGCCCATCAGGTCCGCGGCGATCGCCGGGCCGAGGTGGAACGCCAGCCGCACCTCCCCGCGCGGGCCGCGCACCTCGTCGACCACCCGCACCTCCCGGCTCGCGGCCGTCAGCTCCACCCGGCGGCGGTGCACGGAAGGCCGGTAACCGTCGTGCTCGGCGCACCAGCGGGCCACCCCCGCCTCGGAGGTGTCCGCGACCAGGACGCGGCTGCGGGCGTGCCGGGTCCACAGGAACGGCCCGCCGGAGACCGACTGGTCACCGCCGTCGAGTTGCAGGGTGTTGTGGCCGAGGGTCGACCGGAAGTACTGCCGCCACTCGGGCTGCCCGTGGTAGCAGAACGTCCCCGGGTCGGCAAGCACGTCGACCCCGTCGTGCCGGACCTCCACGGACAGCGCGTCCGCGTGAGCATGCGCGGCGATGGACAGGAAGCCGTGCGGACCGCCGTCGCAGCGGCACCAGATCTCCTCCGGACCGCGCAGGATGGTCATGCCCGCGTCGGCGAAATGGGCCGGTCGGCCTGCCGGGCGGGACACGGACAGTGCAGCGGACTTGATGAGCGCGGCCAGCAGCGGGGTGCGCACATCGGTGCCGGTCACCGCCGGCCACCAGGCGAGCCGGCCGAACACGGCGTCCCCGGTGGCCAGCAGCGAGGCCCAGCGGTCGGTGCCCGCGCCGTCCACGACCAGACCGTGCCCGTCGTCCGCGTCCCCCTGGCGCGGCGGCCGCAGCCGGCTGTCCACGACGGCCGCGAGCGCGTCCGTCATTCGCAGCAGCACCAGCCGGATCGACGCCGGAACCGGCACCCCGGTGACATCCGCCTCGGCCACCGCGGCCAGGCCGAGCTCCAGCACCAGTCCGTGGTACTCGGTGGCCAGCTCGCGGTTGAGGCCGGAGGGGAAGGTGTTGCTGCGCAGGTGCCGTTCCAGCGACCGCAGCGCGTCGGCTCGCCAACGCGCCGAGGAGGGGAACCACCCGAACGCGCAGGCCGCGGCGAACTGCCCTGCGGCCTCGGCGATGACGTGGTTGTTCGCCGAGGACCCGCGGCTGGGGAAGGCGGCCAGCCAGCGCTGGTGGTGCCAGATCTGGTTGAGCGCCACCGGATTGTTCTCGAACAGCCCGGCTGCGCCCGGCCAGCCGTCGAGCAGCCGGCGGATCCACACCCAGGACAGCAGCCGGATCCCCAGCTCGATGCCGCTGGTCCAGTGCACCCCGAGCAGCGGCGCGTTGGCCGCCCACCACGACCGCAGGTGCTCGGCCACCCGCTCGGCGTACCGCTCGTTCCCGGTGATCGCGTAGGCGCCGGCGAGCACGGTGAGGTACTGGTGCCGGGACAGCTCCCAGATCTGCTTGACGTCCCCGACCGCGTCCTCGTTGCGGTACGGCACGTCGAAGGCGTAGCCCCACGGGGCCCGGCGCCCGGTCTTCGGGTCGTACCACCAGTCCGGGTCGGCCAGGTCGTCGCGGACCACCCCGAAGTACTCGACGTGCCCGGCCATCAGCCGGTCCGCCTCGGCGATGAGACGTTTCGCCGCGTCCGGTGGCACCGCGGCGATCGTCCCCGCGGGCAGCACCGCGGTGAACCGGGCGCCGGTCACGCTCGGGCAGGCGGGCCGCGCCGACCGCCACCGCCGCCTGCGCACCGCGTCGCCCACCCGGCCGGCGACCTCCCGCGGGCCCATCCGGGACAGCCGGCGCAGGTACCAGCCCGCGCTCATGGTCATCGCGCCCCCGCCAACGTCACCGGGGCGCCGGCCGCCAGGCCTGCCCGCACGGCGAGGGTGGCCGCCGTGGTGGCGACCAGCGACTCCAGCGGCACCGGCATCGGCCCGCCGGTCCGTACGGCCTTGACGAACGCGGCCAGCTCGGCGTTCTGGCCCTTGTCCCGGGCCTTGGGCAGCCGCGAACTGACCCATCCTTTGCGGCGCCCATCGTAAACAGCGGCACGGACGAAGTCGTCGAGCCGCAGCGCACGGCCGTCCGCGACCAGGTCCAGCGTCTCCTTCGGGAAGCCGGACGGGCCGGTGGTGACGTAGCTGATGGTGGCGGTGGATCCGTCCGGGTAGCGCAGCACGACCTGCAGATCCTCGTTGCCGGGCGTGGCGACCGCGTACACCGACACCGGGTCGGCCTCGAGCAGCCAGCTCGCCGTGTCGATGAAGTGCCCGCCCTCTCCGGCGAACCGCGAGCCGTGGGTGCCCTGTTGGAGGTACCAGCTGCCGTGCTCGAGGCGGCCCGCGTTGACCAGGTAGCGGAGGCTCGCCGGACCGGTCCGGGCGCCGAAGCGCTTCCTGGCCTCCTGCAGCAGCGGCGCGAACCGGCGGTTGAAGCCCACCTGCAGCCGGTCGTTGCCGGACTCCTCCACCGCCGCGAGCACGTCGGCCAGTTCGGCCTCGGTGAGCGCCAACGGCTTCTCCACGAACACCGACTTGCCGGCCAGCAGTGCCTTTCGGGTCAGCTCGGCGTGCGAGCTGTGGCGGGTGACCACGAACACCGCGTCGATGGACTTGTCGCCGAGCACGGCGTCCAGGTCGGTGGTCGCCTCGGCGAAGCCGAACTTCCGTTTGGCGTTGGCCGCGGAGAGCGCCGTCGTGGTGACGACGGTCGCCAACTCGACGCCGTCGCGCTGTGCCAGGTGCGGCAGCAGCATCGACGTCGCGTAGTTCCCCGCGCCGACGAACGCGAGGCGCACCGGCGACTTGACGGCCCGGGCCGGCTTGGGCACTCCGCCGCCGGGCCGCTTCACCACGGGCACGGCCACCGCAGGGGCCTCCGTGTCGACCGCCTCCTCCGAGTACCTGAACAGCACCGCCACGGCCTTCAGGTCGCCCTCCTTCAGGCGCTGGTACGTCTCGACGGCGTCGTCGAAGTCGGCGACATGGGAGATCAGGGCCTCCACGTCGACGCTGCCGCGGGCGAGGAGATCGAGGAAGCACGCCAGGTTGCGGCGCTCGGTCCAGCGCACGTAGCCGATCGGGTAGTCCCGGCCCTCGAGTTCGTACTCCGGGTCGTAGCGCCCGGGGCCGTAACTGCGGGAGAACCGGACGTCGAGCTCCTTCTCGTAGTACGCGTTCCACGGCAGGTCCAGGCGGCACTTGCCGATGTCGACGACCCGGCCGCGGTCCCGGCAGAGTCGGGCGGCCAGCTCGACGGGCTGGTTGCTGCCGCCGCCGGCGGCCAGGTACACCTGGTCCACGCCGTGACCGCCGGTGAGTTCGGCGACGGCGGCTTCCACGGCCGCGGACTCGGGATCGCCGCAGGCCGCGGCGCCCAGACGCTCGGCGAGCTCGCAGCGCACCGGGTCGGGGTCGACCCCGACGACGCGGACTCCCGAGGCAGTGAGGAGCTGCACCACCAGCTGCCCGATCAGCCCGAGGCCGATGACCAGTGCCACTTCGCCGAGCTGTGACTCGCCCTGGCGGACGCCCTGCATCGCGATCGCCCCGACGGTGCCGAAGGCGGCGTGCCGCGGCGCGAGGCCGTCCGGCACCGGGGTGTACAGGTTCTTCGGCACCCAGTTCAGCTCGGCGTGCAACGCGTGCTCGTTGCCGGCGCAGGCCACGAGGTCGCCGACCTTCACGTCGTCGATCCCGGCGCCGACCTGCTCGACCACCCCGCACAGGGAGTAGCCCAGCGGCGTGTAGGAGTCCAGCTTGCCCATCACCTTGCGGTAGGTGGCGGGCACCCCGTTGGTGGCCACGCTCTGCACCACCTTGGCCACCTGGTCCGGGCGGGAGCGGGCCTTGCCCAGCATCGACATGCCGGCCTCGGACACCTTCATCAGCTCGGTCCCGGTGGAGATCAGCGAGTAGGCGCTGCGGACCAGCACCCCGCCCGGCTTGCACCCCGGCACCGGAACGTCGAGCACCGCCAGCTCGCCGCTCTTGTAGTTCTGCACAACCTGTTTCACCCGAACTCCTCTGATTCCTAAGCCGTTAACCGAGTGCTCTGGCCGGACCCAGAGGTCGCGTCGCGATACCAGTACTCGAGGGTCAGCACATGCCACAGATGCTTGGAGAAGTCCCGCTGCCCGGCGGCGTCCTCGGCGACCATCCGCGCCAGCGCGTCGCGGCGCAGCAGCCCGGAGCGGACCAGCTCGCCGTCGTGGACCACCTCGCGCACCAGCGGGGCGAGGTCCCGGCTCATCCAGGCGCGCAGTGGGGCGCTGAACAGGCCCTTGGGCCGGTACACGATCTCCCGGGGCAGGACCGAGGCGGCCGCCTCCTTGAGGACGGCCTTGCCCTGCCGTCCGACGATCTTGCGGTCGCCGGGCACGGCGAACGCCGCCTTCACCACTTCGACGTCCACGTACGGCACCCGCACCTCGGTCGACGCGGCCATGCTGGAGCGGTCCGTGTACGTGAGGTTCAGGCCCGGCAGGAACATCCGCGCGTCGGTCAGGCACATGCGGTTGACGAAGTCGGCGAGGTCGTTGTCCGCGTAGGTGTCCGCGTGTTCGGTCAGCACGTCGTCGACCGTCCCGGCCAGGTCCGGATCGACCAGGGCGAGCAGCTCGTCCTGGTCGTACAGGGTGTAACTGCGCCGGAACGCGGTCTCCTCCGGCAGATCGGCGAAGGAGAGGAACCGCTTCGCGAAGCGCACCGACCGGTACCCCCGGCGGGCCGTGGCGACCGGCAGCCGGTCCACCGCCCTGGACAGGCCGCGCCGCAGGGGCCGCGGGACGCGCTGGTAGCGCAGCGCGAGCAGGTTGGCCAGGTGCTTGCGGTACCCGGCGAACAACTCGTCGGCGCCCATCCCCGAGAGCATCACCTTGACCCCGGCCTCCCGGGCGGCCGAGCAGATCAGGAAGGTGTTGATCGCGGCGGGGTCGCCGATCGGCTCGTCCAGGTGGTACGTCATCCGCGGCAGCAGGTCGAGCACGTTCGGTGCGATCTCGATCTCCTGCAGGTCGACGCCGAACCGCTCGGCCACCTGCCGGGCATAGCGCAGGTCGTCCGGCATCGCCTCGAACCGGGCGTCCTCGGCGCGGAACCCGATCGTGTAAGCGGAGATCCCCGGTTGGTCGCGGGCCGCCAGCGCGGTCAGGTAGCTGGAATCCAGCCCGCCGGAGAGGAAGGTCGCCACGGGTACGTCGGAGAGCAGGTGGCGCCGGGTCGACTCCTCGACGATCGCGTGCAGGTCCGGCTGCTCACCGGCCCGGGCCCGCTCCCGGCCCTCGGCGGCGACGTCCTTCAGGTTCCAGAACCGGCCGCGCTCCACCCGGCCGTCGGGCCGGCACCTCAGCCAGCTCCCCGGCGGCAGCTTCTCCGCCTCGCGGAACGCGCACCGCGTGTCCGGAACCCAGTAGTACAGCAGCGAGGCCACCAGCGCCGCATGGTCCACCTCGAGCGACCCGCCGGTCACGGCGGCGAGCGCCTTGAGCTCGGAGGCGAACACCAGACCCTCGCCGCGCCGGAGCAGGAACAGCGGCTTGATGCCCAGTTGGTCGCGGGCCAGCACCAGCTCCCCGGTGCGCTCGTCGAAGACCCCGAACGCGAACATGCCGCGCAGCCGGGGCAGGCAGTCGGTGCCCCAGCGCCGCCAGGCCTCCAGCAGCACCTCGGTGTCCGAGGTACCGCGGAAGCGCACCCCGGAGGCTGCCAGCTCGGCACGCAGTTCGGGCGCGTTGTACAGCTCGCCGTTGTACGTGAGGACGAGGCCGTTCGAGACCATCGGCTGGGCGCCGGTCTCGGACAGGTCGACGATGGCCAGCCGGCGGTGCCCGAGGTGCACTTCGCCGTCACCGGCGGGGTGGCTGTAGCGGCCCGCCCCGTCCGGACCGCGGTGGGCGAGGACATCGGTGAGCCGGTCGGTCACGGCCTTCCCGTCCGGCCATCGGTACGTGCCTGCGATGCCACACATGTCCTACCGCGCCTCCTGGTCGCTGTCCGGGACCGGTGCCGCCGACATCGGCAGCCGCTCCGTCCGCGGTCGGCCCGTCCCGTTCTGTCGGGCCGGTCGCTCGTTCCGTCCGCGCAGCGCGGTGTGCAGCCCGTCCCACAGCGTGCCGTCGGTCCGGTCACGCGGATCGGGGTCGATCAGCACCACACCGATCACCGGGATGCGCTGGTCCGCGAGCTGCCGCGCCACGGTGTGCAGCCATGCGGCGCTGCCGTGCCCGGCACGCACGACGAGCACGGTCTGAGCCCCGAGGTACCGGAGGTCGGTCCACGCCGTGCCGGGCGCCACCGAGCCGACGCCGAGCCGGCGCTCCTGATGCGACACGGCCGCGGCACGCTCGCCGCTGACCACGGTCGGGTCTCCCGGCTTCGGACGGCGGCCCGCGAGCTGTGGGCCGGGCAGACCATCGACTATGACGACGGGCCCTTCCGCCGCCAGTGCCCGGGCGAGGTCCAGGGCTATCAGGCTCGTGCTGCGCGCACAGCCCAGTTCCAGCAGTGACACCGGCTCCGTGGAGCTGCGCACGGTGCGGGCCAGGGACGCGGTGAGCCGTTCGCCTGCCGCCCGGATCCGCCGGCGCCGCCACGGCCCGGCCGACCGGCGGGGCAGCTCCGCGATGACCGAGGCGCCGAGGTGCGCCGCGATCTCGCGGCGCAGCACGGGCCGGTCCGCCACCACCGTGCCGACCGTGGCCACGGCGAGGCCGAGGACGAGCCCGAGGACGAGCCCGATCGCGGCGTTGGTGGCAGCGGTCTTGGGCAGGGAGTGCCGCACCGCGCGCGGGTCGTCCACGATCTGCGTGCCGGCGATGAGCTGGGACGTGCCGATGCGCGCCTCCGCGGCGCGCTGGCCGAAATCGGAGATCCGCGAGGTCAGTTCGGCCCGGCGGGCGAAGAGCGACTCCATGTCCGCCGACGCCTCCGGCTCGCTCTCCGGCGCTCCGTCCCCGATCGCCTTGTTGACCTCGGAGAGTTCGCCCCGCATGCGGTCACGCTGGTCGAGCAGGGTCTTGGCCTCGGCGTCCGCGGCTTCCCGTATCCGCCTCACGTGGTCCGCGACGAACGCGTCGGCCAGCGCCTTGGCCCGGGCCACCGCCTCCGCGTCGCTGTCACCTGTCGCGTCGATCTGCAGCAGGTTGTTGGTCAAGCCGGTACCCCGGTAGTCCCGCATGAAGTCCTCGGGTTTCTCCGGGGACTTGAGGGACCGCAGGGCCTCGCCGGCGATCCGCGTGGTGTGCAGCAGCGCCACGTCGGTACGGATGAGCGTTCCGGGGTCGTTCGGCTGGTCCTCCTGATGCGCGACCAGCACCTTGGTCACCGCGGTCGGCGGCGGCGGCAGCAGGACCGCCACGGCCACGCCGACGAGCAGCCCCAGCAGCGCCATGGAGCACCACAGGCGGCGCCGCCTGCGCACCGCCACCACCAGAGCCTGCAGGTCCAGCAGCGGAGCGGCGGTCGACGACTCCGAAGTCGTACTCGTCGTCACCCCGAACCTCCTCTCGCGTCGTCGCCGACCGCGAGCGCCGGCGTGGCGGCAACCCGAGGACGGCCGGCAGACCGCGTCGGACGGGCCCGGACCGTGCCGGCGAGGACGATGCCGACGACCTCGTGCCCCGCGTCCGCACACGCCTCGGCGATGCCGGTGAGCTCCCCCGCGGTCCAGCTGCCCGCGCTGAGCACGACCAGGGCACCGGACTCGTCGTCGCGGTCCGGCACCATCGGCTGGGACACCGAAACCCCCACCACCCGCAGCAGCGGATCGCTCCCGGCCTCGGCGACGAGCTGCCCGGCGGCCCGGCGGGCGATCTCGTCGCCGTCCGGGACGACGACCACCAGCCGCCGGGGAGCCGGCAGCCGGTCCCGGAGGCGGGCGCACACCCGCCGGTAGCGGATCTGCCTGCCGGCCTCGTCGCCGGACGTCCGCGGGGTCGGTACGTCCCACCGGACGTCGACGCCCAGGATCCGGCGGAGCCGGGCCCGCGGGCCACTGCCTTCCGGCTCGTGCGCGGGCCCTTCACCAGGTACGTCGACGGTATGCAGCGGCGCCGAGCCCAGCACCGCGGCGATCTCCGGTTCGGTGCGCAGCCGGCGGCTCATCCGTGCGGCGGTGAGATGACCGATGACCGCGAGCAGGAAGAACAGCAGCGCCCCGGCGACGACGAGCTGCATCCTTGTCGGCGGTGCCTCGCCGGTCGGCCGGGCCGCCGACCCCATGACGACCATGTTCGCCTGGTCGGCGGCCGGGTCGGCCTGGTCCAGCTTGTCGATGGCCTCCTGCAGCGCGGTGCGCAGCTTCGCGAGCTCGGTGCGCGTCTGCACGCTCTCCACGGTCTGCCCCGGACCGGCCGCATCGGCCAGCTCGGTGATGCGGCGGCTGGTCTGCACCACCATCTGCCGCAGTGCCTCGGGCCCGGTCGTCGCCTCGGAGTCGGTGCCGTCACCTGCGATCTGCGCGGCGAATGCGACGAACTGCTGGGCCACCTGGTCGGAGAGCCGCTGTGCGCGCTCCGGGGTGTCGGCCGTGCCCGAGATCTTGACGATGTTGCCGTCGGCGGCCTCGGCGCTCACCCGGTCCCGCAGCTCACTGCCGCTGACCCCGGTCCAGCCGAGCGCGGCGGCCGCACGGTCGAGCACCACCGAACTGGTCGCGATCTCCGCCTGTGTCAGCAGCTCGCGCTCCTCCCACGCCCCCGGCAGCAGGACCGACGCCGACGTCGTGTAGCGCGGCGGAAACACGAGAGAGGCGCCGAAGCCGACGAGCGCGCCCACCACGGTGAGGACGGCGAGAAGCCGCCGGCGGCGACGGATGATCCGCCCGATCGTGACCAGCCGTATCGTGTCGTCCCTCAACGGCGCGGCCTTCTCCCTGCCGGGCCGGGCCGCCCGCCGACACCAAAGTCACGGCAGGCGGCGGCGTAGGCGGCGAGCAGCGATCGCTGGGAGTTCCGCCAGGAGAGCGGCCCGCTGATCCGCTCCTGGCCGATCTTGCCCATCCGGGCCCGCTCCTCCGGATCGTCCAGCAGCCGCGCGATGAGCCGGGCGAACTCGGCCTCGTCGTCGGCGGACGCGTAGACGGCGGCGTCACCCGCGGAGACCCGCGCCTCCCGGAGGTCGAACGAGACGATCGGCCGGCCCATCACCATGTACTCCAGAACCTTGTTCATGGTCGACACGTCGTTGAGCGGGTTGCACGGGTCGGGGGAGAGGCACACGTCCGCGGTGGACAGGTAGCGCACCAGGTCGGCGTCCGGAATGCGCCCGGTGAACTGCACCTGCTCCGAGAGCCCGAGCCGACGGGACAGCTCCACCATCGCGTCGTAGGCGTCGCCGGCGCCGACGAACACCGCGTGCCAGTCGGTCCGCCCGAACTCGTCGCGCAGTTTCGCGAGGGCCCGCAAGGCGTAGTCGACGCCGTCCTGCGGGCCCATGACACCGAGGTAGCACAGCAGATGAGGCTTGCCGCGCTTCAGCTCCGGCTCGGCCGGTACGGGGTGGAACCGGTCGATGTCGGGCGCGCTGCGCACCACGAAGACGTCCTCCGGCCGCCGACCGCCACGACGCAACGCGACGTCCCGGTAGCTCTCGTTCGTGGCGAGCACGACGTCCGCGGCCCGGTAGGTCAGCCGTTCCAGCGCGCACACGGCGCGGTAGAGCAGATCCTTGCCGCGGCCGAACCGGGAGAGGTACAGCTCGGGTACCAGGTCGTGCTGGTCGAAGACGAACCGCGCTCCGCGCCGCTTCAGCCACAGTGCCGGCAGGAACAGCAGGTCGGGCGGGTTGCAGGCGTGGACCACGTCGACCGGGCCGACCTTCCGGGCCAGCCGGACCGTGTGCCACAACGCCGATCCGTACTCCCGCAGGTAGCCGGCCGGCCCTCCGGTGGCCGCGCGCAACGGGTAGCGGTGGATGCGCACCCCGTCGATCAGCGCCTCCGGCTCCGTGTCCCGCTTGCTTCCCCGGGGACAGATGACGTGCACCTCCCAGCCGGCGTCGCGCAGCGTCGTGCACTCCTGCCACACCCGCCGGTCGAACGGCACCGAAAGGTTCTCCACCAGGATCAGCGCGCGCCGGCCCGATCCGTCACCGCCGGCGCTGTCACCCACAGACGTGTCACCAAACAAGGCCCATGTACCCCGGTTCGGCCCGGCGCGTCTCGGCGTCGGGAAGGCGGACAAGGTCGACGATCACGGGGCCGTCTCCGTGGGGCAGCGCCGACAGGACGGCCGGATCCCTGGTTCCGACCAGGCACACCTCGGCGTGCTCGAGCACCTCGTCGACGGAGTCCGCGAGCAGTTGCGCCAGGTGCGGCAGCCGGGTCTCGACGTACTCGCGGTTCGCGCCGAGCAGCCGGGACAGGCTCACGTTGGCGTCGTGGATCTTCAGGTCGTACCCCTTGCCGAAGAGCCTCTCCGCCAGCTCGACGAGCGGGCTCTCGCGGAGGTCGTCGGTGCCGGGTTTGAAGGACAACCCGAACAGGCCCACCCGGCGCTTGCCGGTGCGCTCGACCAGCTCCACCGCGCGCTGCAGATGGTCGGAGTTGGAGGGCAGCACGTGGGCGAGGATGGGCACCGACACGTCGGCCCGCTGCGCCGCGTGGACCAGGCTGCGCAGGTCCTTGGGCAGGCAGGAGCCACCGAAGGCGAAGCCGGGCCGCAGGTAGGCGGGGCTGATGTTCAGCTTGCGGTCGGCCAGGAACACGTCCATCACCTGGTGCGAGTCCACCCCGAGCGCCTGGCACACCGCGCCCAGCTCGTTCGCGAAGCCGATCTTGAGGCCGTGGAACGCGTTGTCCGCGTACTTGATCGCCTCGGCCGTCGGGATCGGCACCCGGAACACCTCTCCGGGCAGGCCGTCGTACAGTGCCGCCACCGTGTCGCCGCTTGCCGGGTCGAGCTCGCCGATGACGGTCTTGGGCGGATCGAAGAAGTCCCGCACGCTCGTGCCCTCGCGCAGGAACTCCGGGTTGACCGCGACGCCGATGTCCACCCCGGCCGTGCCGCCGACGTACTTCTCCAGGATCGGCACCAGCAGGTTCAGGCAGGTGCCCGGGAGCATGGTGCTGCGGAACACGACGGTGTGCCGGCCCCCCTGTTTGGCCCCCTCGGCCAGCGCCGCGCCGATCTGCTCGGTGACCCGCTCCAGGTACGTGGTGCACAGGCTGCCGTTGGGCTCCGACGGCGTGCCCACGCAGACCAGCGACACCTCGCTGTCCATGATCGCCTCCCGGACGTCGCCGGTGGCGCGTAAGGCTCCGGTCCGCACGACGTCGGCGACGAGCTCGCCGATCCGTTCCTCGACCACCGGGGCCTTGCCGTCGTTGACCAGGTCGACCTTCACCTGGTTCACGTCCACCCCGATGACCTCGTGCCCCATGCTGGCCAGACACGCGGCCGACACGCAGCCCACGTAGCCGAGCCCGAAAACGCTGACTCTCATGACCCGTTCCTCCCCCCCAGGCAGGCCCTTTCGGCCTGCGGTCCGCGCGCCGGCGGGACCGTTCAGTTGCAGTCCCCCGCGCATCAGTACGCCCCCTGCCCGTGGAGCACCGCACGCAGCGTCTTCCACAAGATCACTGTGTCCAGGGCCAGCGACCAGTCCTCCACGTACCGCAGGTCCAGCCGGACCGCCTCCTCCCACGACAGGTCGCTGCGTCCGCTGATCTGCCACAGGCCGGTGAGTCCGGGCTTGACCAGCAATCGCCGCCGGATGTCCGGGCCGTAGGCAGCGGACTCCTCCGGTAACGGAGGCCGCGGACCGACGAGCGACATGGAACCGGTGAGCACGTTGAAAAGCTGCGGGAGCTCGTCGATCGAGTACCGGCGCAGCACCGCTCCCACCCGGGTCATCCGCGGATCCCGGCGGAGCTTGAACAGCAGGCCGGCGCCCTCGTTGCGGTCGGCCAACTCGCCACGTGCCTCATGGGCGCCGGCGACCATGGTGCGGAACTTGAGAATGGTGAACTCGCGGCCGTCCTTGCCGACCCTGCGCTGGCGGTAGAACGCCCCACCCCGGCTGTCCAGCATCACGAGCAGCGCGACGCACACCATCAGCGGCGCGAACAGCAGCAGCAGAATCGTTGCGCCTACCCGGTCGACGACCCCTTTGACCGCCCGGCGGCCCCCGGTGAAGGCGGGCATGCTGACCCGCAGCAGCGGGATCCCGAGCACCGCGTCGACGTGCAGTCGCGGGCCGGCCACCTCCATCAGCACGGGCGCCACGACCATCTCGGCGTCACTGCCTTCGAGGTTCCACGCCAGCCGCTGCAGCCGGTCCGGTGACCAGTGCGGGTCCGGGGTGACCGCGACGACACGGTAGCCGTCGTGGCGGACGTGCTTGGCGACGTCCGTCAGCCGGCCGACGACGCGCACTCCGTCCAGTCGGTCACCGTCGAGACCCCGACCGTCCGCCGTGCACACCGCCTCCACCCGCCAGCCGAGATGCGGGAACTTGCGGGTGCGGGTGATCAGGTCGCGCACGGTGGCAGGGCTCCCCGCGGCGAGCACCGGTCTGAGGCACCGCCCCTCCTTGCGCTGTTTGTGCAGCCACAGGCGGAGCAGATACCGCGCGGTCATGGTGACGAGCGCGATCGCGGGGATCGCGACGAAGATCCACAGTTTGATGTTGCGCGAGGTGAGAGCGATCCCGCCGAGCGCCAGTACGACGGTCGCCGCGAACAGTGAGCGTCCGAGCCGGCGGAATTCCTCGGCGCCCTGGCCGAGCACGGCCGGAGCCCACGCACGGCTCACCGCCAACGCTCCCAGCACCAGCAGCTCGGTGCCGAAGGCGAGAATTCCCCACTTCTCGTGCCAGTTGGCCGCGTCCCGGGCTCCGAAGAAGTTGCCGATCGCGGCCACCACGACGGCGGTGGCCACGGTATCGCTGGTGATCACGGTACGGCGGTACCGCTGCTCCCAGTCGACGGCGGGCCGGCTGATCGCCCCGTTCGCCAGACGCCCCCGCGCCGACGGAGACGGGCTGACTAATCCCCCTTGCCGCACAGAACCCCCCAGGTCCCCAGTGGTTCGACGTGTTCGCCTAACACTGTTGCTCGGGAGGTCCCCGCCCCCCCCCGTGCCGCGCTGTTCCTCCCCACGGGAGGCCCCCGCCCCCCGCGCATGACATCCGGGATCTTTCAGAGCTGCCTGAACAACCCACCCTGACGACGGCAGACTCGCATGGCCTGCCAGAGTCTCGAGGTACGCGGGAACCCGTCGAAACCTCGCGTGCTCCCCGCACCCAAGGCCCCCCCAGGGCTCCGGGAATTGATCACCCCCACGTCCGGCGCCGGGGACGCGACCGCTGGCTTTCCACAGCGCCGGAACTATTGATCATTAATGGTCGCCTCATGTCCGAACAGCTGAAGCACGGTCAATCTAGACCATCGGCGCCGGTATGAAGAGAGGATGTGTGTAATTCGTGTTCAAGCTTTGCGAGTGATCCACCGATCGGTGACCGTCTACAGGCGTCTTGACGCCACCGCGCGCTCCAACACTCGCCTGCCCCCCCGGGCGCGGTGGTGCCCCATCGGCTCCCGGCTCCATCCCCGGTTCGGTCGCGAGGGCGTAGCGAGGTCCGCATCGGCGCCGCGTTGGGTGCCCGAGAAAGACGCCGGCCGCACGTGCACGATTCTGGTGAGGCTTCCTGGCCGAGGAAGCCGGGCATCTTGGCCGGATCGATCCCGCTCTCACGCCCATGGCCGAGCAACTGAAGGCGGCGGCCGGGCACGGCAAGCGGTTGCGGGCGGCCTTCTGCCACTAAAGCGTGTTGCAGAACGAAATCAGCGTTGGTTTCCCGCCATGATCGCGCCTGCCACAAGCTTCACTTTGTCCGTTTCCTGGTGACTGGCGACGCTGGTTGATCTCGTGTGCGAGCCGCTACGAGATCTCCCAGACCGTTCTGCAACACGCTTTAAAGCGTGTTGCGGAAGGGCGGGAGAGGTGACTTTCCGCCATGATCGGGTGTGCCGCAGGCTTCGTTTTGCTCGGTTTTCTGGCAACCGGCAATGCCAGTTGATCTCTTCAGGGTCCGTCTTCAAACGGATTGTGCCCGGAGCAGGAAAGGCGCGAGACTGACCGCTGCTTCGCAAGGCGTGGCGATCTTTTCGTATCTGGTGGCGATGCCGCGGGAGCCCTTGAGCCGGTTGAAGCAGCGCTTGATCGTGTTGCGTTGCGGTGAGTCTCCCGGTGGAACCCTGGTCGTCTGCCGCCGCGGGGAGCCGCGTCTCAGCCGGTGCCGTCTCTGGTCGGTCTTCTTTGGGATGGTGTGCGCAATGCCGCGTTTCCGCAGCTAGGCACGGTATCGCCGGACACTGAGCCCGTCCGCGTCCGCGTCCCCGTCCCCGTGCCCTCGCCCCGGCGGCCTTCCGGATGTGTCGGCGGGGGCACCCCCCGTATCGCCCGCACGGTGGGACCGGACTCGACCGCCGACCGCGACGAGCACGTGGCATTCGGAACGCCGACCGGTTCCGTCGGCGAGCGGTGGCGCGATGCCGGCCATCCACCCACGCTGGCGGGGGCGGCAGGCACGGCATCCAGTCGACGGCGCATGTGCGCGTGCGAACTTCTTCCCGCTTCGTTGGGGCCGGGATGCCGACGAGCGTGGCCCCGGCGGCCCGGCGGCCCGGCGGCCCGGCGCCCCGGGGTGAACCCGGCCGTCCCGGCAGCTCCCTGCCGCCCCGGACGTCCTGACCGTGCCGGCCCGAACGTGTCGTCACCGGCCCACGGGATCACCGTCGGCACCGTCGTCGCGGCTGCACAGTGCCATGTGGCCGCCGTGGTGCAGCGGTGTGCCCAGCCGCAGACGGGCCGCCTCGTTCCCCGTCTCCGCGTCGAACAGGTGCACTTCGCCGTGGCCGCCCCGGGTGACGGCGATCCAGTCGGAGCCCGGTGAGGCGGCCACCGCCCGGCGCTGGACGCCCTCCCAGGGGGTGCCGCCGCGACGCGGAGCGCCGTCCATGGCAGGCAGGGGAATCCGGCGGACGGTGCCGTCGGTGCCCAGGAGGACCAGTTCGTCACCGTCGGGGTGGATACGGGTGAAGGCGGTGTGGCGCCGGGCGAGGGCCAGCCGGAAGACGAGCCCGGGGCCGAGTTCCGTGTGGAGCGTGCGGCCCGTCTCCAGGTCGTGGTGCCATGCCTGGTTGGTCCATTCCGGCCAGCGCAGCGGGTCCGGGTCGCCGCCGCGCAGCGTGCTCCACAGCGCCTGCCGGCGGGTGTCGAGCCGGAGGTACCAGCCCCGGGCGGGCGACCCCCAGGGGATGACCGCCTCGGCGGCGAGTACGTCGCCCTTCCTCCGGGCCCGGTGCACTCCCTCGCCCGTGGCCGCGAACACATGGCCCGTGCCGGGTGCCTGCGCGTCCCCATGTCCGTCGTCCGGTAGCGGCAGGACCGCGTGAGGCGTGACCGGAGGGCAGCCGGGCGGAGCCGCGAGGAGGTCGGCGAACCGGTGGACGGCCAGCTCACCGGGCTCCCGGTGCCGCAGCACGACGAGCGGATCACCGCCGCCCAGCACCGTCACGCCCGGTTCGCCGACGCGGGTGCGCACCCTCGCCGTGTCCCCGGTGGCCAGGTCGAGGACGGTCAGCACGTCCGACCACGGTTCGGCGTTCGCGCCCAGGCCGGTGGTGACGGTCAGTCGGCGACCGGACGGGTCGCAGGCGAGGTGCTCGGCCGGCGCGGCGACCGGGACCGTGTGTTCCACCAGCTTCTCGGCGACCGGATCGAGGACCAGCAGTTCGCCTCGACGGTCGTCGACGCAGGCCACCCGCCCGCCCGGCAGCGCCAGGAACCCGGCGTGCTCGGAGAGATGACGGCAGGTCAGGCGACCCACCACGGCGCCGTCCGGCACGGTCAGCACATGGACGGATCCGTCCACATGGTCGGAGACGAGCAGTACGGGTGTGTCAGCGGGCATGGGGTCCTCCAGAAACCAGCCTAGTGAAAACGATTATCATGTATCTTCGGTGCGTTCCCGGTACCTGAGAAAGAGCGAGGGCATCGATGCTGCGCGCACCGTCGAGATTCGTCCGTAGTTGCATCACCGCAGCGGTGGTGGGTTCCCTCCTGGCCGGCTGCGGTTCGTCGTCCGAGGGACCCGCGACTGACAAGGCCAGGCGGACGGCGAAGACAGACGTCACCGTCGAACCCATCAAGGCGTCCACGGAGTTGGCCGACACCAACGGCGTCAAGGTCTCCCTGAAGAAGGAACCCGAGCGGATCGTCTGCCTGTTCGCACTCTGCGACGACATCCTGACCGAACTGGGCATCGTCCCGACGGCCACCAACAGCGCGTTGCTCGCCCACCCGGACTTCCTGGGGGAGAAGAAGGCCAAGGAGGTCGACGTCATCCCCGGCGGATTCATCGCCCCGGAGGTGGAGGCGATCCTCTCCCACAAGCCCGACCTCGTGATCGGCCTGGGGGACACGCACGGCAAGCTCGCACCGGCGCTCAAGGGCGCCACGACGTTCTGGGCCATGCAGCCCGAGACATGGGAGGACAGCGTCGGATACCTGCGCGACCTCGCCGCGCTCACCGGGCGCACCGCCGAGGGCGAGAAGGCCGAGAGGACCTTCCGGACCAAGCTCGCCGCCGCCGAGAAGGCTCCCAGCGACAAGACCGCTCTCGTCATCTACGGCAGCGACGAGAACTTCGGCGTCGCGACCCCCGAGACCGACGTGGCCGCCAGCCTCTTCCCCAAGATCGCCGACTACCCGTGGAAGTCCCGTGGCGTGGAGGGCAGTTACAGCCTCGAGGAGATTCTCGCCCAGGACGTGGACGTGCTGTTCGTGGAGACTTTGAGCTTCGGTGAGGCGGACGGCAAGCTGTCGGAGAAGCTTTCCGAGAACCCCCTCTGGGGCAAGATCCCGGCGGTGAAGAACGGCGACGTCCACGAGGTGAACTCGGAGGTGTGGGCCAAGGGCCGCGGCACCCGCTCGCTGGGCATCGTCCTCGACGAGGCCACGGCCGCGCTGCGGTGAAAACGCCCCTCTCGGCGCCCGTCGCGGCGGACCCCGTCGCGGCGGGGGGACAGCGGCCGTCGCGCGGGGCATACCGAGGGCAGCCGCTCCTGGTGGTCGTGCTGCTGGCCGTCTCCTCGGTCTGCGCGCTCAGCCTCGGCACCCCCTACGTCCCACCGCACCGGCTGGTCGCCGCGGTGTTGGACGGGGACACCACGCTCGCCGGGATCGTCGTCACCGAACTCCGCTTGCCCCGGCTGATGCTGGCGCTCGTCGCCGGGGCCTGTCTGGGGGCGGCCGGACTGGTGCTCCAGGAGGCGCTGCGCAATCCCCTGGCGGTGCCGGAGATGCTGGGCGTGTCGTCGGGTGCCGCGCTGGGGGTGGCCGCGCCGCTGGTGCTGAGCCTGTCACTGCCCGCCGCCGTCCAGCCGATGACGGCCATCGGCGGGGCCGCGCTCGGCGGCGGGCTCACGCTCCTGGCCGCCGGGATCGGCCGCAGTCCGTCCGCGGTGCTGCTGACCGGCGCCGCGGTGGCGGCCGCGTTGCAGGCCGCGCTGCTGGTGCTGATGGTCATGGCCGACCAGCTGGACCTCCAGCTGATCTACCGTTACCTGCTCGGTTCCCTGTCCGCCCGGACCTGGGACGACGTGACGGGCCTGTGGCCGTGGCTGCTCGTCGCGGTCCCCGCACTCGTGCTGTGCGCGCCGGTGCTGTCGGTGATGCGGCTGGGTGACCAGGACGCCGAGGCGCTGGGTGTGCGCGCCCAGCACGCCCGGCTGGCGGCACTGGCCATCGCGGTGGTGCTGATCGCCCCGGTGACGGCCGTGTGCGGGCCCGTGGCGTGGGTGGGCTTCCTCGCGCCGCACCTGGCCCGGTGGTTCAACCCCGCTGCAGGAGCCGTGCGTTGGCTTCCGTGGTCCGCCGCCTGGGGCACGGTCGTCGTGGTCGTCGCCGATGTCCCGGCCCGGCTGGCGCTGGCGCCCGTGGAGACACCGGCCGGCGCGTGGACGGCCCTGCTGGGGGTGCCGGCCGGGGTCGCGCTGATGCGGTCGGGCGGTCGCGGCCGGGCGTCCCGGCGTCGGTCGGCGTGGCGCCGGACGGCCGCACCGGCCGTGGTGCGCGAGCCGCTGCCCGGACCGCGGAAGGCGGCTTCCGGTGCGGCGGACGACGTCTCCGGCGCCCCGGCGTCGGACGACGTCAGCGGAGACGAGCCCGGGCGCGGCGGGATCGGCGGTGGCTGCCCGCCCCCTTCCGGGGCGACCAGAACGGAGGACGTACGGTGACCCGGCGATTCACGGCTCTCGCGGCACTGGCCGTCGTGTGCGCCGGCGTGGAACTGGTGGCCGGGCGCGGCATGCCCCCGGGCGCGGCCTGGGCCGTCCTGAACGGCGGCGGTGACGCGACGGAGCGCCACATCCTGTTCGAACTGCGCCTGCCCAGGCTGCTGGTGGCTCTCTGTGCGGGCGCCTGCCTGGCCATGGCGGGGCTGGTCCTGCAGTCCGCCCTGCGCAATCCCCTTGCCGGACCGGAGGTGACGGGCGTGACCCCGGGGGCGGTGCTCGGCGCTGTCACCGCGACCGCTCTGGGGCTCGCCGGGTGGGACTCGCCCTTGGCCGTGGTCCTCGCCGCGTGCGCGGGCGGGTGCGCCGGAGCCGCGCTGCTGTGGCTGCTCGCCGGCCGCGGGCGCGGTGACCCGGCGCAGACCGCCGTGCACGGGGTGCTGGTGTCGGCGGTGCTCGGCGGACTCACCGCCATGGTGCTCCTCGTGGAGCCGGGCGAACTCGGCAGCGTCGTCCAATGGCTGGTGGGCACCACGGAGGGCCGGGTGTGGCAGCACTGGCACCTGCTGTGGCCGTGGGCCCTCGTCTGGGGGGTCGCGGCCTGGTTGCTGGCCGGGCCGTTGACCCTGCTGCGCTGCGGGGACGACATCGCCCTGGCCGTCGGCCTCTCCGCTCGCCGGGCCCGGACCCTGGCCCTGCTGTGCGCGGTGGCGCTGACGGCGGGCGCGGTGGCAGCCGTAGGGGCGCTGGGCTTCGTGGGGCTGCTCGTCCCGCACCTGGCCGTGGCCGTCTTCGGCGCGGACCTGCGGGTGAGTCTGCCCGGCGCCGCCCTGCTGGGCGCGGTGGTGGTGTGCGGGGCGGACGCGGCGGCGCAGCTGTCCTCGCGGCTGCTGGCGGGGGCGCTGGGCTCCGGACGGCTCACGCTGCCGGTCGGGGCGCTCACCGCCTGCCTCGGGGCCGCGTTGCTGCTGGTAGTCGTGCGCCGCACGCCGAGCCGTTCGTTCTGACGTCGAATCGAGGACAGAGCATGACCGAGTCCGTGGGGATCCACGTCGAGGGTGTCCACTTCGGCTACCCCGGGCGACCCGTGCTGCGGGGCGTCGACCTGACCGTCCGCCCGGGCGAATTGACCGCCCTCATCGGGCTGAACGGCTGCGGCAAGTCGACCTTGCTGCGGCTGGCCGCCGGGCTGCTGCAGCCGGACGAAGGGCGCGTTCGGCTCGGCGGGGACGACCTCGCCCGGCTGTCCCGGCGCGCCACGGCCCGGAGGGTGGCGTTGCTGCACCAGTCCGCGCCGGCCGTGCCGGGCATGGCGGTACGTCATCTCGTCCGCCAGGGGCGGTACGCGGCGCGCGGACCGCTGGGCATGCTGCGCGAGGGCGACGACCCCGTGGTGCACCGGGCGCTGCGGGACGTCGGGGTGGAGGGGTGGGCCGACCGAGACGTCGACGCGCTGTCCGGAGGCGAGCGACAGCGGGTCCGACTCGCGATGGCGCTCGCCCAGGACACGCGCGTCCTGTTGCTCGACGAGCCGACCACCTACCTGGATCTGCACCACCAGCTCGACGTGCTGCAGACGGTGGTCCGCCTGCGCGAGGAACGCGGGCTCACCGTGGTGATGGTGCTGCACGACCTGGCGCACGCGGCCAGGTTCGCCGAACGCGTCGTCGCCCTGCGTGACGGCCGTGTGGTGGCCGACGGGGCACCGGGTGAGGTGGTGACCCCGGGGTTGCTGGCGGACGTGCTGAAGGTGGCCGGGCGGGTCGGCCGGGACCCCGAGGGAGGCTGGCCGGTGTGTTACCCAGATCACCCCCTCTCGGATCTAGAATATGAAAATCACATTCATTAGTGTGGCGTCACGGCGCTCACCCGAACGCCGTAACTCCCGTACGAACAAGGAGAGTTCATGGACAACGAGCAGATCTTCACGCCGATCGCCGACCAGGGCCAGCTGGCCCACGCCTCGGCCTCCCACTCCAACGCGCTCGTCGAGAACCCCTTCGACGACAACGAGGAGTAAGCGAGGGCCCACCCCCTCGACCGTGGGCCCGCCCGTTGCCTTCCGGGCGGGCCCACGCCCATCCCCCACCCCTTTCGTCAGGAGGATCGTCGTGTCCCGCAGCCGACTCGTCCCCGGTGTCGAGGTCGTCGCCGTGCCCGGGCGAGGGCTCGCCGTCCGGACCCCGGAAGGGGAGTTCTTCAGCGTCAGGACAGGGGGTGCCGACGAGGACGTTCTGCTCTCCAGGCTCACGGGCGTGACCACAGGCCCGGTGGACGAGGAACTCGACCGTGTGGTGCGGGCCTTCGAGGAGGCCGGCTATCTGGCGGAAGGGCCGCAGGACCCGCAGTGGCCCGCCGCTCGCCGGGACATCCGGATCGTGGGCGACCCGGTGCTGACCGAACCGCTCGCCGCGCAGCTGGCCGCCCTGGGTGCCCGGCCTCGCACGACGGAGGCCGTCCCCGCCTCGGACGGATCACCGGTGGCCGTCGAGGACCTGCTCGACGGAGACCCCGCCGCGGTCGTGTGGTGCCTCGACGGACCCGTCCCGGACGGGCTGTGGGACGCCGCCGACCGCCTGCCCGACCACGGCGTCGCGTGGCTGCGCTGCCACCGCGAGGCCTGGCAGGCGTACGTCGAGCCGGTGGCCGCCGCTCCCTCAGACGTCACCTCGGCGCACGTCCGGTCCCGTCGGCTCGCCGCCACCCCCGCCCACCGCGAACTGGCCGCGTACTGGAGCGGACCCCGTACCTCCGGCGCGCCGGTCCGGCTCGCCCCACCCGCCGCCACGCTGCTCGCGGCGCTGCTCGCGGACGACCTCAATCGGTGGGCCACCGGCGCCCCCGACACGGCCGGCCTGCCGTCCCGGCGCCGGCTCCGCCGCGTGGACCTGCGCACGCTGACTGTCACCGAGCACCCCGTCCTCCCGGTGCCCGAGGTCGCACCGATACCGAAGAAGGGCGGATGACAGCGTTCGGCACGACCGTGGAGGAACTCGCCACCGACGTGGTCCTCCCGGCCGGCGACGGCCCCTTCCCGGCCGTGCTGATACGCACCCCGTACGACCGGACCCGACACCGGGCCGAGGCGCGCGGCTGGGCGCGCCGCGGGTTCGCCGCCGTCGTCCAGGACGTGCGTGGCCGGTTCGCGTCACCGGGGGAGTGGCACCCGTACGGGAGCGAGGCCACCGACGGCGCGGCGGCCGTCCGCTGGATCCGGCGGCAGCCGTGGAGCGACGGTCGGCTGGTGGCCGTCGGCGCCTCCTACGCGGCCCACTGCGCCCTCGTCCTCGCGCTCGACGTGCCCGAGGACGCCCGGCCCGACGCCGTCCTCGCGGCCGTACCCGCCCTCGGTCCCGCGGAGACGGCACGTGAGGCGTCCGGCGTGGAACGGCTGCTGTCCCGCGCCGGATGGTGGGCCGCCCACGGCGACCGACCGGACTCGGACGAGAGCGCGCTGGACAAGGCCCTCGCGGCGGACCCCGGTCTCCTCACCCACCTGCCGCTCACCGGCCTCCCCGAACGGCTGGGCCGCGGGCTGCCCTCCTGGGCGGGGCTGTGGCGGCACCGCGACCGCGGACGCCTGATCGCGCGGGCGGCGCACGCCGCCGTGCCCCTGCTCGCGGTGGGCGGTCACCACGACCACTTCACCGAGGACACCGTCGCACTGTGGCACGCCTGGGGCGGCCCCTCGGCGCGGCTGCTGCTGGGCCCCTGGGGGCACGGCCTCGTTGCCGCGCCCGGCCCCGACGCCGGCCCGGCCCACCGGGTGAACCTCGGCGAGCTGTACGTGCGCTGGGCCCGCCGCGCCCTGACCGGCGAACTGGCCCCCGGCCGCCACGGCGCTCAAGGGCTGGGTGGGGCCGCCCTGTGGCTGCCCGCCGGTACGAACGGTGAACCGCGCACCCGACGGCCGCGGTTGCTGCACGGGGCCGCCTTCACCGCCGACCCCGGCCGGCCCGTCCGCTCCGACGACCTGACCGTCCCCACGGACGGCCCGCCCGACCGCTGCCTGTTGGTCGCCCCGCCGCTGCAGCGTCCGCTCGACGTGGTCGGCCCCATGAGCGTGAGCCTGCGGGCCACCGCCCACACGCCGTCCGCCGACTGGGCCGTCCGGCTTGTCGCCCTCACGCCGGAAGAGGGCGCCGAGCGACTCGCCGTCGGGATCGTCCGGCGCGACGAACCGGCAGGCCGTGAGGACGCGTTCACCGTCGGACTCGGTCGGCTCGCGCGCCGGCTGCCCGCCGGCACCCGGCTTCGCCTGGAGATCGCCGGGCATCACTTCCCGGCCCACGCCCGCAATCCGCACACCGGGGAGGACCCGGTGACGGCGAACCGCCTGCATGCCTCTCGGCGCGAGATCGGTCCGGACAGTGTGCTGCTGAGCCTGCCCGTGCTCCCGTCCCGCCCCACCCCCGTCGACCCCGCGGAGGAGATCCTGAGATGACGACGCTGCCGCTGGAAGCACTCGTCGACCCCGTCTGCGGCATCGTCCGCAAGGTCGAGCCCGTCGAGCACCCCGCGGGCGCCCCGCCCCGCTACACCGCGCTCACGGCCGAGATATCCGACGCCCGCAAACATGGCCTGTGGCCCGCCGACCGGGTCTCTCTCGGCACCACCTTCGGCGACCCCGGTCAAGCCCGCGTCGCCGCGATAGCCGAGGGGGTGGAGCGATACTGCGGCAATCGCGTGCCGCCGCCCGGCCACAGGGACGCACCCGTACGGGCCACCGCCGCCGAACTGGCCGACAAGGGACTGCGACTCTACGGCCCGGAGGACCTGCCCGCGTACGCCGACTGGCAGTACGCCCGGGAGAAGTTTCCCTACCGCCCCCTGACCCCCGACACCCCGGCCCTGTGGACGCGCGGCACCGAACTGCTGCCCGGCGGAGGAACGACGCAGGTCTGGGCACCCGTCGCGCTCACCCATCTCAACTGGCGCCAGGGCGAACTGCGCGAGCTGCCCCGCACCCACCACCTCAACTACGCCGGAATCGCCACCGGACAGGGTCTCGACGACGCCCTGGAACGCGGCCTGCTGGAGATCGTCGAACGCGACGCCCTGGAACTGTGGTGGCATCTGGACGGCCCGGCCCGCGGCATCGACCCGGCGAGCGTGCCCGGCCTCGCCGACGACCTCGCCGGCTCCGCGTTCGACGTCCACATCGTCGAGATGCACTCGGAGTTCGCTCCCTGCATGGCCGCGCTGGTGCACGACCCGCGCCTCGGACTGTACGCCGCCGGGTTCGCCTGCAAGTACGACCCGGCCGAGGCCGCCCGCAAGGCGGTCCTGGAAGCCGTCCACACCTGGGTCTTCACCCAGGGCCTGACCGAATCCGACGGCTGGGTGTTCCAGGCCGTGGAGGCCGGGCTGCTCGCCCGCGGGCTGTACCTGGAGCATCGTGCCGACGGCCGCTATCTCGACGCGTGCGGTGAGCAGTTCGAGCACGTGCGGGACCTGGGCGCCCATGTGCAGGTGTGGCTGGACGAGAGGATGGCCGCCGAGGCCAGGCGGTTCACCGAACCCGCGCTCGGGACCGTGTCCCTCGACGAGGTCCAGCCCGGCAGCCGGCAGCGATTGGACAGCACGCTGGCCGCGGGCGGCCACCGGGTCATGACCTTCGACCTCACCACGGAGGACGTGGCCGAGACCTCCCTGCGCGTCGCCCGGGTGCTCGTCTCCGGACTGCTGCCCAACGCCCCCGCCGCCTTCGGCTACTTCGGCTGCCCGCGCCTCGCCGAGGCCGCCGTCGCCCGAGGGTGGCGCACGAGCCCGCCGCGCGCGCCGGAGGACTTCACGCTGGCGCCTCCGCCGCACATGTGAGGGTCGCACCCGTGGAAGACCTCCGCGAGGACCGCCCGGTGGACCTCGTCGCCGCCCTCGCCCGCGCACGCTCTCCAGAGCCCCCCGGACCCGACACACCCGCAGGGGGAGCGGTCCGGGTCTGGTCCGGGCCGCCGCGCCCACTCCCGTCGGCCGGCCCGGCAGACCTCGACCTCGGGGCCCTGCTGCGCCTCTCGCTGGCCGGGGGGGACGACTCCGGACGCCTCCGGCCCGTGTCCTCCGCGGGTGCGCTGCACCCGGTGGACACCGAGCTGGTCGTGGGCGCGGGCTGCTCCCTGCCGCCGGGCCGCTACGGCTACGACCCGCTGCGCCACCGCGTCCACCGCCTCGGCCGGCAACCGGGGGACACACCGCCGGGCGTGACCGCCGAACTCTCCGTCACCGCACGGCGCACGGTCTCCCACTACGGCCACCGGGCCTGGCCGCTGCTCCTGCTGGACACCGGGCACGCCGCCGCGGCCCTGTTCCTCGCGGCCCGCGCGACGGGCACGGGCGAGCCCGAGGTACGGCTGGACGGACTCGCCGAGAGCCCACTGGCCGCCGTGCACATCCCGCCGCCCGGCGGGCGGGGCGGCTCGGCGCACCAGGACGGCGGACGGGGCCAGGCGCATCCGGGCGTTGGCGCCCGTGTCCCGGACCTGCCGGGAGGCCCGCCCACCCCCGCCGAACTGCTGGCGCGCCGCAGTACCCCACCGCCGCTGCCGGGCGCCTCGTCCCAGGACACGCTGCGGGAGGTCCTCACCACCGCCGAACGGGCGGGCACCGGCGACCTGCGCTGGTGCGCCGCGGTGGGCCCGCCGCGACCCGCCCTGCTGGCACTGTCCGCCGACGGCACGACCCTGCGGCGGTACGCCGCGGGAGAGGCCCGCCCGACGCTCGCCGCCTGGGCCGCGGGCCAGGCGTGGATCGCGGACGCCGGCGCCGTCCTGCTCGCCCACGGCTGCCCCGCGGACGCCGACGCAACGCACATCCGCCGCGCACACCTGCGGGCCGGCTTCGCCGTCCACCTTGCCCATGTCACCGCCCTGCGCCACGGCCTTGGGGCCCGGCCCGTCGGCTCCTGGCAGCAGGCCGACCTCGGCGCCGCCCTCGGAGCCGCGCCGGACCGGGACTGGGTCGTCCACGGACTGGCCCTCGGCACCCGCCACGCCGACGAGGAGAACACCACGTGATCGTCCACCCCGAGCTGCGCCGCGCCGCCGGGCACGCCCGGCACCCCCTGCTCGCGGCCACCCTGCTGCAGGGCGCCGTCACCCTGACCCACCTGGCGCAGGCCGCACTGCTGGCCCTCGCGCTCGCCCACCTGGCCCGCGGTGACACCGGCCGGCTCCCGTGGCTGCTGGCCGCGGTGCTCGCCGTCGTCGCCGCCCGCGCGGGGCTCGCCGTGTGGCAGCGGCGCACCGCCACCCGTGCCGGGGCCCGGGTCAGGGTGGCCCTGCGGGACGAACTCCTCGTCCAGCTGGGCCGGTTGGGTCCCGCCCACCTGACCACCGCGCGAGCGGGAGCCGTCCGCACCACCCTCGTCGACGGGGTGGAGGGCGTCGACGCCTATGTCTCCCGCTACCTGCCCCAGCTTCTGATCACCCTCACCGTGCCGCCCCTGGTGCTGGCCGCCCTGGCCGTGGTCGAACCGTGGGCACTCCTCGGCCTGGTCCCCGCCCTGCTGCTGGCCCTCGCAGGGCCCCGCGCCTGGGACCGGCTTCTGGCCGCCCGCGGCAAGGAACACTGGGACACCTACGAAGGGCTCGGCGCCGACTACCTGGAGGCGCTCCAGGGCATGCCCGCCCTCCGTGCCGCCGGCGCAGTCGGGCGCACCCGCGCACGCCTGGAGGAGCGGTCCGCCGCGCTGCACCGGGCGACCGTCGCCAAACTGCGGGTGTCCCTGGTCGACACCGCCATCACCGACCTCGCCATCCAGGGCGGCACCGCCGCGGCCGCGCTCCTGGCGTGCTGGTCGGCCGTCACCGGATCCACCACGGCGACCGGTACCTATCTGGTGCTGCTGCTGGCCTCCGAGTGCTTCCGGCCGGTCCGTGACCTGGCCCGCGAATGGCACGCCGGATACCTGGGCGTGTCGGCCGCGGACGGCCTCGCGGCCCTGCGGACCGCCGAGCCGGCCGTCCTCGACACCGGAGCGGCCCCCGCCCACTGGACCACCCCGCCCGAAGTGCGCTTCGACAACGTCCGGTTCGCCTACGACGGCACACCGTCGCCCGCCCTCGACGGCGTCTCCTTCACTGCTCAGGCGGGACGGACGACGGCGATCGTCGGCCCCTCCGGCGCGGGCAAGTCCACGCTGCTGGCCCTGCTCCTGCGCCACCAGGACCCGCAGCGGGGCACCATCACGCTCGACGGGCGCCCCACGACCGAGTACGCGCTCGACTCGCTGCGGCAGGGCATCGCCGTCGTCTCGCAGGAGACGTACCTCTTCCACGCCAGCATCGCCGACAACCTGCGCCTGGCCCGGCCCGGCGCGACGGACGACGACCTGACCCGAGCGGCGCGCGTCGCCGGGGTCCACGACGAGATAGCCGCCCTCCCCGATGGTTACGCCACCGTCCTCGGCGAGCGCGGCGCCACCCTCTCGGGCGGCCAGCGCCAGCGTCTCGCCCTCGCGCGTGCCCTGCTCGCGGACGCCCCGGTGCTGGTCCTCGACGAGGCCACCAGCGCGGTCGACGAACGCCGTGAAGCGGACATCCTCCGGGAACTGATGAACGCCGCGAGCGGCCGGACCGTCCTGGTGGTCGCCCACCGGCTGGCCGCGGTCCGGCACGCCGACCGCATCGTCGTCCTCGACGAAGGACGGGTGGACGCCGTCGGCGAGCACGCCGGCCTGGTCGAGGCCGGCGGCGTCTACGCGCGGCTCGTCGACGCCGGCCGCGCCCACCGAGGAGAACTCGCCGCATGAGCACCGCCACCGCCACCACCGCCCCCTCCGAAGCGGACGTACCCGCGCGAGGCGCGCTGCGGGCCCTCCTCCCCGCCCTCGCCGCACACCGCGCCATGACGGCCCGCACCTGCGCCGCCGCCCTCCTCGAACAGGCTTCCCTCGTCGCGCTCGTGACCCTGGCCGCGCACACCGTGGGTACCGCCGTCATCGAGGGGCGGGACCCCTCGGCCGTCACCGTCACCGCGCTCGTCGCCCTGGTCCTCGTCCGCGCCCTGACGACCTGGCGGGAGATGGACCTCTCGCACGACCTGGCCTACCGGGTGCTGGCCGTACTGCGGGTGCGCGTCTTCGACGGACTCGCCCGCAGCGCGCCCGCCCGCATCGCGGGCCGCCGCAGCGGCGACCTCGCCGCCACCGCCATGGCCGACGTGGAGGCGTTGGAGTTCTTCTACGCCCACACCACCGCCCAACTGCTGGCCTCCGGAACGATCTTCACCGGTGGCTCCCTGGTCCTCGCCGTGGTGGAACCGTGGCTGCTGGCGGCCGTACTGCCGGTCGCGGCCCTGCTCGCCGCCGCGCCCTTCACCGACGCGCGTGGGCGCGCGGCACGCGGCGGCCGCACCCGGACGGCCGCGGCGAGGCTGTCGGCCGACACGGTGGAGACCGTCGACGGACTGCGCGAACTGCTCGCCTTCGGCCGGCTCGCGGAACGCCGCCGCACGCTGGCGGAGCGGGGGCGGCAGGTGGGCGACGCCCAGCGTGCCGAGGCCACCTGGGAGGCGGTCGCCGCAGCGGTCCGCGACCTCCTCATCGTGGCCGCCGTGCTCGGCGTGGTCGCCGCGGCGGCGCAGTCCGTGACGTCCGGACGGCTGCACGGCGCATGGGCCCCGGCGGCGATGGCCCTGGCCCTGTCCGTCCTCGGTCCGGTCGCGGAGTCGGCCCGTGCCCTGAGCCAGGCCGTGGCACTGCGCGCCGCGGCCTCCCGTGTCGGCGCGGCCGTCAAGGCCCCCGCCCTCGCCCCGCCGCCCGCCGCGCCCCGCCCCCTGCCGCCCGGTCCGCTGGGTGTCCGGCTGCACGGCGTGCGGTTCGACTACGGCGGACACCCCGTGCTGGACGGCGTCGACCTGACCGTCCCGCCGGGCCGGACACTCGCCCTGGTCGGTGTCTCGGGAGCCGGCAAGTCGACCTGCGCCCACCTGCTGGCCCGGTTCTGGGACCCCTCCGAGGGAGTGGTCCAGCTGCTGTCTGCCCACGGCGACCCCGTGGACCTCCAGGACGTGAGCGACCCCGAACTGCGGCGCGCGGTCGTCCTCGTGGGACAGGAGACACCCCTCTTCCACGGCACCCTCGCCGAGAACCTGCGGCTCGCCGCGCCCGAAGCGGACGACGACCTGCTCGCCACGACAGCGCGCCGGTGCGGCGTCGACCGGATCGCCGCGATGGACACTCTCGTCGGGGAGCGCGGGGCGACCCTCTCGGGAGGCCAGCGAGCCCGCATCGCCCTCGCCCGCGCGCTGCTGGTGCGCCCGCGCGTTCTCGTCCTCGACGAGTCCACCGCCCACCTGGACAACACCGGCGACGCCCAGCTCGCCGCCGCGCTGCGAGAAGAAGGCCGCACCACGATCGTCATCGCCCACCGGCCGGCCACCATCCGCCGTGCCGACCGCATCGCCGTCCTCGAGAAGGGCCGCATCATCGAGGAGGGAACCTGGGAGGACCTCACCAGCCGCCCCGGCAGCGCGCTCAACCGCGTGCTCGCCACCCCCTCCTGAGCACGGGAAGCCGCCCCGGGGCCCGGGCAGGGAGAGGCTGAGAGGCGCGTGCTCCTGGAACGACTCTCCCGGACGAACGTCGCAACAACGGTCGGCGGCACGGGGAGGAGTCGATGTGTATGCGCTCTTGTATGAGTGAGGGCCCGACCGGTGCGCGCCGGTCGGGCCCTCACTGCGTGCCGTGCGCTTCCGGCACGGCAGAGGCTCAGTGGGTCAGTGGTCGGAGTAGCTGAAGTCACCCACGGTCCAGGCACTGACGTCCTCGATCGCAACGCGGTACATTCCGCCCGTCTCCGGGATCCCCACAGCGCCCTGAAGGATCCGGGCGAGATGGAAGTGCAGATGTGTGGGCGGCCCGTCCTTCTTCGTGGGGGTGTCGAAGACAGCGGAGAAGTCGCCCAGGTGGGCGGAATCCATCAGTACCTCCGACACCCTCTGCCTCCACACGGCTTCGGGGGCCAGGCGGCCGGTGATGACAGCACCACCGGTGACCACGGTGAGGGACATCTGATTGCTCTGCCCGGACTCCACAAGGGCGGCGATGTCAACGATCAGCTCGTCAGGCTTCGGCATGAGATCGGATTCTATGCATCGGCCCGTCCGGGCGGCTTGGGTGGTGGCACTACCGGGCCAGAGGCGCGCACTCGGCTTCCCCGGTGTCGCAATACAGGTCAGGGGTGCGCATCTGTGGCACCTGCGAGCCGGGATCGTGGACGGCCGCCTCGATGGTGTCCGGGTGGGCCGTCAGTTCCAGTGTGCAGGTGCCCGCGCCCGTGGCGCGATGCGTTGGTGAGGAGCCCGGACACGATCAGGACCGCGGTGTCCGCGGCTCCTCAGGTCGGCTGCCGCAGGTCTTCGAGGAAGCCTCGTGCGGTTGCGCGTGCGTTGGCAACGGCCGCGGCGGACCGCATCGTTACGGCGTTGACGGACATCGCGTTCATCGAGGTCACCCTGATCTCCGGAGCGTCCATGCCCGGCGCTTGCCCACCCGATCCCTGTGCCCCGGCCCGCCAACCCGGCGGAACCCGCCGTGCTTGCCGAAGGGGACCGAAGAATCGCAGTCGACGCGCCGGGCCGGTCGGCGGCGCCGCGGGAAGCTCGGCGGACGCTCTGGTTCCCATCCGTGTGTCGGACCTGTGCTGCGGACGGTCCCAAGCACCCGCAGATCGGCTCAGAGAGATACCTCATCGTCGAGCGCGCTCAATGCATACTCGCTGGAGTAGACGTTCGGTGTCCGCATGATGGTGGTTTCTCTCGTAGTCGAGATCGAACAGGGCCCGGCAGACACGCTGCCGGCAGCAGTACACCCATGACGGTGCGGTGGTCGGGTTTCGAAGCCGGCTTGTTGCACAACGGCGACGGGGCTGACGACCGGACCGGGTGGCCCACGGTGATGAGGGGCCGCCGTGAGCAGGACCGCAGTTGACGCGGTGGCGGTACCAGCAGTGCTGTATCGAGCGGCGCCCTCGGTGAAGGCGTCGGACTGCGGCGCGCGTGCCGGGGAGTTCGGCAGTGAGGTTCCAAGCTGGAGCAGACGCAGGACGGGCGGCGGGGCCTACGGCTCACCGGCGGAAGGCGGTACCGCCTTCCGCCGGCACTGTCCCGGCCGCCGGTGTGATCCGATCGATCCCGGGTACCCGTTGTGGTGCCCCCGACCCTGTCGGGAGGAAGAGATCGCACAGGTAATGGATCACCCCCTCCCACTCTCCGGTAGCGTCAAGGTATGAGTCATCCGCACCCCGAACTGAAAGCCGCCCCGCCCCTTCCCGAAGGAGGGCTGCGGGTCACCGCCCTGGGCGGCCTGGGTGAGATCGGCCGCAACATGACTGTCTTCGAGCATGCCGGCAAGCTGCTCATCGTCGACTGTGGCGTGCTGTTCCCCGAGGAGACCCAGCCCGGCGTGGACGTGATCCTGCCGGACTTCACCTCGATCCGGGACCGCTTGGACGACGTCGTGGCCCTGGTCCTCACCCACGGCCACGAGGACCACATCGGCGGTGTGCCGTATCTGCTGCGCGAGCGGTCCGACATTCCCGTCGTCGGCTCCAAGCTGACGCTGGCGTTCCTGGAGGCCAAGCTGAAGGAACACGGCATCCGGCCGCGCACAGTGCGTGTGCGGGAGGGCGACCGGCGCGGCTTCGGGCCCTTCGACTGCGAGTTCGTCGCGGTCAACCACTCCATCCCGGACAGCCTCGCGGTCGCGATCCGCACCGGCGCCGGGATGGTGCTGCACACCGGCGACTTCAAGATGGACCAGTTCCCTCTCGATGACCGCATCACCGATCTGCGCGCCTTCGCCCGTCTCGGCGAGGAGGGCGTGGACCTGTTCCTCACCGACTCCACCAACGCCGAAGTACCCGGCTTCACCACCTCCGAGCGTGAGCTGAACCCGGCGATCGAGCAGGTGATGCGCACCGCGCCGCGCAGGGTCATCGTCTCCAGTTTCGCCAGCCATGTGCACCGTATCCAGCAGATCCTGGACGCCGCCCACCAGCACGGCCGCAAGGTCGCCTTCGTCGGCCGGTCGATGGTCCGCAACATGGGCATCGCCCGCGACCTGGGCTATCTGAAGGTCCCGTCCGGTCTGGTCGTGAGCACGAAGGAGCTGGAGAAGCTCCCGGACCACAAGATCACTCTGGTGTGCACCGGCTCCCAGGGCGAACCGATGGCCGCGCTGTCACGGATGGCCAACCGCGACCACATGATCCGCATCGGCAAGGGTGACACCGTCCTGCTCGCCAGCTCCCTCATCCCCGGCAACGAGAACGCCATCTACCGGGTGATCAACGGGCTCACACGGTGGGGTGCCCACGTGGTCCACAAGGGCAACGCCAAGGTGCACGTCTCCGGGCACGCCAGCGCCGGTGAACTCGTCTACTGCTACAACATCGTCAAACCGCGCAACGTCATGCCCGTGCACGGCGAATGGCGCCACCTGCGGGCCAACGGCGACCTCGCCATCCGTACCGGCGTCGATCCCGAACGGGTCGTCATCGCCGAGGACGGCGTCGTCGTCGACCTCGTCGACGGGCGCGCGTCCATCACCGGCAAGGTCCCCGCCGGCAACGTCTACGTGGACGGCATGGAAGTCGGCGGCGCCACCGAAGCCTCCCTCAAGGACCGCCTCACCCTCGCAGAGGAAGGCGTCGTCACGGTGGTGGCGATCGTCGACGCGGACACCGGCGCCCTCGCCGAGGCCCCCGACTTCCTGGCCCGCGGCTTCGTCCACGACGACACCACTTTCGAGCCGGTCATCCCCGTCATCGAGAAGACTCTGGCCACAGCGGCCGAGGAAGGCGTCGGGGACGCGCACACAACTCGAACAACTCATCGCCCGCGCCGTGGCGAACTGGGCGTTCCGCACGCACCGCCGCAAGCCCCTCATCATCCCCGTCATCATCGACGCCTGAGCCACGGCCCGGCAGGCGTCCGGGGCCGGACGCCGATGCGTTCGAGGTGAAACTCGCCGGCGTCGGTGCCACAGTCGGCCTCGCCCTCCTCGTCCTTGTAGCGACCGCCGGTCTCGACGACCTCACCGGCGATCGCCTGCGCATCGCGGCCGCAGCCGGAATCAGTACCGCGATGTCCGTGGTGGCCGACGGGATCGCCGCAACCCTTCTCGTCGCTTTGATCCGGTGCCCGACACCGTCGGCACGGCATCAGCTGCCGTACCCCGCCAGTGGTGTCGTTGACATGGCGGTTCGACCCGCGCCTTCCCCAACTCCGGGCCTGCGCAGCAGGCGGTCGGACTGAAGCACGTTGAGGAGGCGGTGGCCGTTCGCGGTCGGCTGATGAGACCGCGTTCGACCAGGCAGCGTCACTGCCCCGGGCGTCGAGCGGCGCAAACTGCTCACCATCACGTCGGTGGGCGGAAGGCCCTCCGGTGCAGAGGGCTTCGGCGAACTGTTGTCTGCCCCGGACCTCAACCAGGTGTATGGGAAGGGAAGTCGATACTCGGCTCCGGGCAAGACCTCTGCATCGCAGGCGTCGGCGCAGCATCCTGCCAGAGGGGGGAGACAAGCATGCGTCGGTCGGACCGTTGTCGACTCCCGATGACGTGCCATCAGGCCTCGCTGGGGTCGGCGCCTTCCCGCCGTCGTCGCCATGACGAGCCGGGCCCGTGTCGCCATTGGGACAGGGCCCATCCCTGCCACGGAAATCCAGTGACAGGCCCTCCTCGCTCACCGGATTCTGTCCAGCGCGTGAACACCTTTTCGCGCTGAGTGGAAGGCTGGGAGTGAATGAAAAGAACCCGCCTACTGGTGGCGACTGCCGTGGGGCTCGTACTGAGCGTCGGCGCCGTGCCACCGGTATCGGCACGGACCGGCACCGCGGACGCGGCGCCGTTTGGGACCGCCGTCATGGGGAAGACCGCGACCGTGCGGCTGATAACCGGTGACCGGGTGACGGTCACCACGGGTGCCGCGGGCAGGAGCACAGCCTCCGTCGAGCCCGGCACCGGGCGGCGGGGAGTGCTGTTCCGCACCATCGAGCAGGACGGACACCTTTCGGTCATCCCGTCGGACGCCGCGGACCTGGTCGCCACCGGACGGCTGGACCGCGATCTGTTCGATGTGACCGCGCTCGTCTCCCAGCAGTACGACGAGGCTCACACCGACGCGCTGCCGCTGATCGTGGAGCAGGGCGCGAACGTCGCGGACGGCACCATGAGCCGGCTCACCCGTCTCGCCGACGACGGCGCCCCCGCACAACGGCTCGACAGCATCAATGCGCTGTCGCTCCGCGTCGCCGACAACGACCTCGGCGCGTTCTGGAAGCACCTGGCCTCCGGCGCCTCGAAGGACGGCGCCCGTGCCCAGGGCACGCCCAAGGTGTGGCTGGACAGCCGCGTCCGGCCCTCCCTGGACCGCAGCACCGCCCAGATCGGCACGCCGGCCGCATGGCAGGCCGGGCTGCGGGGCAAGTCCGTCAAGGTCGCCGTCCTGGACACCGGCGCCGACGCGTCCCACCCCGACCTGGCAGGCCGTATCGCTCGGGCGGAGGACTTCTCCGGCAGCTCCGGCACCGGCGACGCCTTCGGCCACGGCACCCATGTGGCCTCGATCGTCGCAGGCAGCGGCGCCGCGTCCGGCGGCACGCGCAAGGGCGTGGCACCGGAGGCCGACCTGCTGATCGGCAAGGTCCTCGGCGACGACGGCTACGGCACCGAGTCCCAGGTCGTCGCCGGTATGGAGTGGGCGGCGGCCCAGGGCGCCAAGGTGGTCAACATGAGCCTCGGCTCGGAGAGCGCCGGCGACGGCCAGGACCCGATGAGCCTGGCCCTGAACGCGCTGACCGAAAGCACCGGCACGCTCTTCGTGGTGGCGGCCGGAAACGCCGGTGAGCTGGGGCAGAGCACCGTCGGCTCGCCCGGCGCGGCGGACGCGGCCCTCACCGTCGGCGCGGTCGACCGCGACGACTCCCTCGCCTCGTTCTCGAGCCGGGGCCCGCGCCTGGGAGACAAGGCCGTCAAGCCCGACGTGACCGCGCCCGGAGTCGACATCGTCGCGGCACGCGCGGCCGGCACCACGATGGGTCACCCGGTCGACGAGCACTACGTAGCGGCGTCCGGCACGTCGATGGCCACCCCGCATGTCGCCGGCGTCGCGGCCCTCCTCGCCCAGCGGTACCCGAACTGGGGCCCGCAGCAGCTGAAGGACGCGCTGGTGAGCACCTCCCGCACCATCGCCGGCCAGAAGGTCATCGAACAGGGCGGTGGCCGCGTCGACGTCGCCGCCGCCGTGCTGGGACCGCTCACCGCGACCGGAACCGTCGCTCTCGGCACGTACGAGACCGGTGGCGGCAGCCCCCGCTCGACGAACGTCCGCTACACCAACCACTCCGGCGAGGACCTCACGCTCACGCTCGACGTCCGGCTGGCCACCACCTCGGGCCGTGAGGCCGCCGAGGGCGCGGTGCGCCCCGGCACGGACTCGGTGCGGGTCGCGGCGGGCCAGACCGTCGACGTGCCCGTGACGGTCGACCCCTCCCGCCTCCAGCGGGGCGCCTACTACGGCTATGCGACCGCCACTTCCGCCGACGGCGAGGTGAAGGTCCACACCACGCTGAGCCTGCTGGTCAAGGGCCCCGTCCACCGCCTCACGGTCACCACCTACGACACCAAGGGCAACCGCTCCGGCGCGCTGCCGACGATCTGGGGGACCGACGGGTTCGTCCGGTACGCCGACGAGGACCGGGGCATCGCCGAGGTCGAGGAAGGCACCTACCAGCTCGATCTTCCCTCCATCGCATCGGACGGCTCGGAGCTGCGCCATGTGATCCTGCCCGAGGTGAAGGTGACCAAGGACACGGCGGTCACGCTCGACGAGCGCAAGACCACCAAGGTGGAGATCCGCACCCCGCGTCCGGCGGAACAGCGCGGCATCCTGAGCTACCAGATGCACCGGGAGATCGACGGTGTCGGTCTGACGCAGGGCGTCATGTACTTCGACAGCGCCGAACGGATCTACGTCAGCCCCACCGCCGAAGTCACCGACGGCACCTTCGAGTTCGCCTCCCGCTGGCAGCTCGTCGCACCGCTCCTGCGGGCCGAGGTCCCCGGGTCCGGCATCGGCCTGCGGGCCTACTACATGCCCCAGTCGCCGCTCTTCGACGACCGCGGCCGGCGTCTGACCGCCGTCGACGCGGGGGATCTCTCCGCGCCGCGCTTCGACCGCGCCCGCGGCAAGCTCGCCGTGGTGACCAACCGCGACAACGTCTACGAGCCGGACACGCTGACGAAGGCCGCCGAGGCCGGGGTCGCGGCCGTGGCCCTCGTCCACTTCAGCGACCAGCCGTGGACCCGTTGGGAGCCCACCGGCGACCGCTGGGCGCTGCCCGCCGTCAGGATCGGCGCCGACGCGGGCGCCGAGTTGCTGAAGCGCATCAAGGACCGCAGGACGCAGGTGCACTTCACGGGCACCGCACGCAGTCCTTACCTGTACGACGTCATGCAGGTCTCCTCGCAGCGCATCCCCAGCAAGGTGGTGCACACCGTGACGGAGGACAACAGCGCCGTCATCCGCACCACGTACGCCGACAACGGCGGTACGCCGTGGGCGTCCGAGCAGCGGTTCGCCCGGCGTCCGTACCAGGACTTCGCCTGGCTCCAGTACTCCCGGTTCGTCCCGACGGGCTTCGAGCGCACCGAGTACGTCTCGGCGGGGAACACCGCCTGGGAGCACAAGGTGCACCACGAGACCATCAGCCAGGACCGCGAACTGACGGTCGGGATGCGCAGCGCCCCGCGCACCTACCGTGCCGGTGAGCAACTGCGGGAGACCTGGAACGCGTCGGTCGTGCGTCCGTCGATCCCGCGCGGCGCCGGTCTCGCCTCCGTCCAGGACGGGAACGTCCTGGCCCTGCGCATACCGGAGTTCACCGACTCGACGTCCGGGCACTGGTCGCGCAAGCTCGCGAGCTCGGGCGGCGACGGCGGCGTCGGCACGGGCGCCGGCGTCTCCCAGCAGGGCGACACGGCGAAGGCGGTCCTCTTCCGCGACGGCAAGGAGATCGCCGAGGCGGACAGCGCCTGGACGGACTTCGAGGTGCCCGCCGGGGCGGCCGACTACCGGCTGGACCTGTCGACCAGCCGGACGTCGGATGAGTGGGCGTACGGCACCGCGACCGAGACGTCCTGGTCGTTCCGGTCCGCTGCCGGCGGCGAGGCGAAGCTGCTCCCGCTGCTCCAGCTCGACTACGACGTCCCGGTGGACGAGCGCAACGAGGTCAAGTCCGGCCGTACGCACGCCGTTCGGCTGGCGGTCCGCGCTCAGGACGGCCTCGCCGCGCCGAAGGGCGTGGTCATGCGGGTCGAGGCCTCGTACGACGACGGCCGGACCTGGAGCCGCGCCTCGCTGCGCGACCGAGGGGCCAACGCCTACGAGGCGACCGTCACACGGCCGTCCGGCGTGCGCGGCGACGCGTACGTGACACTCCGGGTCACCGCCCATGACGCCGCCGGCAACAGTGTGCGGCAGACCGTGACACGGGCCTACCTGCAGCAGGGCTGAGAGAGTCACCGCTCCGAGGTGGTGCGGCCGGCGATGTCCGTCGGCCGCACCGCCGTCTCTCCCGCTCAGACCCAGTTGCGGCGCGCGGCCTGCCAGCCGAGCTGCATGCGGGTCGCGACACCGGCGATGGTCATCAGGTGCTGGATGCGGCGCTGGACGGTGCGTCTGCTGATGCCGAGCTGCCCGGCGATCGACTCGTCCGTGATGCCCGCGACCATCAGGGACAGCAGGCGCTGGTCGTCCACCGTCAGGGAGTCGGCATCGGATTCCAGCATGTGTGCGCCGATCCGGCCCTCCGGAGTCACCCGCAGCGGAGCCCCGATGTCCCAGTACCGTTCGAACAGCGCGACCAGTGCTTCCAGCAGACTGCTGCCCCGCACGACGACCGCCGTCACCTCGCGCGGGTCACCCGCCGGACCGGCCGGAGCCAGCGGACAGATCGCCACGCACCGGTCGGCGATCGCCATCCGCAGCGGCAACGTCGGCACCGCACGCGCCGCCTCCCCGGCCCGCACCGCCCTGGCGATGTTCTCCATTCCGCCGGTGTCGTCGAAGTAGGCCTGCTCGTACAGGACCCGGTAGTTCACGCCGCGCGCCAGGGCGTCGAACTCGGCCTGGTTCGTGCCGGACGGCATGGCGACGTACTGCGCCCTGCAGAACCACAGCAGCTCTTCACGTGCGCTGTCCTGGACCTGCCTCAGCCGCTGGCGCAGCGCACCGGCCCCGGTGACGAACTCGACCACCTCACCCGCGTCGCGGATCCAGGCGTTGCGCCGAAAGGTCTCCATCAGCTCGGACACGGCCGCGCGGGCCTTGCCGAGCTCGTCGGCGCGGCGCTCGAGCCGCGGCAGCAGGGCCACGTCCGGCGGATTGGCGGCGAACCGCCCCGAGACGCCCTCCACCCCACGGGCCAGCCCCTTCTCCTCCAGCGCGCCGAGCAACCGCTCGGCGGTCCGGGCGTCGAACCCCGTCGCCGTGGCCACTTCGCCCGCCGACGCCGTGACGGCGACGACGAGCGCGCGGTACACATCCGTCTCGGCGACCGAGAGCCCCACCGCCTCCAGCATGTTCTTCCTCCCCAGCCCCCTGTCGGCCACGCCGGCGCAGCGGGGGCAGTCGATCCTCGGCCTTGTCTCCGCCGGATCTCCGCTGCTGTGCATGCCTTCGCACAGCGCCCCTGTGCGGCAGTCACCATCGAAGAGATCGCCCGTACCGCCGGACTGGCGCACCGACCGCTTTGCGCCACGTCAACGGCAACGAGGGACTCTACGCCCAGGTTGTACGGGAGGTCGACCCACGGCTGCGCGTCGCACCGGAACCTGGAGCAGGCGCACTGCCGGCCGAGCAGAATCGCCAGCTGTTCCGCGCACCTTTCAGGCTCATGGCCGAGCACGGGCCCCCGTACGAGGTGGGTGACCTGGCAGGGCAGGCCCCAGCCTCCGCCCGTGTCCGGGAACAGACTCGGCCGCGCCCCACGTTGGCACGATCATGACGACGAACGCGCCGCGGCCCGAGGTGCTGCGATACACCGCCTTCTCCAACGTCCCCGAGGGCGGAAACCCCGCCGGCATCGTTCTGGATGCCACCGGCCTGGACGACAGCGACATGCTGGCCATCGCCGCCGACCTCGGATACTCGGAGTCCGCGTTCCTGACCGCACCCCCAGAGGGCCTCGACGGCCAGGAGGGACGGGCGTACAGCATCCGCTACTTCAGCCCCAAGGCCGAGGTGCCGTTCTGCGGGCACGCCACGGTCGCCGCCGCCGTGGCGCTCGCCGAGCGGATCGGTTCCGGGAAGCTGGTGTTCGCGACGCGCGCCGGGACCGTGCCGGTGGAGGTGTCCGAGGAGGGCGGCACGGTCAGGGCCACCCTCACCAGTGTCGAGCCGCACATCGAGGAGGTCGCCGACGCCGACCTCACCGAGGCGCTCGCCGCGCTCGGCTGGCCGGCCGCCGATCTGGACCCGTCCCTCCCGCCCCACATCGCCTTCGCCGGCGCCCGCCACCTCGTCCTCGCTGCGGCGACGCGCGCCCGCCTGGCAGATCTCTCCTACGACTTCGCGCGCCTCGAAGCCCTGATGCACCGCTTGGATCTGACGACGCTCCAGCTGGTGTGGCGGGAGTCGGCCACCGTCTTCCATGTCCGTGACCCGTTCCCCGTCGGCGGTGTCGTCGAGGACCCGGCGACCGGCGCCGCAGCCGCCGCGTTCGGTGCGTACGCCCGTGAGCTCGGCCTGGTCCCCGAGGACGCCGTCCTCACCCTGTACCAGGGCGAGGACATGGGCCGCCCCGGCGAACTCACGGTGACGCTGCGCGCGGGTGACCCGCGCGTCCGTGTCAGCGGCGCCGGTACCCGCCTCAGGTGAGGCGCCGCCCGCAAGACGACGAGCGCCGCCGGACCTGCGACGTCGCCCGCGATGCCCTTGGCCGGTCCCTCACGCCGGCCGCATCACCACCCCCGGCGCCGCTGGGGCCGCGGGTCAGCCGACCCAGCGGCCGGGGAGGTCTGCGCGGATCACCTCGAGATCGGCTACCGCGTGACCGCGTGCATGGATCCAGCAGTGGTCCTGCGCACCGTCCCGGCGCAGCAATCGGCCAGTGGCCGCATACCAGCGCACCGGCGAGTCCTCCTCGCTCGCCCACATCGGATAGTCAGGGAGGTTGACGGGGGAGTAGCGAGCCTGGAGGCTCGGCACCAGCGCGTCCGGCAGCTCACAGGCGTCGTACAGGCTGTCGGCTCCGAAGAGTGACTCGCTCAGCACCAGCTCGACCCACGCCAGGGACATCCGGTCGAGGAAGGGAATCCAGCCCTGGTGGGATTCCACCACCACCGGAGGATCGTCCTGCTCGAACCGGTCGAGGGGAATCGCCCAGGACGCGCAGTCCTGGTTCTCGCGACGAAAGACCAGGACGCCGCCCAGGGCGTCGTCGACATAGAGCCCGGCCGGTGGGACCAAGGGGTCCTGCTGCCGGGTCAGGTCGTCTCGGTGGCCCAAAAGCGCGTATCCCTCTCGCAAGGCGGCGGGGAGTTGGAAGCCGAGACCGCCTTCCGCGGCTGTCAGCTCTTCCTCCGCGCAACCGTCTTCGCGCCGCAGAGGGCGACCTGACCACTGACCAGCGAACCAGCGCACGAAGTCCCAGGCCTGCGACCGGTTGTGCACCCCGCTTCCGAGTGCCACCGACACATCAGGACTCTCCAGCATGGCGGGGACCCTACGGCCTCCCCCGGACAGCCGGGCAGGCGGGAGAACGTTCGGTCGGCTGGGCGCAGCGCGGCGATCGGTTTGCCGAACTGACGTGGGCTCAGCGGTGAACACAGCGGCCGCGACTATTGCGGGTGACCGGCGTCAGTCGAAGAGGGCAACGAGTCCGTTCACCCAGATCGCGAGGAACGCAAGGAGCGCCACCAGACATCCGGCCCCCGCCAGGAAGTCGGCGAACGAGCTCGCCCTGCTGTCCTCCTTCCCGGCGGATGGCGCCGTGTCCCAGTCGACGGGGTGTCCCACGGCTTCGGAGCAGGCTGCCCGTACCGCGGCCAGTTGCTCCTCGGCGAAGGCCGTTCGGGCGAGCGACTCAGGACCGTGCCAGGCGAGTGCCCGCATGCGCTGCGGCGCTGTGCGGTACCGCGCCTCGAAGGCGGAGGTCTCGGCTTCGTCCCGGTCCCGCTCGAGGTACATCCAACGGCCCGCTTCCGCAGGCTCCGCGTACAGGCGGTAGACCTCGGCCAGGCGGCGACGAAGCATCAGATCGTTCGGAAAGGACGACACCAGCCCGCGCAGGCGCTGGCGCGCGACCGGAACCCGGCCGGCGGCCAGGTCCGCATCGACTCGGGCAAGGGTGTCTCGCAACGGCATGAACGCATGATCCGTTACAGCAGTGACTGCCGTCGACCTGGTTTCCTCGCTCCGTACTCGCTCGTCTCCCGATGCGTAGCGCCTGAACCCTGGGCCCTCGTCGTGGTGGAGAGCGCGACGGACACCGACGCCACACGGCGAGCGGCCTTCGCCCGTGGGCGCTGCGGGCGAAGGCGCAGGAGTTGAGCGGTACTGGAGCCGGCGTCGCCGTCGACGACTTCGGACCGCTGCCACGCGGACGCGGCTCAGGCAGTGCCGACCGCTGCCCGGCGGATCGGCGCGTCGTGTCCGGCAGCGGAGTGCAGGTGGTCCAGGAGCGGGCCGGCGCCTCGGACGGCGAGGGCGACGGAGGTCAGCGTCGGGTTGCAGGCGGTGGCGGTCGGGATGACGTTGTTGCCCGCGACCCAGAGGCCCCGGGTGTTCCAGACCCGGCTGTGACTGTCGCAGACGCTGGTGCCGTCGTCGGCAGGCCCCATGCGCGTGGTGCCCTGGTAGTGCAGCGAGCTGCCCGCGGGCAGGAGGACGGGGGAGTCGCCCAGGGGGATCCCCACGGCCGTTGCCGCTTCGGCGATGGCCTCCTTGGGCTGTTCGATGGTGGACAGATCCCGCTCGGTGTAGCGGTAGTGGACGCGCATGGCGGGCAGGCCGTAGGCGTCGGCCGTGGTGTCGTCGAACTCGACGCGGTCCTCGGCGGTGATGTCCTTGGCGCAGAACCAGCCCAGCCCCACGACGGCGCCGGGCTCGACGGTCGTGTCGTCGGCGAGCGGGAGGGGCGACGCGTCGAGCTGCATCACCTGGCCCTGGAAGGGATGTGCGTCGGTGTAGGGAACCCAGCTGACACCGCTCTGGGGCACGATGGCGCCGTCTTCGTCGCGGGTGCGGTCCGTGACGGCGCCATGGGCGGTGACGACGCCGTCGGGCAGGCGGGCGGCATGGACGATCTGCGGCTGGTCGTTGAGGTAGCGGCCCAGAGCGGGCGGGCGGATGCCGGAGGCGTGCAGCAGCTGCGGGGTGCGCAGGGCGTCCGCGGCCACGACGACCGCCCGGGCGGTGATGGTCCTCTCCTCGCCGTCGACCATGTTCCTCAGGGTCACTCCGGTCGCGGTCCCGGCGTCCAGGAATGCGCGGGATGCCGGTGGCCGGCCCCGAGGGGTTGACCGGCGCTGTCGTGGGTGCGGCGGGTGCTCTGGCTGCGGCTGGTTGGGCGCTGCACCTGGATGCCGCATCCTCGGCGCCACCGTCCGGGCGGACGGCCGGGAGGGGTGCGTCCGGATCGCGCTCCGCCGCAACGCAGCACCAGCGCCCGGCGCTTTCGCCGAGGCCACGAGGAACGGCGGCCTGGGCATCACGGGCGTGGCGCGTCACCGCGTCCGCTGCCCTCCGCACCCCTGGCGGACCTCAGAACGGTGAAGCAACGACGTCGGCGCCCAGGCAGTGGACGGCCGGGGCGTCCGTCGCCGCGGTTCACGGGGACTCCGGTGCGTGCTCCTCGCTCGCGGACGGCACGTCGTCGCCGGGCCGGCTCGCGGAGACCATGATCCGGACCGCGTCGCCCAGTCCGTGCGGCCGCAGGAGACCCGGATCCGAGCGCAGGCCCCATCCCGGGCCGCACAGCAAGATCTGACTGCGAGTGCGGGCGCCGTGGATGCCCCAGCGGAAGGCCGCGAGGTGACGGGCGAGCGGAAGGTCGGCGGTGCTGCGGGACTGCGACCACAGAGCGACGGCGGCGGGAGCGATCCTCCGTACGGTGGCCTCCAGGGCCGCGACCGGGACCGAACCGCCCAGCATCAGAACGCGCCGGCCGTGCTCCGCCAGCACCGCGGTGAGCGCCTCCAGCGGGAGGGTGTGCTGCTCGCCCGGCAGACACGCCAGGAGAACCGGAGGCGAGCTTGCGGGCCCGTTCCGGGCGACCGAGCGCGCGTAGGCGTGGCAGAGGGCCGCGGAGACGTGCCAGGAGAGCAGGTGTTCCACCTCCACGTACCGGTCGTCGGAGGACTCCCATGCGCGCCCGACCGATCGCATGGTCGGGGCGAGCACCTCCTCCCATGCGGTGACCAGGCCGTACGACTCGATGGCCGCAGTGATCCGCTCGTGCACGGCTTCGGCGTCCATCCGGACCGCCGCCTGGGCGAGTGCCCGGCACCGTCGGCGTGAGTCCGCGAGGGACGGGGAGCCTTCCGGGGCAGTGTCGGGGCCGGACGACGGCTCGCCGACCGGTGCGAGCGGGCGGGGGGCCGTGTCCGCCGGGGCCTCTTCGGCGGCGTGGCCGTCCGTGGCCCGGATCTGCGCGACGCGGGCCGCCTCCGCAGGGGGGACGCCCTCCGCGGTCAGACGGCACATCTCCCGCACCATCGCGACGTCCTCGGCCGTCCAGCGCCGGTGACGTCCCTCTGCCCTCGTCGCCGGTCCCAGCCCGTAGCGGCGGCCCCACGACCGCAAGGTGGTGGGGGAGATGCCGAGCCTGCGCGCGAGTGCACCGGTCGTGATGCCGGGCCCGGCGCTGCGGTCCTTGGTGACGTCCATCCTCTGCCTCCACCGCCGTAGCGGACATGCCCGGCCTTGGGGCACGTGGTGTGTTCGCGATCCGGGCGGGACACGGATGCGCTCCGGCGGACCGAGCCGCTCGGGTACGGCAGCTGCGTTCACCTGGTCCGGCCCCGGCCAGGTCGGTGGCTACCGAAACTCCACTCGCGGCCTTCGGGGTCGAGGACCCGGGCGCGACGGGCGCCCCATCCGGTGTCCTCCGGAGGCAACACCGGTCGGCCGCCCGCGCGCACGGCGCGGTCGTAGAGCACGTCGACGTCCGGCGACGCCAGGTAGACGCCGGTTCCGGTCGACGCGCCGCGCAGCGGGGAAACGTTGTACGCGGCATCGGACTCGCGACCATCACGGCGGCCCGTCCCAGACACAGCTCGGAGTGGACGACGCGACCGCCCTCGCCGTCCACGCGTGACGTCGCGACGAATCCGAGCGCCTCCAGCCAGGCGATGGCCGCGGGGGGTCCGCGTAGCTGAGATATGCGTGCAAAGACGTCTCGTGCGGTTCCATCATCGGCTCCAGGACGGCAACGCGGTCAGGCCTGGGGGGCCATCACACGGCGCAGCGAGAGCAGGGCCCGCCGGATGTGACTCTTCACCGTGCCCAGAGGGAGCCCCTCGTGCTCGGCGATCTGCACCTGGGTCATGTCGCCGTAGACGGCCATCCCCAGCAGACGCCGCTGCACAAAAGTCAGGTGCTGGAGTTGCTGCAGCACGAGGACGCGCAGGACGGCGGCCTCGCTCTCGTCGACGCCCCAGTGCACTGCCGCCTCCTCGTGCATCGCCGCGGACGCGTTCTCGATCTCGGCCCGACGGGCCCGCGCCGCGTGGGCGTCCGCGATGGCGTGGCGGGCGATGCCGACGAGCCAGCCGCCCAGCGCGCCGCGCTCGGGCCGGTACCCCGCGCGTCCGCGCCAGGCGGCCAGGAAGACCTGCTGGGTGACGTCCTCGGCGTCCTGGGCGTCGTTCAGGGAGCGCCGGGCGAGCGTGTGCACGAGTGCGCCCCACTGCCGGTACGCCAGGGCGAGGGCCTGCTCGTCTCCGGCGCGGAACCGCCGGGCGAGCTCGGCGTCGGCGGGAGTCTCCTCGTGCGGTGGCGGCGGACCGGACGTACCGACCGGTCCGGTCTGGCGCGGACACGTGTGCTCAGCGTCGGCGCTCAGGTGTACGGCGGGCCGAGTAGAAGCCATGGCGAGCTCCCGGATCGAGGATCAGCGTCGGCACGACCGTCCTCCGAAACGATGCGCGATCGCAAGACGCATCGTTCGCGCATCGAAACGGCGAGCCCTGCGCACGCAAACACACCGGCCCGCGAAAAGCCTGCATCCTCCCCGGAGGCGCCCGGAGAAGACCCTGTGAACTCACTCGCAGGCAGTGAGCGGTTCGAAGGGACAACAGTGATGAACTCCCGGACTCCTCTGGTCGCGGCGGCTACCCTCGGCGTGTTCGCGCTCGCACTGGGCGGCGCGGGAACCGCGACGGCCGCCGACGACGACCAGGCCATGGTCTCCGTCTTCCACGCCGTACCCGGCCTGACGGTCGACGTGTACGCCAACGGTGACGAACTGCTTCCGGACTTCAAGCCGGGCGAGCTCACCAAGCCGCAACCCCTGCCCGCCGGCTCGTACGACCTCGAGGTCTTCGAAGCGGGAGCGGATCCCAAGGGCCAGCCCGCCATCCAGAAGACGGTCGAGGTCCCGGCAGGGGCAAATGCGACCGTCGTGGCCCACCTGAACGCCGACGGCAGGCCGCAGTTGGACGCCTTCGTGAACGACACCGCGAAGGTGGAGGCCGGCAAGACCCGTCTGACGGTCCGTCACGTCGCGGCCGCGCCGGCCGTCGACGTCAGGGCCGGAGGCCAGCCGGTGTTCACGGGGCTGGAGAACCCCAAGGAGGACACCGGCACCGTGGACGCCGGCACCGTCTCGGCGGATGTCGTGCTGGCCGGTACCGATGACGTGGTCGTCGGCCCCGCCGACCTCAATCTCACCGAGGGCACCACCAACATCGTCTACGCCTGGGGCAGCGCCCAGGACAAGAACCTCGCCCTGAAGGTGCAGACCCTGACCGGCATGCACTCCGCGCCCTCGGGCGTGAACGCCGGAACGACCGACAAGAGCGAGCCCTGGATGGCCTACGCCGCCGGAGGCGGCCTGCTCGCCCTCGCCGGCGCGCTCACCTCTCGCCGCGTGGTGTCCGGCAGCCGTGTCTGACACCAGGCCGGCCCCGCGGTTCCGGCGGCTTCAGACAGTGGCGACCGCGCTGCTGGCCGTCTCCGGAACCGCGGTGCTGGCTCTCGCGCCGTCCGGCGAAAGCCTCCCACCGGCCGCGGAGTTCGACCAACGGTCGTCCGTCGCGCCGCCGTCCTCCCCGCCCGTCCGCGCGGCGCCGGCCGGCCCTTCGGCGGCGGCGAGGCAGGGGCCCGCGGCCGCGCCCCGCCGTCTCGACATCGAGCGCGTCGGTCTGAGCGCCGAGGTCGAGCCGGTAGGCGCAGCCCTCGACGGCAGTGCGGAGATCCCCGAAAATCCGGACGACGTCGGCTGGTACCGATACGGCCCGGCTCCGGGAGAGCCCTCCGGTTCCGCCGTGGTCCTGGGGCACGTGGACTCCCGCTCGGGGGACCTCGGCGCCTTCGCCGCCCTCTTCGACGTCCGCGCGGGCGACGAGGTGACCGTGCGGCGGGCCGCCGGGCCCCCGGTCACCTACCGGGTCGCCGCCCGCACCGAGGTGGCCAAGGAACGCCTGCCCGCCTCGGCCTTCGCCAGGACCGGCGAACCGGTACTCACCCTGATCACCTGCGCACCCCCGTTCGACGAGGACCAGGGCGGCTACCAGCACAACCTCATCGTGACGGCGGTCCCGGACGCGGGGCCGAAGTGAGGCCGCCCGCTGAGGAATCCCTGGCATCCTCGAGCAGCTGTCCGCGCCCGACCCGGAGGAGATCATGACCCGTCGCCGACCGGCTGCCGTCCGCGCACGGGCCGACGCGAGGGCGGACACCGAGCCCTGCGCCCGGCGCTCACCCCTCCCACGTCCACCGGCTCCCGCCGCCTCGCCGAAACGAGGGGAGGCGCGGCATGGCAGAACATCTGGACGCCGACGAGCTGACCGACCTGGCCCTCGAAGCCGACGCCCGACCATCCGCGCAGCAGCGCGACCACCTCGACCGATGCCCGCAGTGCCGCACGGAGCTCGAACAACTGCGCCAAGTGGTCCGTGCCGCGCGCGCCGTGTCGACCGACGACCTCCTGACCGCCCCACCCGACCGGGTGTGGCGCTCGATCGCGGCAGAACTCCGGCCGGCAACATCCCCGGCGGCGCGGACCGCGAGCGGCGCCACCGCCCCTGATCCGTACGGCCACCACTCCCGCGGCCACGCATGGCTGCGCCGCCCAGCTGGGCGGGAGCGCGCCTGGCTGCGCCGCCCCGCCCTGCTGCTCGCCGCCGCGAGTCTCGCCGTCGGGGCGCTTGCGGGCAGCGCCGTCACCTCGTGGCGGCTCAGGCCGCCGGTACGGTCCGTCTGGTCCGCGATGTCGAAGCCGACCGCCAGGTCGTGGTGACCGTGAAAGGCCTGCCGCCCACGGACGGCTACTACGAGGTGTGGCTCATGGACCGGAGCCGCACCAGACTCATCGCGCTGGGCGTCCTCGGCCCGGACGGCAGCGCCACGCTGCCGCTTCCCGAGGGGATCGACCTCTCGGGCTACACGCTGATCGACGTCTCGGCGCAGGAGAACAACGGGAACCCCGCCCACTCGGGCGAGAGCGTGGTGCGCGGCAGACTCCCCACCGTCGACCTACCCGCAGCGCGCCGGACCGGCACCCACACGCCCGGGAACGGGGCGAGGGCGGACCAGCTTTCGGGGCATGCCTTCGTCGACAGGGCCGGCGCTGTCGAAGCCGACGGTGGTCCTGGCCGTGAGGCACTCTCCTGAGACGGTGACGACGTGTCGTGGCGCACCCGCGCGGCGGGCCCGGGGCCCGCACCCTGCCGGGCGACGCCTCCACGTTCCGGCAGCCTCCACACGAGCGGGAGAGCCAGGTTCTGCCTGGGAAAGAACCTGCCCCCTCACGCGTCTGCCGTGGCCGTCGCGGCGCGATGACACTGGAGAGCATGACTGCAGACTCCGACTCCCGGGCGCTGGGCGCCTTCCTCAAGGCCCGCCGGGCCCAGCTGACACCGGGGGAGTGCGGCCTCCCCGAGACGGACTCCGCCCGCAAAGTCTCCGGACTGCGCCGCGAGGAGGTCGCCCAGCTCGCCGCCATCAGCGTGGACTACTACACACGGCTGGAACAGGGCCGCGTCCGGGCATCCGCATCTGTGCTCACCACCCTGGCCCGCGCCCTGCGCCTCGACGACGACCAGCAGACCTACCTCTACGAACTCGCCGGCCGTAGCGACGCCCGCTCACCCCGCCGTCGGCCCGCCCAACGCCTGCGTCCCGCCATGCGGCGGCTGCTCGATCAGCTCACCGAAACCCCCGCGCTCGTCCTCGGCAAACGCCTGGACATCCTGGCCTGGAACCCCGCCGCTGTAGCCCTCTACGCCGACTTCTCCGCCCTCCCGGCCCACAGGCGCAACTACCTGCGGCTGCTGTTCATGAACCCGGTGGTCCGGCAGCTGCACCAGGACTGGGCCCACGACGCCCGGGAAGCCGTCGCCGCGCTGCGCATGGAAGCCGCGGCCGACCCCGACGATCCCGACCTCGCCCAGCTCGTCGGCGAACTGTCCCTCCAGGACGCCGACTTCCGCACATGGTGGGCCGAACACCGCGTCAACAGCGCCAGGTACGGCACCAAGCACTACCGCCACCACATAGTGGGCGACCTCACCCTCGACTGCGACACCTGGACCGGCCCCGACGGCTCCGGACAGCGCCTGATGATCCTGACCGCCGAACCCGGCAGCCCCTCCCACGACGCGCTGCGCATCCTCACCTCATGGACCACCCGGCAGGCGAGCACCGACCGACCGAGGGCCTGACGCGGTGACCACCTGGAGACCCGAAGATCTCGCTTGCCATGGTTCACGGATCTCGACGTGAAATGACCCCACTGTCATGTTCACGCACGTGGAACGGGCAGCCGCCCGTCAGACCGGCTGCCCGTCGAAGGGGGCTCCGGAGCCTGGCTCGAACGTCATGCCGAGGTCGTACTGCGCGATCCCGAACGGCTGGAAATCGGCATCGGCGAGGACGCGGTAGAGGAACTCGGAGGTGGACATGTCGTACCGGTCCCATGGGCCGCCGTCGTCGGATCGCGCGAGGATGGGGTACTCGCCGGGCAGCGCGGCATCGATCAGCCAGCAGTACTGGTCGGCCCATTCGGTGGCGCCCCACTCAACCAACCCCTTGCCACCCGGTGCGTAGATCACATAGGGATCGACGGCGGAGACGTCTCCGTACTTGCCGTCCTGGTCGACCGACAGGGCGACCCGCCACTGTGTCAGGAAGTCGAACGAGACGCCCTCGTCACGCGCCAGAAAGTAGACGGAATCACTGAAGACGCCGCCGCCGAACGCCTCGTAGAGCTCCTTGTAGTCCGCCGGCAGCGGAACCCCCAGCTGTCCCTCGATCGCCGCCCAGTCGACGGAGATCCCGAGCGGCTCCCACCCGGTCAGTTCGATCACTCGCTGCACCCACATGCAACCATCATGTAGCACCGATCTTCATGGGGTCGTTGTGGGTTCTCACCGGCCGCGTCACATGACGCGCTCCTGACCAACAGCTATGTGGTCGATCTCGGGCGGGTGCTCCGGTCCCTCGGTCTCAGAGCGGTGTCATTTCCTGCCCGGCACGGGCTACTTCGCGTTGTCGAGGGCAGGGAAGAGGGCGCGGGCGGCCTCCGGGCCTGGTGCGACGAAGATGCCGTCCGCCCGAACGAGGATGGTGGACGGGGCCTCTTCTGTGGCGATCGAGCCTTCCACGAAGACCTTTCGGCCGTCGGTTCCCGTGACTCGGGCCATGACCCGCAAGGGCGCCTCCAGGGGAACCGGGCCGTGATACCGCATCCGGAGCGAGATGGTCATGCCCGGACTTCCGGCGGCGGCGCATGCCGGCTGGTGGTCTGGGGCGAGTTCATCGATGTCTCTGTGTACGTGTCGGAGGCCGAGACGCGGTTGTCAGCGTGCGGCTGTGGGCGGGGTGGTGTCCCGGACGAAGACCGGCTTGAGGCGTTTCTCCGGCAGGGCTGGGGGAGGTCTTCCCAGTCGAGCACGTGCGAGACGACCCGTTCGGGGGCGACCGTGCCGGATGCGGCGAGTTCGAGAGCGTCGGGGATGTGGGTCCGAACGTTGCTGGTGAGGTACATGTCGAGCAGCGGAGTTCGCCGGGGCGGAAGTGATTGCCGGCCGATTCGCAGATGCCTTCGGAAGCCAGGGACCTGACGGCGAGGGCGAGCTGGTCGACGCGGCCGGTGGCCTCGACGGCCAGGTCGAAGCCGTGACGAATCGGTTCGATCGCCTCGGCGGTGCGGGCGCCGAAGCTCTCGGCGAGCTTGCGGTGTTCGGGGTCGGGGTCGACGTAGAGGATGTCGGATGCGCCGACGGCGCGGGCGATGTCGCACACGTACAGGCCGATGCTGCCGCGGGCGACGACCAGTACCCGGGCGCTGGGCCGTGCCTTGAGGTGCGGCGCGACCAGACGCCAGGACAGGGACCAGTTGTCGCTCGCAGAGGCCATCGCGACCGGGTCGAGGCCGGCGGGCAGCGGCGCCAGCATGGCGTCCGCGTAGGGAACGCGGAGCAGGTCGGAGAAGAGGCCGCCCCAGCTGCCGCCGATGGGTGCGCCGTACATCGCCATGTGCGGTACGGCCGCGCAGTGGGCGGTCAGTCCGGCGCGGCAGTTGTCGCAGGTGCCGCAGTTGATGGACCAGGGGACGACGACGAGGTCGCAGGGTGCCACGGTGGTCACGGTGTCGCCGATGTCGACGACGCGGGCGCCGCCCTCGTGCCCAAGGGCGAACGGAGCTCGATGAAGCCGTGTCCGGCCAGGATCGCGGAGTCGACGTCACAGGAGGTGGCGGCGACCGGCGCGACGATCGCCGCCTGGTCGGACCGGAGCTCGGGGTCCGGGGCCTCGCGCCACTCGACGGTGCGGCGGGCGACGTACGTCATGGCGGCGGCCATGGGACTGGTTCTGCACGGCGGCGACCGGTGCGGTGGCGCGAGCCTCCGCGAGATGGGCGGTGTCGACGTTGCTGAGGCCGAGGTGACGGATCAGGCCCTGCTCGCCCAGCGCGGCCAGCGACTCGAAGCGCTCAGCGAGCGACTCGCCGTGCGGGGGCGTCATCGCCCCGACGCGCAGGCAGGCGAGATCGCAAAGGTCCACGCCCAGACCGTCGAGGTTGGCTTCGACGAAGCCACGCATGTCGGCCGGGGTCCCGTGGTGGAGACCTTCGGGGCGGATGAGGGGGCCCACCTCGGTGGCGATGACCAGGTTGGCCTGGTAAGGGGAAAGCGCCTCGCGGATCAGGGTGTTCGCACGCGCGGCGCCGCCGTGGCCGAGGTAGAGGTCGGCGTTGTCGATGTGATCGACTCCGAGTCCCGAGCCGGCGGGAGATGGGTGATCATCCACCCGTCGGAGCGCATTCGGCGTCGTGGATCGGCAAGTCTCACGGGGACGCCATGTGCGCCGTCCATGTGGCAGGAGGCTGAGAGTACGACACGCAGCGTGGGACCCTAAACTGGTTGTGGGATCTCACTGACCGTTTCCAAAACGATGCTGCGACCTGGGACTTCAGCTTGTGTCTCGCTCCGTGTCCCGGTGAGTCAGTCTCACGAACGTTGCCCTTCCTTGTCCTGTGGCTGCGCGCCAGGGTTCGCCTCTTGGGCGATCACGAGCTGGCGTCCTGTCTCGCGATTGCCCGCGCCGTGCGGGCGGCTTTCTCCTCGGTCTCCGAGAGGGCGGCGTTTCCCACACCGAACAGGCCCTGCCGCAGGAAAACTGCCAGGCCGTGGGCGGCAGCGGCGATCCTGAGCAGCAGGTCGAACGCGGCGTCCGGGTCTGAGATGAGCTGTCGGGCCACAGGCAGTAGGAGGCGGGCCACCTCGTCGCCTGCCGCGGCCAGTTCGGCGAACCTGGACTTGTCGAGGCCGGCATTGAAAGTTACATCGAATAGAGCGGGTTCCTCGGCGGCGAATCTGACGTATGCCGCCGCGAAGGACGCCAGTTGTTCGACGGGGTCCTCGATGCCCTTCACGGCCGCGGCGAAGCGATGGCGTTGTTCGCGGTAACCCTGTGTGGCGAGTTCAGCCAGCAGCGCGTCCCGGTCGGTGAAGTGCTTGTACGGCGCCGCGACACTCACTCCGGCCCGGCGGCTGGCTTCGGCCAGGGTGAAGCCGTGCGGACCTCGCTCGCCGACCAGCTCCAAGGATGCCCGCAGGAGGGAGTTGCGCAGGTCGCCGTGATGGTGGCCGACGGGGCGTCGGGTAACTGGAGGGGCCATGCCCGATAGGTTAACATCGCTTACCAGGTAAGTGACATTAACCATGGGAGTCGCCATGTCCGTTGCTCGCTTTCACCACGTCAGCCTCTCGGTCGCGGACCTTGCCGCGCAGGAAGCCTGGTACGCCGACGCGTTCGGGCTCACGCAGGTGGAAGAGCGCCTGGAGCTGCCTGAAGCGGGAGTCCGTACCGTCGTGCTGGGTGATGCGGCGGGCCTGCGGGTGGAGTTCGTCGAACGGTCCGGCTCGCGCCCTGTCTCGCACACCGATGCTTTTGCCGCCACCGCCGTACAGACCTTCACTCACCTGGCACTTCAAGTCCCTGATCTCGACGACGCGTTCGCCCGCCTGACGCAGGACTGCGGGGCTACTGCGGTCTCCCCACCCGCCCCCGGCGTCAGTGAAGGCATGCGCTACGCCTACGTCGCCGACCCGGAGGGCAATCTGCTGGAACTGATCGAGACGTCCTGAGAGGTGCGGGTCAGGCCGGCGCAGCACGGCACTACTCATGCGGTGGGATGGGGCGTGTGGGCGTCGAGTGCCGTCGCGCGGAGGACGGCGGCCACCCGTGTCACGGCCGGCGTCGGTGGGTCGGGCAGGCGGGCCAGGAGCAGGCGCCGCTGTTCCTGCGGGCCGCCGCGGACGGGGAGAACCCGCACGCCGGGGGGCACCGCGGAGACGAGCGAGGCAGGAAGGGTCGTCAGCCCGCACCCTGCGGCGACCAGGCGGAGCTTGGCCAGCCAGTCGCGGGCGGTGAAAGCGATCTCGGGACGCTCGTCCAGACCCGGCCACACGCCCATCAGGCGGTCCTCTCCCGAGGAGGACCCGGCGATCCAGCGCTGCCCCCACAGATCGGCCACGTCTACGTAGGTGCCGCGGGCGAGGGGGTGCGTGGCGGGCACCGCGAGACGCAGCGGGCGTTCGGTGAGTGTCTGCAGTGCCAGTGGGGGCGACTCGGTTCCGGCGCGCGGAACGGTGGCGCCGAGGCGAGCAGGGCCAGATCCAGGCTGCCCGCCCGCAGCGCGCGGACCAGTGCCGGGGTTCCGCCCTCGCGGCCGACGACCTCGAGTCCCGGATCGCTTTCACGCAGTGCGGCAAGGGCTCGGGGCAGCAGCACGGCACCGGCGCTGGGCACCCATCCCAGCCGGACCGTCCCGGTCTGCTCCGGCAAGCCCGACAGCTCCCTGGCGGTCGCGGCGATCTCGTCGAGCACGACCGTCGCGCGGCGCATGACGACGCGGCCGGCGGGCGTGAGCCTGGCCCCGTCGCGCCGCCGCTCCAGCAGTTCGGTGCCTGCCGCGCGCTCAATCGCGGCGATCTGCCGGGAGACCGCGGACTGGGTGTAGCCGAGCGACGCCGCGGCCGCGGTGAAGGTTCCCTGTTCGGCCACGGCCCGCAGGACGCGCAACGCAGTGAGTGACACATCAGTGAAGTCCATGATGTTTACGCATACTAGCTAATCCGAACTTTCGTTGGACTCATGACCGATCTCGCGTCCATCACGGCCTTCACCACCGCCTGGCAGGGCCCGCTGCACGTCCTGGTGAACAACGCGGGCGTCATGGCCTGCCCCGAGCAGTACACGGAGCAGGGCTGGGAGTGGCAGTTCGCCACTAACCACCTCGGCCATTTCGCCCTCGCCACCGGCTTGCACAGCGCGCTGGCCGCCGACGGCAACGCCCGCGTCGTGGTGGTGAGCTCCACCGGCCACCAGCAGTCACCGGTCGTGTGGGACGACGTCAACTTCGCCTTCCGCCCCTATGACCCATGGCTCGCCTACGGACAGTCCAAGACGGCCAACGTCCTGTTCGCGGTGGAGGCGACCCGACGCTGGGCCGACGACAACATCACCGCCAACGCCCTGATGCCGGGCGCCATCTACACGAACCTGCAGCGGCACACCGGCGGCCGGGGCAGCGGCCGCGTCCCCGCCGAGCTGATCAAGACTGTCGAACAGGGCGCCGCCACGTCAGCGCTCCTGGCCACCTCGCCGCTGCTCGAAGGCATCGGCGGCCGCTACTTCGTCGACTGCAACGAGACCGAGATCGTCGACCGCCGCTCCCTGCACGGCATCGCCCGCTACGCCATCGACCCGGCGGGCGCGCGGCGCCTGTGGGACCTGTCGCAGGACCTGATCACCGGCGCAGCGTGATCGAGGTATCGCCGACGAGGTCATGCGCCGATGCCGTGGGCGAGCAGGCTTTCGGCGGTGTCCGCAATCGTGTCCTCGATCGGACGCGCCTTCCAGCCGAGGAGCTTCTCCGCCTTCGAACCGGTCGCGTCGAGGTCGCGGCCCAGCTGGTGCCTGAGCAGGCGCAGTTCGGGGTTGACGGTGGCCAGGGCCCGGGTGAGCCAGACGGGCAGTTCGCGGGTCGGGGCCTTGGCGGCGCGTTCGCCTAGGCGGTCGTGCAGGATGCGGGCGATGTCGACGACGCGCAGGCTGTGGCCCGCGACGGCCAGGAAGCGTTCGCCGGCGGCGGCGGGGTTGGTCATGGCGCGCACGTGCAGGTCGGCGACGTCGCGGACGTCGACGTAGCCCATGCCGAAGGGCGGGCAGGCGGGGACGCGTCCCTCCAGCATCCTGCGGATCAGGCGCAGGGAGGGCGGGTCGTCGGGGCCGAGGAGCGGGCCGAAGACGCCCACGGGATGTACGGCGGCCAGTTCCATACCGCCGCCTTCCTCCCGGATGAACCGCCAGGCGGCACGCTCGGCGAGGGTCTTGGAACGCTGGTAGGGCGGGATGTCGGCGTCGACGTTGGTCCAGTCCTCCTCGGTGAACGGGGTGGAGCGTGGGGGGTGTCCGATGCCGATGGCGCCGAAGGCGCTGGTCAGCACGGTACGGCGGACGCCCGCGTCACGGGCGGCGCGCAGGACGCGCAGGACCCCTTCGCGGGCCGGGACGACCAGGTCGTCGTCGCTTGCGGGGGTGTGACGCAGGGTGGGTGAAGCGACGTGGAGGACGTGCTCGCAGTCGGCTACGGCGGCGTCCCAGCCGTCGGAGTGCTGGAGGTCGGCGCGTAGGACGGTGAGCCGGTCGTCGTCGAAGACGGCGGCCTCGTGCAGCCAGGAGCGCAAGGCCGGTTCGCGCTGTGGGTCGCGGACGGTGGTGCGGACGGTGTGGCCGGCGTCGAGGAGGGCGACGATGCACCAGCTTCCGATGAATCCGGTCCCTCCGGTGACCAGTACGGGTGTCATGGGTGTCTCCTCAGCTGGTGGCGTGGGTGGGAAGGGGGGTGGGTGGGGGTGTCACGGGCAGTCGTCGGGCGGCGATGGCGCTGGCGAGGAGGGCGTGACTGATCATGATCGGGTAGATGACGGCGCGTTCGAGCAGGCCGATGTTCCACATCCAGCCGGTTACGGCGTCGGCCATGAAGAGCGGGAAGGCGACCAGGCCCGCGGTGCCCAGGGCGATGCTCGCGGTCGAGCGGCGGCGGCTGAGGCCGATGCGTGCGCCGTTGGCTCCGACGGCGATCGCCATGACGTTGCCGGCGAGCATGACGGTCTGCGCGCCGAGCGTGTGGAGGGCGATCAGGCCGTTGTCGACGTTGGCGTTGGAGCCTTGGAAGATGCCGACGAGGCCGACTCCGGCTCCGGCCAGGACGGCGAGTATCACGATGAGGGTCGGGCGGAGGCCCTTGCGCGGGTCGAACACGAGGAACGCGCCGACGGCCAGGAGGATGCCGTAGACCACCCAGCCGGTGTTCATGACGGCGCCGAGGGGTGAGTTGGCGACTTGCCCGAACGCGGTCTGGGGCGGGCCGGTCAGGCCGAGGTGGCTGACCCAGTTGTGGAAGGGCGAGTACGGCGGGTCCTGCCAAGCGGCGGCGGTGACGAACTCGGCCAGCCAGGACACGAGCGGGCCGAGCAGGATGAGGAGGCCTCCGGCGCGGGCGGCCGGGCCGGAGCGGACGATGGGGTTCATGACAGGGCCATTCCGGGGATGCGCCGGCGGATGGCCTCCAGCTCGGCTTCGTCGGAGACGCCCTGCCAGTCGTAGCGCGGGGTGTACGGGGCTTCCAGGGCGCGCACCTCGTCGTCGGTGAGGTCGATGTCGAGGGAGGCCACGGCCTGGTCGATCTGGCGGATGGAGCCGGCGCCGACCAGCGGCGCGGTGACCACCGGCCGGCGGCGCAGCCAGGCGAGCGCGATCTGGGCGCGGCTCGCGCCGTGCGCGTCCGCCACCTGGCCGACCGCGTCGATGATCGCCTTGTTGGACGCTTCCTGCGCGGGTGAGTAGAGCAGATCGGCGTAGGCCGCGTCGGTTTCGGAGCGTGGCGTGGAGCGGGCGTCGTCCCAGGCCCGGGCCAGGCGGCCGCGGGCCAGGGGGGACCAGATGAGGGTGCCGACGCCTTCGTCCAGGCACAGCGGGATCATTTCCCGTTCCTCTTCGCGGGCGAGGAGGTTGTAGTGGTTCTGCATCGACACGAACCGCGCCCAGCCGTGCTGCTTCTGTAGGTGGAGGGCCTTGGCGAATTCCCAGGCGTGCATGGAGGAGGCGCCGAGGTAGCGGACCTTGCCGTCCTGCACGAGGTCGCTGAGGGCCTGGAGGGTCTCCTCCCAGGGGGTGGAGTGGTCGTTGCGGTGGATCTGGTAGAGGTCGATGTAGTCCGTGCCTAGGCGGCGCAGGGAGTGGTCGACCTCGGTCATGATCGCCTTGCGTGACAGTCCGCGTCCGTTCGGGCCCGGGCGCATCGGGTGACGCAGTTTCGTGGCGATGACCACGGCGTCGCGGTCGGCGTAGTCCTTCAGTGCGCGGCCGAGGACCTCCTCGCTGGAGCCGTTGGAGTACAAGTTCGCGGTGTCGAAGAAGTTGATGCCCGCCTCCAGGGCGTGCTTGATGAGCGGGCGGGCCTCCTCCTCGCCCTTCGACCAGACGGGGTGCCCGCGGTCGGGTTCGCCGTAGGTCATGGCGCCGATGGCGATCGGTGACACGTCCAGGCCGGTGGTGCCGAGCTTGATGTAGTGCATGGTGCCCCTCTAAAGTAAGTGGAGAACTCTCCGAATAACGTAGTGGAGAGTTCTCCACTTAGCAAGGGGAGATCTCGTGGTCCGATCCGACGCCCGTGAGAACAGGGCGCGCATCCTCGCTGCCGCCCGCGAGGCGCTGGGCGAGGACGGCGGCACGTCGATGAACCAGATCGCCCAGCGCGCCGGCGTCGGCCCGGGCACGCTGTACCGGAATTTCCCCACCCGCGAGGCGCTGGTCCTGGCCGTCTATCAGGACGAGGTCACCCGCATCACCAGCACCGTGCCCGAGTTGCTGGCCCAGATGTCTCCACTGGAAGCGCTCCGCCACTGGACGACCGACCTCGTCGAGGCCATGCGCAGAAAGCACGGCCTCGGCGACGCCCTGGGCCCGGGCGCGCACCAGGCGATGAGCGAGCAGAGCTACGGGCCGGTCATCGCCGCGATCACCCAGCTCCTCGACGCCGGCAAGAAGGACGGCACTATCCGCTCGGACGCCAACCCAGGAGACTTCCTCCAGCTCACCGGCGCCTTGTGGCGCGCCGTGTCCAGCCCCGAGGACCGGGCACCACACATGCTCGCGCTCATCCTCGACGGACTCCGCACGCACTGATAGACGCCGCGCGCCCTTCGCGCTGGTGGCTGGCGCATCATTCGGCTACCCAACTGTCGATGGCCTTCGACTACCGCAACGTCGACGGCCAGACCCGCAAACCGGCTAGTCACAGCAAGCGGTGTGGACCTGCGATTCGAGACGACGGTCTCCAGCCCGGCCGAGCTCGCTGACTACGACCTGGTCGTGGTCGCCGACGGAAGCAACAGCCTGCTGCGCGACAGCTTCGCGAAGGACTTCGGCCCCAGCACCGACACGGCCACTGCGAAGTTCGTGTGGTTCGGCACCACCTACATGTTCGAGGGCCTGACGTTCGTCTACAAACAGAGCGAGCACGGCGCCTTCGCGGTCCACGGCTATCCGGTCGACGAGGAGAAGAGCACCTTCATCGTCGAAGCGGACCCAGAGACCTGGAGGGCAGCGGGGCTGGACGAGTTCGACGTCAGCCGTCCCCCGGCGAGAGCGATGCGAAGACCCAGCGCTACCTCACAGAGCTGTTCGCGGACCAGATCGGCGGCGCACCGCTGCTGGAGAACAACTCCCGGTGGGGGAACTTCCGCTCCCGCCGGCGAACTCGTGGAGCCGACATGACGCCCGCACCTCGTGGGTACTGCTCGGCGACGCCGCACACACCGCCCACTTCTCGGTCGGATCCGGGAACGAAAATGGCGACGGAGGACGCGATCGTCCTTGCCGACAAGGTCGCCGGCGCAGACCTCCGCACCGCTCTCGCCGAATACGAGTCCGAACGACGCCCTAAGGTCGAACGGATCCAGTCGCTCGGACGCCCCAGCCTGCTGTGGTGGGAGCACTTCGGCCGGTACGCTGGTCGAAATCTGTGCACGGCACTCAGGCAATCGGCCCTCCCCCCGTGGCGCATCAAATACCCTGTCGGCCAAGATCGCCGGACATGGACCGCAGTTCAGCTCAGTCTGTAACGATCTGTAGCGCCTTAAAGACGATGCACCGGATGATGGCGATCGTCATCATCCGGCCTGTGCCCCTGAGCGGTCAGCCCGTCCAGTTCGTTGCCGCGGCGGAGGCGAACTGGGACTCGATCTGTTCCAGACGCTCGCGCAGCGCCGCGCTGATGAACCGGTGCGAGTCACTGCCCAGGACGAGTCGCAGTGGCGCCGGTGAGACGCCAGCCGTGGCGATGATCGCGGCGGCCATCTTCGCGGGGTTGTCCAGCGAGGGGCGGCTGCGGCTCTTCGAGGCCCTGGACCCACGTCTCGGCGATGAACACGGCCGGCTGTCGACCTCCGTCGGCCCCCGCTCGCCGCGCTCGCCACCGGGGATGTCCACTCTGGCGGCAACGCCCGCCTTATCGACGGGCAGCTCGGATCAGGGGCGGGTAGACGCTTAGGGAGCGGTCGGCGGTGTTGCGAGCAGGGCCACGCTGTGTGTGAGGGCTTCGCGTTCTTCGTCGGTCCACGTGTTCGGGTGATTGGCGATGTTTCCCAGGATGAGCGCGGAGATGTGGTCAAAGAGTCGTTCGGCGCTCAGGTGGCTGCTGACCTGCCCGGCGACTTGGGCGTCTTCGATGGCTTTGATCTTGTCGGTGACCGCACGCTGTACAGGGGCCAGCGAGTTGGTGAGTCCGGGGCGTTCGAGATGCTGCCACAAGAGGAGCCGGACGAAGTGGGGGTTTGCCCGGTAGAAGTCGAACACCTGCCGGGCGTAGCCAGGCAGGTCGGTGGCATCGAGTGTCACGGCGTCCTGGGCGCGCAGGACGTGATACTCCAGGACGGCGTTGAACAGGCCGTCCTTGTTGCCGTAATAGGCATAGATCATGCGCTGGTTGGCGTGTGCCAGTTCGGATATGCGCGCGATGCGCCCGCCGGACAGTCCCTCAGCGGCGAACTCTGCCGTGGCGGCCTCCAAAATGCGGCGCCGGGTGTCCTCGGCGTCCCGGGTTGCCCGGCCGGAATCCTGCCTCTGGGCCATGCCTCACGCTCCCACTTGCCGCATACTCGACCCGTCGGCTGCGGTGCAGCCCTGCACCGCAGCCGACGGGGTTTTGCAAAAGGTCAGGCTACGTTCTCGGCCAGCACCTCGTTGGCGTGGATGGTATCGAGGTACTCGCGCACCGACACCAGCTTGCCGTCGCGCACCGTGAACACGAAGACCACCTTGTTGTCGTACGCCTTGCCGGTGGCGGAGACACCGTGCACCTCGGTCTCGACCACGACTTGGTCACCCTCCGCAACAATGTTGTTGATCTTCACGTCCACCCCATTAGGCATATTCGCGCCTATGACGGACATCACTTGATAGAACCCCTCCTTGGAGTGGCTTCCGGCCAGCGGGAACTGCTCCGGCTTGCCTGCGATCCAGTAGGCCAGATCGTCAGCTAGCAGGGCGGTGGGGTCGCCGCCGGAACCCACGGCACCGAAGAAGGCCAGCACCACATTCTTGTTTTCCTCTGTCACGCTCATGGCGTTCCGCTCCTTGCCTGGGTGCGGCCGAGCCGCTCCGGCATTGGTAAGTAGTTTCTTACTTACTAATGTAGGCGACAGCGCCCTGGACGGCAATGGGTGTCCGGTGACGCCGCCGAGGAAGCCGCCGGCCGACCAGATGCCCCTGGACGTCGGCCCGGTGTGCCGCCGACGTCGGTAGCCTCAGGGGCGCTCGAGGTCACGCTCAGAAGGTGAGCACCATCCGGCCGCGGTGGCCGCCGGCTTCCGTCAGGCGATGCGCGTGCGCCGCCTCGGCGGCCGGCAGGACTGGGCCACCCGGAAGTGAGAGCGCGCCACGCTCGGTCAGCTGCCGCAGGTCGTCCAGTTTGGCGTGGTCTCCGACGTAGTCGGGCACGTAGACCGCATGGGCGACCAGTCCGCGCGGCAGGGCACCGTAGATCTCGGTGCCGCGGAAGGCGGCCACCTGTCCGCCGTCCCGAACGGCGCCGAGCACGCCGGTACCCAGGACCGCCGTCGGCGACGCCGTCGGCCCCGGCGGCCGCGATCCGGCGGACGGCCTCGGCGAAGCCGTCGCCGCGGGGGACGACGTGGTCGGCGCCGAGCCGGCGGACGAGTTCCTCGTCGGCGGGGGCGGCGTTGGCGACGACGCGGAGGCCGTCGGCCTTGGCCAGCTCGACGAGGTAGCCGCCCACCGCGCCGGCGGCGCCGGTGACGGCGAGGAGTCTGCCGGCGGTGAGGTCACGGTAGGCGCCGCTGGCGGCGCTGGTCGGCATGACCATCGCCATGACACGGTCGCCCGGGGCCAGTAGGGTCACGTCGTGTCCGACCTCGTCGACCACTCCGGCGGCGTCCTGCCCGGGGATGTAAGGCGCCTGCATGCCGGGATGCCGGAAGAGACCCGCCCTGAGCAGGGTATCCGTCGGGTTGACCGCGGCGGCGTGCACCCGCAGGCGCACCTCGCCCGGTCCGGCGTGCGGAACGGGCACGCTCAGGAGCTGCAGCACCCACCTCCTTGCCCGCCGACGTCGCGGCCATCTCGACGACCTCGACCGTCTCCCCGTCATAGCGGAACCGCGTGCCCACCCCCACGCGGGCCCCGGCACCACTCATGCCGTCCTCCTCAACACAGTGGAAAGGCCAAGGGGTTCAGTGAGATCCGCGTGAAATTCATGGGACCACAACAGGTGATGGACCGCGGCGCGTACCAGCGGCTCGGGCGGACGTGGCAGTAGCGATGCCGTGTGCCCCAGCAGAACGCGGTCGAAGTCGGCACGGCGCAGTTCCTCCACGATGCCCGGCTCGAACAGCCACGGGCGGCGGAAGCCAGCAAGGAAACGGATGTTCTCCAACTCGGCCGGCGGCGGTGTGTCCCACACCTCCGTAACCCCAACCGCGTGCCTCGACCACTTGCCGAGCCCAGGCGAACGTGAAGGACACCACCGGGTCGGACCACCGGCGGCGCGGTTTCACGTCCACCACGACCGGTCCGTGATCCGTGATCAATAGGTAATCCGGAATGTACTTCCGGATCCGCGCCCCAGCCACGGTCTTCAGGAGAAACGGCTGCGCCACGATGCCATGCACCAGCGGATCGAAGTCGGCACACAGCAGGCGTGCGAGCTCCAGCCGCGACTCATAGATCACATGGTCACCCGTGGTGGCTGACCAGTAGGTGCCGGAGTAGTGCCTCTGCTCCTTACGCCACCGGAATGTCCGCCACGGAGCCGCCGTCCTCAGCATGTCGATCGAGACAGCAGACCATTCCAGATCCTCAAGGAGTTGCCCGCTCGTCTGGCGGACGCTGACAGTCGCAGCGAGGCTGTCCATGGCGCTACCCCCAACCCGAGGAACGGCCTACACCACCACGGTGCCGCCCAGGGAGCTGAGGATCAGCGCGTCTCGAGTGTCGTCACCCGAATGGGCGCCGGTGCTGTACAGCGAGTCTCACTTCTGCTGCACAAGTGCAGCCGCGGTGCAGCCAGCTCTGAGACTGTGCAGCAAATCTTGAGACCCTACACTGGTGCTGCTCGGGGCTACCGCGGAGGTTCAGTCATGCCCCGGACCATTTGGTCAGGTGCGATCAGCTTCGGTCTGGTCACCGTGCCGATCCACATCCAGTCCGCCACCGAGGACCACTCGATCCACTTCCACCAGTACCACCTGGAGGACATGGGTCGGGTCCGGTACCGGAAGGTGTGCGAGCTGGAGGACCGCGAGGTGTCGGACGCGGAGATCGGCAAGGGTTACGAGTACGCCAAGGACCAGGTGATCGCGATCCGCGACGAGGACCTGGAGAACCTGCCGCTGCCGACCGCGAAGGCGATCGAGATCCTCGGATTCCTGCCGTGGGAGTCCATCGAGCCGATCCAGATCGGCGAGGGCTACTACCTGGCCCCGGACGGGCAGGTCGCCGCCAAGCCCTACAAGCTGCTGCGGGAGGCCCTGGCGAGGACCGAGAGGGTCGGAGTCGCGAAGTACGCGCTGCGCGGTCGCGAACGGCTGGGGCTGCTGCGGGTCCGCGACGAGGCGATCGTCCTGCACACGATGCGCTGGCCGGACGAGATCCGCGACCCCACCGAGCTGCTGCCGCCTCCGGTGGACGTCCCGGAGGAGGAGATCGAGGGCGCTCTGTCCCTGATGGAGATGATGAGCCGCGACGATCTCGACGACCCCGAGTTCCAGGACAGCTACACCGAGGCCATAGCGAAGGTCATCGAGGCCAAGCGCGAGCACAAGCCCATGCCGCAGGCCCCCGAACCGGAGCAGCCCGGCCGCGTCCTCGACCTGATGGCGGCCCTCACGGAGTCGGTGGAGAAGGCGAAAGCCTCCCGCGGCGAACCGACCGCGAAGAAGCAGCCGGCCAAGAAGGCCGCGGCCAAGAAGACCTCAGGACGGCGCGCACGCAGCGCCTGACTCATGCCTCGCGGAAGCCGAGTGCCGTATCCGGCGTGCAGACCGGGCAGGCCTCGGTGCCGTCGGCCAGCGCGCGCAGCGCCTCCTCCCGGCTGATGCCTTCCGAACGCTTTCCCGCAGCCCAGCACTCGCCGGCGTGGACGTAGGTGGTCCGTCCGGACGGAAGCCGCTCGATCAGCCAGTCCGGCGCCGGTGGCCGGGCATCGACGGCGCGTTGGTTCTGTGCTGCCCGCCGTTGCTGCTGGGCGATCTCCGCCCGAACCCGCTTCAGCGCAAGGACGAGAAACGTCTCCACGGTGCGCAGGCGTCCCAGATCGGGTGGGAGATCGGGCAGTGAATCGTTCACACGTTCGATATTACGGGGAGGCCTCCCGTCCGTCATGACGAGGGGCCACTGTCGCTGCATCGGGAGGGTCGGCGCCCCGGTAGCCGGAGCATGGGGCCTGCTTGAGCAGGGAGCACGATATGCGTCCCTGGGCCGCGACGGCGTCACCGGCGGCCGAAGCGGCAGCGAGGACATCCATGTCTTCCGCGTCGGCCGGTGGGCGGACCACCTCCAGCGCCGGTGCGGTTGCCCCCAGGACAGCCCCGGCGCCAACTCGGCGGCGGCCGGGCGCAGATGGCCGGCGACCCGCACTGCACGCCATGCGCCGCTGTCGCTGTCCAGTCCATCACCCGGCCTCCGCACTCGCGGATCCGGGTCCGAGGCGTAGGGGACGAAGGCGTCGGCTCGCTCGTGCCTCAGGGCGGAGCTGTCCGCGTAGGCCGTCGACTCGAGTGCGGCCGACCCGGATGCGTGGCCCGTCGACGACCAGTCGATGCTGTCCAGATCGCCGATCAGGCGCGGCACTATGCCGAAGGGCGCTGACATCGCAGAGCGTCCCGTATTCCCGCCGTCGCGTGCCCGCGCCGCCCTGACGGCTCATCGGACCCGGAAGTCAGTGGCGCAAAGGGGAGTCGCTGAGCCGGTGGGCGCAGGGAGAGCTGCCGAGTCGGTGGGTGCAAAGGAGGACCCGCTGCCGTCCCGCTGCCGTTGGGGCGCTCTGGCTCCCGTAGCAGCCTGGGCCGCCCGGCCGCCCGGCCGCCCGGCCGCCCGGCTGCCCCTTGTGCAAGCGCTTCGACTTTGTCCCCGTCATGGAAGAAGTGTCGAGATCAAGTGCGAAAGGGGTTACGGACTTCAACAAAGCTCGCTAACTTCCTTGTAATGAACCGGTCATGAGCTGCGGCCGGTGATGACGGCGCGACGGCGCGCGCCTGTGCACCGCTTGGCAGTCCGGCGAGGACTGTTGTCATCCCACCCCACTTTGGGAGACCTCTGTGCGCAAGAAATCGCTCAGACACAGACGTATCCGTTGTCTGCTCACCGCCGTGGCCTTCGCCTTCGGCTGTGCGCTGCCCATGTCCCCGGCAGTGGCCCGCCCCGCGGATCCGGACGGCCGACCCGCGGCAGCCGCCGTCGAGTTCCAACAGGTCACGCTGGCCAAGGGCGTGGCCGAGACCGGCGAGCCCATGACCCTGGCGGTGCTGCCGGACCGATCGGTCCTGCACACCGCTCGTGACGGCACGCTCCGGCTGACGAACGCCGCCGGGACCACCACCGTCGCGGGCAAGCTCGACGTCTACAGCCACGACGAGGAAGGTCTGCAAGGCGTCGCCGTGGACCCCGGCTTCGCGTCCAACCGCCACATCTACCTCTACTACGCGCCCAAGCTCAGCACTCCGGCCGGTGACGCCCCGTCCGACGGCACGGCCGCCGACTTCGCCCCCTTCGACGGGGCCAACCGGCTGTCCCGGTTCGTCCTGAAGACCGACGGCACGCTGGACCTCGCCAGCGAGAAGAAGATCCTGGACGTGCCGGCCTCCCGCGGCACCTGCTGTCACGTGGGCGGCGACATCGACTTCGACGCGGCCGGAAACCTGTACCTGTCCACCGGCGACGACACCAACCCGTTCGCCTCGGACAGCTACACCCCGATCGACGAGCGCTCCACCCGCAACCCCGCCTTCGACGCCCAGCGTTCCTCGGCCAACACCAACGACCTGCGCGGCAAGATCCTGCGAATCAAGGTCAACGCCGACGGGTCGTACACGATCCCCAGCGGCAACCTCTTCGCGCCCGGCACCGCCAGGACCCGTCCCGAGATCTACGCGATGGGCTTCCGCAACCCCTTCCGCATGAGCGTCGACAAGGCCACGGGCATCGTCTACCTCGGCGACTACGGCCCCGACGCCGGCACCGCCAGCGCCACGCGAGGCCCCGGCGGACAGGTGGAGTTCAACCGGATCACCAAGCCCGGGAACTACGGCTGGCCCTACTGCACCGGCGACAACGACGCCTACATCGACTACAACTTCGCCACCGGAGCCTCGGGCTCGGCCTTCAACTGCGCCGCACCCACCAACACGTCACCCCGCAACACCGGCCTGACCAACCTGCCTGCCGCCCAGCCCGCGTGGATCCCCTACGACGGCGGATCCGTTCCGGAGTTCGGCAACGGCTCGGAGTCTCCGATGGGCGGCCCCGTCTACCGGTACAACGCGGCCTCCACCTCCGAGGTGAAGTTCCCGCAGGAGTTCGACGGCGACTTCTTCGCCGGCGAGTTCGGCCGCCGCTGGATCAAGCGCATCGAGTCCGGCGCCGACGGCACCGTGCAGTCCATCAACTCCTTCCCCTGGAGCGGTACCCAGGTGATGGACATGGCCTTCGGACCCGACGGCGCCCTGTACGTCCTCGACTACGGCACCGGCTACTTCAGCGGCGACGCCAACTCCGCGCTGTACCGCATCGAGCACGTCGTCGACGGGCTCGCCCCGACCGCGCAGGCGAAGGCCGACGTCACCTCGGGCAAGGCGCCCCTGACCGTCTCGTTCTCCTCGGCCGGCAGCAGCGACCCGGACGGCGACGCCCTCAGCCATGCCTGGACCTTCGGCGACGGCGCCACCTCCACGGCCGCCAACCCCTCCCACACCTACGCGGCCAACGGCCAGTACACCGCCACGCTGAAGGTCACGGACACCACCGGGAAGTCCGCGACGGCCTCCGTGCGGATCACGGTGGGCAACACCGCCCCCACGGTCCGGCTCGACCTGCCCGTGGACGGCAGCATCCACGACTTCGGGGACGCCATCCCCTTCAAGGTGACGGTGACCGACCCCGAGGACGGCACGATCGACTGCACCAAGGTGAAGGTCACCTTCATCGTCGGACACGACAGCCACGGCCATCCGCAGACCTCGACCACCGGATGCAGCGGCACCCTGCAGACGCTGGCGGACGGCGAGCACGACCCCAACGCCAACATCTTCGGCGTGATCGACGCCGAGTACACCGACCAGGGCGCCGCCGGTCAGCCGGCGTTGACCGCCCATGACCAGCATGTCGTCCAGCCCAGCCACCGCCAGGGCGAGCACTACGGCGCCTCGGCGGGCGTGGACGTCATCAGCCACGGCCCGGCCCACGGCGGGAAGACCGTCGGCAACATCGAGAACGGTGACTGGATCTCCTTCACGCCCTACGCCCTGTCCAACGCGACACGGTTCACCGCCCGGGTCTCCTCCGCCGGCGCGGGCGGCACCATCGAGGTCCGCGCCGGATCGACGACCGGCACCCTGCTGGGCACGGCGACCGTCCCGGTGACGGGCGGGTGGGAGACCTTCCAGGACGTGACGGCCGGCCTGAGCAACCAGCCCGCCGGCTCCACCTCCCTCCACCTCGTCTTCAAGGGCGGCAGCGGCGCCCTCTTCGACGTCGACGAGTTCTCCTTCACCACCACCGGTCCCACCACCCGCAGCGGCGAGGTGAAGGGCGTCAACGGCAAGTGCCTGGACGTGGACAACGCCCAGACCGCCGACGGCACCAAGGTGCAGATCTGGACGTGCAACGGGACGGCTGCGCAGAGGTGGACGGTCTCCGGCGACGGCACGCTGCGGGCGCTGGGCAAGTGCCTGGACGTGTCCGGCGGAGGCAGTGCGGACGGCACGAAGATCCAGTTGTGGACGTGCAACGGCACGGGTGCGCAGGTGTGGGCGGCCCAGTCCGACGGTACGGTCCGCAACCCGCAGTCAGGGAAGTGCCTGGACGCCTCCGGTGGCACCTGGAACGACGGGACCGCGGTCCACCTGTGGACCTGCCACGCCAACACCAACCAGAAATGGACCCTGCCGTAGGAAGGAGGAACCGACCATGCGCACCTGTCTGAAAGCGGCCCTCGGTCTGTTCGCCGCCGCCACGCTCTGCCTGACTCCGCAGGCCGCGGCGGCCCCCGGAGCGGTCAGCCAGTCCGCCACCCAGCCCCTCGGCGCCCCGACGCGCGCGGCGGCGGACCCGGCGTACAAGATCCTCGTCTTCTCCAGGACGGCGGGCTTCCGCCACTCCTCGATCGACGACGGAATCGCCGCCCTGCGCGGCCTGGGCGCCGCCAACAACTTCACCGTGGACGCCACCGAGGACGCGGGCGCCTTCACGGCCGGCAACCTCGCCCAGTACAAGACCGTCGTGTTCCTGTCCACGACGGGCGACGTGCTCAACGCCGCCCAGCAGACCGCCTTCGAGCAGTACATCCAAGGCGGCGGCGGATACGTCGGCATCCACGCGGCCGCCGACACCGAGTACGACTGGCCCTTCTACGAGGGCCTGGCGGGCGCGCTGTTCCACTCGCACCCCGCCATCCAACCCGCCACCGTCGAGGTGGAGGACCGGGCGCACGATGCCACCGCCCACCTGGGCAGCACCTGGCAGCGCACCGACGAGTGGTACAACTACCGCACCAACCCGCGCACCACCGCCCACGTCCTGGCCTCCCTGGACGAATCCAGCTACTCGGGCGGGAACATGTCCGGCGACCACCCGATCGCCTGGTGCAAGGACTACCAGGGCGGCCGCGCCTTCTACACGGGCGGCGGGCACACCGACGAGTCGTACACCGAGCCCGCCTTCCGCCGCCACCTGCTGGGCGGGATCCGCTGGGCGGCGGGGATGACCGAGGCCGACTGCCGCCCGGAGACCGGCTACACGCCCCTGTTCGACGGCTCTTCCACGAGTGGCTGGAAGCAGGCCGGCCCAGGTCGGTTCACCCTCGCGGACGGCACCCTCACCTCCGTGGGCGGCATGGGTCTGCTGTGGCACTCCGCGAAGGAGTTCACCGGGGACTACTCGCTCAAGCTCGACTGGAAGATGGCCGGCGACGACAACTCCGGTGTCTTCATCGGCTTCCCAGCCTCCGACGACCCGTGGACGGCGGTGAACAACGGCTACGAGATCCAGATCGACGCCACCGACGCCGCCGACCGCACCACGGGTTCCGTCTACGGCTTCAAGTCCGCCGACATCGCCGCGCGGGACGCCGCGCTGAACCCGCCGGGGGAGTGGAACACCTACGAGATCCGCGTCACCGGCGAACGGTTGGAGATCTTCCTCAACGGCCGCAAGATCAACGACTTCACCAACACCGACCCCGCGCGGAGCCTGCGACAGGGCCACATAGGCATCCAGAACCACGGGGACGGCGACGACGTGTCCTTCCGCAACATCCGCATCAAGCAGGACGGCGGACAGCAGCCCGGCCCGCGCAGCGGCGAGGTGAAGGGCGTCAACGGCAAGTGCCTGGACGTGGACAACGCCCAGACCGCTGACGGCACCAAGGTGCAGATCTGGACGTGCAACGGCACGGCTGCGCAGAGGTGGACGGTCTCCGGCGACGGCACGCTGCGGGCGCTGGGCAAGTGCCTGGACGTGTCCGGCGGAGGCAGTGCGGACGGCACGAAGATCCAGTTGTGGACGTGCAACGGCACGGGTGCGCAGGTGTGGGCGGCCCAGTCCGACGGTACGGTCCGCAACCCGCAGTCAGGGAAGTGCCTGGACGCCTCCGGTGGCACCTGGAACGACGGGACCGCGGTCCACCTGTGGACCTGCCACGCCAACACCAACCAGAGGTGGACCCTGCCCTGACCGGCCGAACCCCGGGCAGGCGGAAGTGAACCAGCCCCGCCGGTCCTGACGTCGCCCCGCTCACCGGCGTGAGCGGGGCGATGGCGTCGGCGCACGTACCCGCGGGTCACGGTCCGCCTGTACCGGCGGGTCACGGTCCGTCGGTGCGCCGCCGTGATCGCCGGCCGTCCGCTGCGGTCCAGCCCGCGCGCCGGGCTGTTCGGCCGCGTCCGCTTCTTCGGCGGGTCCGCCCATGTGCGCGTAGGACCCGGTTGTCGGCATGGCCGCGATTGAACGTTTCAACTCTCAACCTCAACTTTAGGAAGAGGTTGATGACTTCTGTCGACAAGTGGGCGCACACAACTTAACTCTCGAGTCCATGGACACGCTCCACTTCCACAGTTAGCTCCTGCTACCGAACTGCTTTGAATCGATGCCATGTGCTGGAGAACGCCGTCACCGAGGAAGTCTGCGCGCTCACCGTGGTGACCGGGGTGCACATCAACCGTGGCCCGGCAGTCGGTCGCGCTGCCGTCGGAGCAACTGGCGGTCGCCCGCGGCAGGACCACCGCCTTCGACCCCGGGCTGTGACGCCGTGACGAACCACCGTCACCGGCCGGAGGCCGGCCGTGCCCACGGGCACACGACGGTGCTCGCGGTGACGGAGCGCGGAGGGCGCACGGCACCCCGCCGGGCGGTGACACGGCGGTCCCGCGCCCGTCCTCGTCCACGGGAGCAGGGATCACTCATGAGGGCGTCCGGCCAGGTGCGCTGCAGTGGGTGAGCCGCCGGAGGCGGGAACCGCCCGTCAGGACAGCGTCGACCGGCGGTACCGCCGGAGCGGCACAGCACGCGCTCCCCGCGTCCGCCGTGAACCGGATCTGCCGGGACTTTCTGGCCCGGCACGACCCGACAACCATGGACCCCAGGTACGGCACCCGTGGCGCGGGGGCCCCGCATCAGGGACTCAGGTGGGCCGCTTCGTCGGCGTCGGCCTCGCGTACGGGTCTGAACTCCACGGCCACGACGCCGTCGACGTTGCGGCACAGTTGCTCCAGGACCGGGACCGCGAGTCGGGAGGAGAGCCGTCCGCTGAGGACGACGTGTCCGTGCGTCACGTCGACCTGGACGGACGAGGGGGCCTGACCCAGAGCCTTGACCAGGACCTCCTCGACGATCTCCGTACGGATCGCCTGGTCCTTGCGCAGGAAGACCCGGAGCAGATCGCTCCGGCTCACCACGCCGATCAGCCGCTGGTCGTCGTCGACGACCAGGAGCCGCTTGATGCCGTGCTGGGTCATCACCCGGGCGGCGTCGACGACGCTCCAGTCCGCGCGTGCGCAGATGGCGGGTGACGTCATCAGCCCCGCCGCGTCGGTGGCCAGGGCTTTGGCCGGCCGCAGGCGGACGTTGCGTGCCGCCGCGGCGTCGTCCTGCCCACCCCACATCTTGTGCAGCAGGTCCGCCTCCGAAACCACGCCCACCGGGCGGTCCTCGTCGTCCACCACGGGCACCGCGGTGATGTCGTACTCCTGCAGCAGATGGGCGATCTCCTTGAACGGCGTACCGCCCCGCACGCGCACGACGGCGTCGCTCATCAGGTCGCGGACCTTCAGGTGGTTCATTCGGGCTGTTCCTCTCTCTGACCACCGTTGTCGAAGTAAACGTCCAGCGGCGCCTTGGTGATGCCCCTGACTCCCACAGCCAACTGTGCCGGACCGTCGGTCGACGTGAGGGGAGCGACCGGCCCGCAGGACCACCCCTGGCACGACTGCTCAGCCCTCCGGCAATGAGTGAGCAGCACATACTCACCTCGGCGCCCCGGGCGATCGGACGACTGGCCACTCCGACGGCGAGACCACGGATACGGCCGAACGGCGAGGAAGCCGCCACCCCCCGAGCGTGTCCCCGCACCCCGCACCCCCCTACCCACGGTCTCGGGCGGGGGCGCGGTCACCTCGGCAACTCCGGCAACCCAACCACCCCGACCGCCTCCATCACCCCTAGCACCTCGAGCACCTCGAGCACCTGAGCACCGATTACTCATGTGCCGCCCGAGCCCCCGTGGAACGGTCGTGGACGAGGACGAGAAACCGACCGGAGAACTGAGGTTCTTCCACGGTGCCCTAGCGGGCCGTGCGGAGCGCGATGCGGGTGCTGGACTGGGCGACGCCCGCCTCGCGTTTGAGGCGGCGGAGAAGGGTGTCCAGCGCTGTGGGGTCGGCGGCGTGGGCGCGAACGAGGTAGTCATGGGCGCCGGTGACGTGGACGACCTCGGTGATGCCGGGGAAGCGGCGCACCACGTCCTCGAACTCCTCGTTCGTCGTGTCCAGGCGCAGCGTGACGTCGATGAAGACGACGAGGCCCTGACGGGCTCCTGAGGCCGCCGGGTCTATCAAGGTCGTGAAACCGCGGATGACGCCCTCACGGCGCATCCGCCGTACCCGGTCGGCCGCCGCGTTGGCGCTCAGCCCGACTCGCACACCGAGATCGCGGTACGAGATCCGCGCATCCTCCTGCAGCACGCCGAGGATTTCACTGTCGAGGTCGTCCATGCTGCGATTGTCGCAGTGCCGGCCGGATTCCGGCCGCACGAGTCGCGGGCGGGACCCGATCGTATGCGCCATGAACGAGATGTGGACGATTGCGGTCGCCGGTGCGGTTGCCGGACTGGGTGTGGCGATGCCGCTGGGCGCGATGGGGATCCTGCTGGTCCAGGAGGCCATGCGTGAGCGTCGTCGCGCCGTGGCCGCGGCCGCCGCGGTGGCGGTGGTCGACATGGCCTACGCGGCGGTGGCGACGGCCTTCGGTCCGCTGGTCGCATCCGTTCTGTCGGGGGTCGAGGCCTGGGTGCGGCTGGTGGCGGCGGCCGTGCTGGTGGTGATCGCGTTCCGGGGGTTGTGGGCTTCGACCCGGCCGGTCGGCACCGGCGCGACCACAGCGGTGGGGACGTCGCCTCAGCCCGGCGGCGGGGCCGTGCGGACCTTCACCCGGTTCGCGGCGCTGACCCTCGTGAACCCCACCACCGCGCTGTACTTCGCGGCGCTCACCACAGCCCAGGGCGCCGCCCTCAGCGGGGGCGCGGCAGGGGCGGTGTTCGTGGCGGGGGTGTTCGTCGCGTCGCTCGTATGGCAGCAGGGGCTCGTCGCGGTGAGCGGGCTCGCGGGTGCGCGCATCGGCGCGCGGGCACGGGCCTGGACCTTTCGCGTGGGGTACGGCCTGGTGGCGGTGTACGCCGTCAAGGTCGCCCTTCCGCTGCCGTGAGCCGCACGGCTCGACCCAGGCTCCGACGGCCCCGCACCGTGCCTTCACCTGCGTCGCCGGACGGCGTCCCAGGCAGTGCGGAGCCTGTCGGCGGGGCCGGGCCGCAGAAGGAGAACGGTGCCGCCTCCCGCACGTCTCCCGGTGGGTCGGGCCGGCCGGCCGTGCTGCTCGGACGCGCATCGGAAGGGCTCCGCCGGGTCCGGGCCTGCCGCGACCGGGACCTGGTTCCGTCGTAGCCGCCCGTCGTCTCGTCCTCGGGGCACGCCTCGACCCGCCCGCGAGGGGCCGCCCGATGCCGCCCAGGGTTCAGACCTGCTGCAACGCCGTCCGCAGGGCCAGCGGTGTCGCGGCCGCCCACGCCTGTGGTGAGCAGGCGTGCGGGTAGGGGACCGGGCCGGCCGTCGCAGTGCGGGGGTAGCCGGCGATCACCTCGGGGAGGCGGTAGTCGTGCAGGGCGGCCGCCGCGACGAGGCCCTCGGTGACGGTGTGGACCTCGTCGGCGAGCCCGTAGCGGGCCAGGCCGAGCGCGACGACCGCGTTGTCGTGCGGCCAGGCGCTGCCGCGGTGGTACGACAGCGGGTGGTACGGCTTCTGGCCGGCGGCCAGGGTGCGGATCGCCCAGCCGGAGAAGAAGTCCGGCTCGAGCAGGCGCCCGCCCACCCGGCGGGCCCGATCCTCGTCGAGGATGCCGGACCACAGCAGGTGTCCCGCGTCCGACGCGAGGGCGTCGACCTGGCGGCCGTCGCCGTCCAGGGCGAGGGCGGGGAAGTCGGCGTCCGGCATCCAGAAGTCCGTCAGGAACCGGCCGCGCAGCCGTGCCGCGGTCTCGCGCAGGCGGTGGGCGAGCTGCTCGTCCCGCCAGACGACTTGGGCGAGTTCAGCCGTGCGTACGAGTGCGTCGTATGCGTAGCCCTGCGCTTCCGACACCGCGATCGGGCCCTGCGCCTGGGTGCCGTCGGTGAAGCAGATGGCCCCCGCGGAGTCCTTCCAGTTCTGGTTGACCAGGCCGCCCGGGTCGGGGTGGTAGACGAGGTAGCCGTGCTTGTCCAGGCCGCCGTCGGTGAGCATCCAGTCCACGGCCTGCCGGGCGTGCCGCTCCAGGCGGAGTGCCAGGGTTCGGTCGCCGGTCGCCTCGTGGTGGGCGTGGAGCAGGATCAGGAACAGCGGGGTGGCGTCGACGGCGCCGTAGTACCGGCCGTAGGGGACCTGCCGGAAGTGGGCCAGTTCACCGTGCCGGGTCTCGTGGACGATCCGTCCGGGCTGTTCGCCGCTGAAGGCGTCGTAGCGCTGTCCCTGGGTCGCGGCGAGGGCGCTCAGCGTCGCGGCGGCGGTCCGCGGCCGGTAGGGCAGCAGGAAGTACGACGTCAGCAGCGAGTCACGGCCGAACAGGGTGAGGAACCACGGGATGCCGGCGGCCGGGGCGTACACCTCCTCGCCGTCCACGCCGGTGACCGGGATGGTCAGCAGGTCGACGTCGGCGAGGCCGCGTTCGCAGGTGCGGGTCAGGTCGTCCGTCGCCGTCGCCGCCGCCGTGGCTGTCGTCGGCTGCCGGTGGGGGTGCGGCACCGCCGGGGTCCGGGCGGCCGCGCCGTGCGGGTGGGCGTGGACGGTCAGGTGGAGGTCGGCCTGTCCGTGGCCGTCGAGGTCCAGGTCCCAGGTCAGAGTGTGCGCGGTGGACGGCGGTACGGCGGGTTCGGCGGTCTCGGGTGCCGGCCGGCAGGTGACCGTGGTCCGGGCGTGCCAGTCGTCGCGCCGGTAGTCGAAGCGCAGACCGTCGCCCGTCGGGTGCGCTTCGTACCGCGCGCCGGGTTTGTCGTAGTGCCGGTCGTCGGCGCGCAGTTCGAACAGGTCGGCGAAGTCGGCGTCGATGGTGAGCTCGACGTGGGCGGTCACCGGGTCGGGGCGGTTGCTGACCAGGCGCAGGTGCTCGGTGAACGTTCCGGCGGTGACCGTCTGCCCGCGGAAGACGGTGTAGGGGGGCGGGTTGTCGCGTGTGCCCTGGGGGGTGAGGACGCCGGCGGCGGTGTGGTCCGTCTCCGCCGTCGTCGGCGTCAGGGCCACGGGGCTGGTGCCGTCGACGGTGAGCTGCCAGCGGCTGAGATGACGGGCGTCGCGCAGGAACACTCCGTCGGGTGCGGTGCCGCGGGTGCCGGTGATGGCGCCGTCGGCGCCGAGGCGGGCGAAGGTGGCGTCGCGCACCAGTTGGACGCGGGTGTCGGCCGCGGTCATGGTGTGGGCTCCTCGGGGTCGGCGCTGAGCAGGTCGAGGGTGAGGGCGGCGGTCCAGGAGAAGTGCCGGGTGCCGCGGGCGGCGCCGGTGAGGGGGTCGACGTATTCGGCGAACTCGGAGCGTCCCGCCTCGGTGAGGAAACCCTCGCGCAGGCGTTCGGCGTCCCGCCGGTGCCCGTGGACGCGCAGTCCGCGGTGGATCAGCCAGGCCGTGTTGAACCAGGCCGGGCCGCGCCAGTAGCGCGTGGGGGCGAAGGCGCGGCCGGTCAGGTCGTAGCTGGGGACCAGCCGGGTGCCCGGTGCCGCGAAGTGCGGGCCGCCGAGTGTTTCGCGCAGCCGGCGGACGATGTCCGGCGGCAGGTGCGGGACGACGAGCGGGATCAGGCCGGTGACGCTGCGCTCGTCGACGAGGGTGTCGCTGCCCAGGTCGCGCACGCGGAACAGGCCGGCGTCGTCGTCCCACAGACGGGTCACCAGAGCCTCGGTCAGCTCCTTGGCGCGCGCCGTGTGGGGTGCGGGGTCCGCGCCCAGTTCCTGGGCCATCGCGGCCAGCGCCGATTCGCTGACGATCAGCAGCGCGTTGAAGCAGGGGTCCTCCAGGGCGAAGCCGTGGTGGGCCCTGCCGTCGTCGTAGCCGGCCTCGCGGTAGTCGGTGGCCAGTCGGACGTAGCGGCCGTAGTCGAGGTCGGTGGGACGGTCGGCGGGGTGGCCGTGGTCCAGGTCCGCGCGGTGGAAGGAGTCGGGCGGGATGGGTTCGACGCGTTGCAGGGGCCGGTCCCAGCACGGGCTGTTGTCCATGCCGGGCTCCCAGGGGTGGACGACGGCCGCCAGTCCTGCGCCGCCGAGATCGCGGCGGGTGAGGAGGTAGTCGTGCCAGGCGGCGAGCCGGCGGTGGACGCGGGCCAGGAAGCCGCGCCGCTGGGACTCCTCGGGGTCCGCTTGGTGCACCAGCCAGGCCGCCAGGGCGTGCACCGGTGGCTGGACGATGCCGGACGTCTGCGGGGCCGTGGGAGCGCCCACGGACCGGCCGGCGCGTGAGGACCGCCAGAAGTCGGGGCTCGGGAAGTAGGCGTCGTGCGGCAGGGCGGGGTTGAACAGGATGTGCGGTATGCGCCCGTCGCTCCACTGTCCCGCCAGCAGGGACTCCAGTTCCTGCTGCGCGCGGCGCACCGACAGATGGCGCAGTCCGATGGCGATGAAGGCGGAGTCCCAGCTCCACTGGTGGGGGTAGAGGGTGCGGGAGGGGACGGTGGAGGTGCCGGTCCAGTTGTCGATGAGGACCCGCGCCGCACCGCGCCGCAGTGTCAGGGATGCGGCGGCGGTGGGCGCGGGTCGGTCCAGGAGGGATGTCACGCGCCCGACCTCTTGAGGAAGGCGGGCACGGAACGGACGGCTTCCAGGGGGTCACCGGTGAGGCGGCACTCCAGGGCCAGGTGGCCGTCGTAGCCGATGGTGTGCAGGGCGCCGAGCCATGCGGGCCAGTCGAGGTGTCCGGCGCCGGGCTGGAAGCGGTTGGAGTCGGAGACCTGGGCGTGGCCGATGACGTCGGCGTGGGCGAGGATCGCGGCGGCGGGGTCGGACTCCTCGATGTTCATGTGGTAGCTGTCGATGCCGATCCTCACGGAGTCCAGGCCGACCGCGCGGATGAGGTCGGCGGCCTGTTCGAGCCGGTTGACCATGTGGTCCTCGTACCGGTTGAGCGGCTCCAGGAAGAGGGTGACGCCCTCCTTGCGGGCGTGCTCGCCCAGCTCGGTGAGGCCGCTCAGCAGGACCTCGCGGTCCTCTGCCTCGCTGCGCGGCGGCTCGAAGGGGGGCAGGCGGCGCGAGAACATGCCGTAGGAGGCGGGGGTCTGGGCGCCCAGGCCGCCGATCTCGGCGATCACGGTGAGCTGGGACTTCATCTGGGCGATCGCGTCGCGGCGCAGCTCGGCGTCGAAGGCGCCGAGGAAGTGCAGCATGTCCACGCACACCGTCGGCATCACCACGCCGTCCTTGCGGGCCTGGCGCAGTTCCTCCAGGCGCGAGGCGAAGTGGAGGTCGCCCTTCCCGCGCAGTTCTATGGCGTCGTAGCCGGCCTGCTGGGCGAACTCCCACTTGGCCTGCAGGGTGTCTCCGGGCAGGAGTTGTTCCTGGACCGCGGTCTTGAGCATGGGGGGCCTTTCCGAACTCTCAGAATTCCAGGACGACCTGCAGCGCCTCGGCGGGCCGCTCGTCCAGCAGTACATAGGCGTCGGCGGCGTCGGCGGCGGGGATCACGTGGCTCACCAGGGAGGCGACGTCCACCTGTCCCTCGGCGACGAGCCGCAGGAAGGTCTGCTGGAGGCGCTCGACGCTCCAGCGGTTCGACAGCTGCGGGGGAACCCCCCCGATCTGGGAGCAGATCAGCTGGACGCGGTTGTGGTGGAACTCGTCGCCCAGGCGCAGCCCGACGCCGTCGCCCTGGTAGAAGCCGGACGCCACCACGCGGCCGCCGACGGCGACCGAGCGCAGGGCCTCGTGCAGCGCGGGGTAGGCGCCGCTGATCTCGATGGCGAGGTCCGCGCCGAGTCCGGCGGTGGCCTCGCGGACGCGTTCCGCGACGGCGTCGGTGCGGGCGTTCAGGGTGTGATGTGCGCCATAGCGCTTGGCGGTCTCCAGGCGGCCGTCGAGCGCGTCGACGGCGGTGACGCGGGCGCCGTTGAGCTGGGCGAGGCGGGTGGTGAGCAGGCCGATGACGCCCTGCCCGAAGACGGCGACGTCCTCACCGAGGTGGATGTCGCCGGCCAGGACGGCGTTGTACGCGATGGCCCCGACCCGGGCGAAGGCGCCCGCAAGCGGCTCCAGTCCGGCGGGCAGGGTGTGACCGATCATGCGCTCGGCCGGGACGACGCCCTCACTGCGGTGGCCCCATATGCCCCAGACCAGGTCGCCGGGCCCGGGCAGGCCGGGGGCGTCGGCCAGTTCCGGGGAGACCTCGACGACCTCGCCCACCTCCGAGTAGCCCCAGCCGGCCACCGGGTACTCGATGCCGGCCGCGCCGTCGCGGAACAGCCGTGCCCCGGGATCCCAGGTGCGCGTCAGGTACGGGTTGGTTCCGCGGTAGGCGGTGAGTTCGGTGCCGGCCGAGATGCCCGAGTACCGGGTACGGACGCGGAGGTGTCCGGGCGGTAGATCGGCTCTGACCTGCTCGGCGACCTCCACCTGGCGGGGGCCGGTGAATTGGACGACGCGTTCCACGGAGGGCTCCGGAAGGGTTGCGGTTGGTCGGTTGCGTCGACAATAGCTTCAACTTATGTCTTGTCAACACGCAAAACTAATGCTGTGATGCGTGCCGAGTAGACGTAAGTCGGAACGAGGACATGCAATGCGCACCATGAGCCGGCGGTCGAGAACGATCGCGGTGGGCCTCGCGGCAGCCCTGGGATTCGGGCTGCTCACCAGCTGTTCCAACAGCGGCGCCGGGCCGGGGAAGCCTGACCGCGAGATCACGGTCTGGTCGCAGGAGAACCTGCCGGACCGCATCGCGGTACAGCAAAAAATAATCGATGGATTTAAGAAGAAAACGGGCATAAAGGTACATCTCGTCGGAGTCGACGAGGGACAGATGCCTCAGCTGATCATGTCAGCGGCGGCCTCCGGCACGCTCCCCGACGTCATCGGCGCGGCCCCCATGGGCCAGGTCTGGCAGATGTACACCAACGGCCTGCTCAACACGGGCATTCCGAAGCAGATCATCGGCGAGCTGGGGCGCGCCACCTTCAACGCCAACGCCCTGGACCTGACCTCCGACGGGAACACCAGCCTCGGGGTGCCCTCCGACGCCTGGCTCCAGCTGCTGGTCTACCGCAAGGACCAGTTCGACGAGAAGCGCCTGGCCGCCCCCGACACCTACGACCGGACCCTGGCCGCCGCCAAGGCGCTGACCACCAAGGGCCGCGACGGGATATCGGCCGCCACCGACCCCGGTGACGTCTTCACGTCGCAGAGCTTCGAGAGCCTGGCCCTGGCCAACGACTGCCAACTCGTCGACAGCCGGCAAGAGGTCGCCCTCGAATCCGCGCAGTGCGAGACCGCGTTCACGACCTACGACGAACTCGCGCGCACCTACGGCGCCCCGGGCACCCAGACCGTGGACTCCACCCGCGCCACCTACTTCGCGGGCCGCTCCTCGATGATCATCTGGTCCTCGTTCCTGCTCGACGAGCTCGCCGGTCTGCGCAAGGACGCCCTGCCCAGCTGCCCCGAGTGCCGCAAGGACCCGCAGTACCTGTCGTCCAACAGCGGCATCGTGACGGCGATGAAGGGCCCCGACGCCACCGAGGCGGCGCAGTTCGGCGAGATCACCTCGTGGGTGACGACCAAGACCGCCGAGACCGCCGCCTCCCGCGAGTTCATCGAGTACATGATGGGCTCCGGCTACGAGTCCTGGTTCCAGATGGCGCCCGAGGGCAAGATCCCGGTCCGGCACGGCACGGCCGAGGCGCCCGACCGCTACATCGACGCCTGGCGGCACAGCGAGATCGGCGTCGACACCAAGAAGCCCTTCGATCAGGTCTACCCCGCGAGCCTGCTCAACCAGCTCGCCGACGGCGTCAGCAACATGCGGCGCTGGGGCATCACCCAGGGCGAGGGAGCCCTCGTCGGCGCCACCAACGGTGAACTGCCCCTGCCCAAGGCCATCGGCGCCATGACCAGCGGCCAGATCTCACCCTCCGAGGCGGCACGCGAAGCCGACGACGAGGTCGCCGCCCTGAAGAAGTCCCTGCAGTAGCCGCCCGCATGCACGTCACGAAAGACGCCACATGACTACAGCTCCAGCCGGCGCGCCGCAGCGCCGGGACACCAGCCCCGAGCAGCCACAGCGGCCCACGCCGTCCCGGGGCAAGCGCCCGATGACCGCCAGCCGCCGCGCCAACCGCGCGGGCCTCGCGTTCGTCTCGCCCACCTTCATCGTGGTCCTCGTGGTGGTCCTCCTGCCCATCCTGTGGACCATCCTGCTGGCGTTCCAGGACGCCAAGCTCGTCGACATCCAGGGCATGGGCCTGTTCGGCAACTGGTCCCTGGACAACTTCACCCAGGTCCTCGACTCGGCCGGCTTCTGGTCCAGCCTCAGTACCACCCTGCTCTACACCGCGGGCTCCACCCTCGGCTCCATCGCCCTCGGGCTCATCGCCGCCCTCGCGCTGCGCAAGCCGTTCCGCGGCCGCGGTCTGCTGCGCGCCGCGATGCTGCTGCCCTACGTCGCCCCGGTCGTGGCCGTGGCCTTCGTCTGGGAGGTCGCGCTCAGCCCGCAGTACGGCGTCGTCAACGACTGGGGCCGCCGCCTGTTCGGCTGGGACGACCCCATCGCCTTCCTCTCCACCCGCGAGTACGAAGTGCACCTGCTGGGCCTGCACTTCGACATACCGCTGGCCCTGCTCACCGTCATCGCCTTCGAGTGCTGGCGCTACTTCCCCTTCGCCTTCCTGTTCATCCTCGCCCGCCTCCAGGCGGTCCCCGACGGCCTGGAGGAGGCCGCCCTCGTGGACGGCGCCACCATCAGCCAGCGCTTCCGCCACGTCCTGCTGCCCCAGCTGATGCCGGTCATCGCCCTGCTGTGCGTGCTCAGGTTCATCCTGACCTTCAACAAGTTCGACGACATCTACCTGCTGACCGGCGGCGGTTCGGGCACCGACGTGGCCGCCATCCGGGTCTACGACTTCCTCACCGCCCGCTACGACGTGGGCGCCGCCGCCGCACAGGCGCTGGTCCTGGCCGTGTCGCTGATGATCCTGCTGGGCCTCTACTTCAAGTTCTTCGGCAACAAGGTCCAGGAGGAATCGTGACCCGCAAGGCCGCTCTCAGCCGGGCCCAGTTCGAGGACAGACTCTTCGGCGTCCTGCGCTGGATCGTCATCGCGTTTCTCGCGGTGATCACCCTGCTGCCCTTCTACTACATGCTGCTGCTGTCGCTGAAGCCCATCGACGCGCTGCTGCTCGACCCGGGATCCCTGTGGCTCTCCGCCAAGGACCTCACCCTGGACACCTACCGGGAGGTGCTGCGCTCCACCGACGCCGGCGGCCAGGGCTTCCTGAAGTTCCTGCTCAACTCGGCGCTCGTCTCGCTCGGTACGGTCGTGCTGACCCTGCTGGCCGCCGTGCCCGGCGCGTACGCGGTGAGCCGGCTGAAGTTCTTCGGCCACCGCCAGGTCAACGCGCTCTTCCTGGCCGTCTACATGTTCCCCGCGACCCTGCTGGCCGTCCCGCTGTTCGTCATCTTCGCCAAGATGGGACTGTCGTCCAGCCTGGTCGGGCTCGCCATCGTCTACGTCGCCCAGACCGTGCCGGTGTCGATCTACATGCTGCGCAACTACCTGATCACCATCCCCTACTCCATCGAGGAGGCCGCGGCCCTGGACGGCGCCACCCGGCTCCAGACCGTCCGCAAGGTGATCCTGCCGCTCGCCCTGCCCTCCCTCATGGCGACCGGCCTGTACATCTTCATGATCGCCTGGAACGAGTTCCTGTTCGCACTGCTGTTCCTGGCCGCCGAACCGGGCAAGTGGACGGTCTCCCTCGGCCTTGCCCAGCTCTCCAACGGCATCGAGGTCTCCAAGACCGTCCTCATGGCCGGGTCCGTGGTCCTGACGATCCCCGTGGTACTCCTGTTCTTCGCCGCCGAACGCCTCCTCACCGAAGGCCTGACCAGCGGTGCCGACAAGAGCTGACGCCATGGGGGAGTACCGGATGACGCCGAACCAGGTCAGCGCGGGAGAACTGCTGCAACTGATCCGCAGTGGCCGCGCCAACACCCGCACCGACCTGCAACGCGCCACCGGTCTGTCACGCTCCACGATCGGACAGCGCCTCGACGTCCTCAACCGCGCGGGGTGGCTGCGGCACACCACCGGCACGTCCACCGGCGGCCGCCCCTCGCACCGCATCGTGTTCGACCCGGCCCACGCGTCGGTGATCGCGGTCGACCTGGAAACCCGACACGCCCGCATCGCCGTCCTGGACCTGGCCGGCACGATCCTGGCCGAGCACACCGCCCCCCTGGACATCGTCCTCGGCCCGGACCCGGTACTGGACCGACTCGCCTCCTGGTTCCCGGACCTGATCGCCGCCGCCGGCGTCGACCCCACCCGGATCGTCGGCATCGGGCTGTCCGTACCGGGACCCGTGGACTGGGAGACGGGCAGGGTGATCGACCCCCCGATCATGCCCGGATGGGACCGGTACCCCATCCGCGAACGCCTCCAGAAGGCCTACGCCGACCATGTCGGCCCCAGCATGGAGGACGGCCCCGTGCCGGTCTTCGTCGACAACGACGCCAACCTCATGGCCCTGGCCGAGCACCAGGCCAGCCACCAGGACTGCTCCGCCTTCGTCCTGGTCAAGGTCTCCACCGGCATCGGCGCGGGAGTCGTCGTCGGCAACAACCTCTACCGGGGCATCGACGGAGGCGCCGGCGACATCGGCCACATCCGCCTGCACGACCGGCCCGACGCCCTGTGCATGTGCGGCTCCTACGGCTGCCTGGCCGCCGTCGCCAGCGGCCGGGCCCTCGCCAAGGAACTGTCCGCCCTCGGCTACGACACCACCTCGGGTTCCGACGTCGGACGCCTCCTCGGCGAGGGCCATCCGGACGCCATCCGCCTCGCCCGCGAGGCCGGCCGACGGGTGGGCGAGGTCCTCGTCACCGTCGTCACCCTGCTCAACCCCGGGGTGCTGATGCTGGCCGGAGACCTGTCCGGCGTGCCGTTCATGACCGGCGTCCGCGAACTGCTCTACCAGCGCGCCATGCCCCGCACCACCGCGAATCTGCAGATCGTCACCTCACGCCTCGGCGACCACGCCGGTCTGATCGGAGCCGCGGCCATGGTCGTCACATGCCTCTACTCACCGGCCCGCGCCGACGCCCGCCTCAACCGCCTCATGCTCTCCGACCATGCGGGCCGACCCGCGCAGACAGGAACACCGTGACCAGCACACCCGCTCCCTGGACCCACCAGCCCGTCGAGGTCGGGCTCGTGGGCGCCGGCCCCTGGGCCCGCGCCATGCACGCCCGCATGCTGGCCGCCGGCCCGGAGACCCGGCTCGCCGCCGTCTGGGCCCGCCGCCCCGAAGCCGCCCAGCAGACCGCGGCACCCTACGGGGCGCACGTCGCCGCGAGCTTCGACGACCTGCTCGACCGCTGCGAGGCCGTCGCCTTCGCCGTGCCGCCCGCCGTCCAGGCCGAACTCGCGCCGCTCGCCGCCAAGCAGGGCAAGGCCGTCCTGCTGGAAAAACCCCTCGGGCCCGACCTGACCGCGGCACAACGCGTCGCGGACGCCGTGGCCGACGCCGGCGTGGTCTCCCAGCTCGTCCTCACCAAGCGCTACCACCCCACCACCCGGGCCTTCCTCGACACCGCCCGCACGGTCGACGTGACCGGCGCCCGCTCCTGCTACCTCCACGGCGCCTTCCTCGGCGGCGACTTCGCCACCGGCTGGCGCCTGGAGCACGGAGCGCTGCTCGACCTCGGCCCGCACCTCCTCGACCTCCTCGACGCGGCGGTCGGCCCGATCACCCACATCCGCGGCGCCGGAGACCCGCGCCGCTGGATCGAGCTGACCTGCGAGCACGCCAACGGTGCCGTCAGCCAGGCATCGCTGTCCGGAGCGGTCGACGTACCGCGCGTGCTGACCCGCGTCGAGCTGTTCGGCGCCCGGACACCGGTGGTCTACGACACGGCCGAACTCGACCACGAGGAGTGCTGGCCGATCCTCCGCCACGACTTCGCCACCGCGGTGCGCACCCGCACCCCGACCGAAGTCGACGCCCGCCGGGGCCTGTACCTGCAGACCCTCATCGAGCAGGCCCGACCGGAGTAACCACACAGGACAGGCTGCGGGATCCTCACAGAGGTGGGCCGGCCAGGTGCAGGCCGGGGCGGTCGCGGGTGCGGACGGCCAGGGCCGCGACATCGTCCTCGGCGTGCCGGGCGTCGAGGCCCTCCGTCGCCGCCCACCAGGACACCGCCTCCCGAGGGGAGGAAGCGCGTGGCCAGGTCCCGATTCGGGTGCGGTCGCCCCGGCTCGGCGAGCAGCGCCCGTTGGAGGTTCATCGCCGTGTCGCGCACCTCGGCGTACGTTCGGGCGTGCCCCACATGGACGGCGGCCAGCCGCGCCGCGAAGTGCACCGCGGCCGCGTCGTCGTGCGTGAAGGGGAGCCGAGCGCCTAGCACGAGAGCGATACCGTACAGGCGGCCTCGGTGGATGAGCGGCACCGTCACGACGTAAGGGGGTCCGCCCGGCCCCTGCCCCGGCCCGGAGCGCGGCCGTGCCCGTGGCCGTGTGGCAGGAGGGCCGGTCCGTGGCAGCGTCCGGCGCGGCCTCGCCATACTCTGGATGCATGCCTGCGGGCAGCCGCTTCCACCTGGATCATGACGGCCACTCCGTCACGGTCCAGCTTTCAGGTGTCGACGGCTCGATCGAGGTACTGGTCGACGGGAAGGTCGTCTCCCGAGGCAGCGCCTCACGGGCGGGCAAAACCGTCCTGGACGCCGAACTTCCAGGGGACCCGCCGCGTCCACTGGGCATCACCCTGGGTGACACGGGCGGCGTGTTCCTGTGCGTGGTGGAGATCGGCGGGGCGCGCTACGTCATGCCCCGCGTGCCGCTGTTCCCCGAGCGGCCGCACACGTGGCGGACACCGCCGCATCCCTCCCGGCGCATGCACAGGACGCTGCGGCGTGCGGTACGCCGAGTCATGGGCGCCGGCCGCACCCGCCGCCGTCGCTGACATGAGCCCCAGGCGTAGGAATCGAGCCTTCGGCCTCGACCCCGGCCCGTCGAACCAGGACCCCGGCCCCAGCACGGTGGTCGACCTTTCCAGTCTCGCTCACCCCGCCGCGTACGGCGTCCGGGCCGACCCGGCGCCGACCGGGTTCCGCCACGTAGCCTCGGTCGCGCTGTTCTCGCGCCCCAAGACCCCGAGACCGCGAGACCCCGAGGCAGGCCACGACGACCTGCACGAGCGATGCTGCTCGGTCCGGACCCCGCAACTCCTCGCAGTTAGTCAGCGATTCACCCCATGGTTCCCCATGTTTCTCTGCGTGTTTCCCATAGTTCCCGCGTCGGCATGTGCCGACCGAGCAGCGGTACTTCGGCCAGCGTGCGGGTGCCGTCCCGCTCGCCGTGGACCTTCATGGAGTCGCAGGGGGAGCCCGCCACCACCTTCCCGCCCAGCCGCCTGATCGGATCAGGTTGAGCCAGGTGGCGCCGCCCGTCGCCCGAAGCAGCACTTCGGGTCGGGCCGCGCGGACACCGACGGCACGGGGACGACGACCCACATGCCGTCCACGGAGGCGACCAGCAGCGCGGCGATCCCCACGTGCGGCCTACGGGCCCGCCGCGGACGGCTCGTTGGAGCCGCAGCCGGCGGCGGACCCGGCAGCGCGGTAAGGCGCTGCGGAGGCGGCACGCTCTGCCCGGCGAGCGCTACGGCAGCTTGACGAACGGCGCCAGGAAGGCGCGGGCGCCCGGGGCGTCCAGACGGTACGCCACGTTCGTCGCGTAGCACGGGCCGTCGCCGGTGATCGTGGTGGCCGCGAGCACATTGCGGCCGCCGATCACGGCGAAGTTGGGGCCGCCGGAGTCGCCGTAGCAGGCGCCGCCGTTGCCCTGGGGTTCGGTCATCGCCAGGCGCACCCACGCGTCGTTGAGGGCGTCGAAGGTGACAGGCGCCTTCATCCGGACCCCGCCACCGGGGTGGGTCTGGCCGCCGGGGCCGCGCTGGGCCTCCTGGGTGCCGTACCCGGCGACGACCCAGTCGGTGGAGTTCAGCGCCTGCGGGCCGAGCGCGCCGAGCTGGTCGGCGGTGGGCAGCGTGGCCGGGGTGAAGGTCCAGCGGGCCTTGACCTTGGTCGCGGGCAGCTCGATCACCGAGATGTCGTGCGAGTCGGACGCGGGCCCCGGGTAACCAGGATGGCTGTGGGCGGTGCCCTGAACGGCGACGGCGCCCGCCTGCGCGGCCGGATCGCCGGGGTACTTCTTCGCGGCGGCGTCGAGGCCGCCCTGCACGTCCTGGTCCAGGGACACGTAGAACTTCACGTTGCCGGGCCAGCCGGTGGTGCAGTGCGCGGCAGTCAGGAACGTGTCCGCGTCGATCATGGTTCCGGAGCAGACCCAGTCGACCCGGTCGGGTGTCGTGGGGTCGCCGTCGTCGTCCCAGGTCGCCACGAGCGCGCCGACCTCGGTGCGCTCGGGTGCGGGTGTCGCGTTGTACGAGTTGATGGCCGAGGACGGCAGTGCGGTGGCCAGCACGGCGGCACAGGCTGCGGCGGTGACGGCAAAGGCGCGTGGGGCGGTCAAGAGAAACCCTTCTACCGAGGGGACGGGGTGTTCTCCTGTGGGGGGAGCAGCGCCAGTGAAGCGCCTGGGGGCGGCCGCGACAAGAGCACACCCGCCCTTCCAGGGTTTTCCCTCGGTAAGGGGCGTGGGTGGCCGGCCCGGCGCGCGATGCGGTCGCCGTCACAGGGCTCGACGTCCCACAGCAAAGTCCCGAACGAAGTTGCAGTTCTGGCGGTAGACGACGTTGCCGGCGCGGAGTCGCTGCCGCGGCGACCGCGCAGTTCGACGTAGTCGCCGGGCTCGAGCTTGTTGCCGGCGGTGCAGTGAGAATGATGGTGGTCCGCAGGATGCCCCTGGCGAAAACCTCCACCGGAGCAGCTAAGAAGCGGCCCGGATCGCGGAGATGTCGAACTGCAACCGGACCTTCTCGCTCACCATGGCGCCGCCGGCCTCGAGGCGCTGGTTGTAGACCAGACCCCACTCGGTGCGGTCGATGGTGGTGGTGCCGTCGAAGCCGACTCGCTCGCACCCGAACGGATCCAAAACCGAGCCGAGGTAGTCGAGTTGCAGGTCGACGGACCGCGTAACGCCACGGATGGTCAGGTCCCCCGTCATACGGAAGCTTTCCCCGCCCTCGTGAACGGCGGCGGTGCTGCGGAACACCATCTCCGGGTAGCGCTGCACGTCGAAGAAGTCGCGGCCGACGAGGTGTGCGTCCCGTTGTTCCACGCCTGTGTCGATGCTGGCGACCCGGATGACGAGGCCAGCCCGCGACTCGGAGGGCCGCGCTCCATCGAAGTACAGCGTGCTGTCGTAGTCGGCGAAAGCCCCCCGAACCGTCGTCACCATCGCGTGCCGCACGGAGAATCCGATGCGGCTGTGCGGGCGGTCGATGGTCCATCGCCCGGTCAGCGTTCGCAGTGCCGGGTCCAGCACGACACCGGTCCTCGAGGCACCCGCGGTGGGCGTGCCGGTACCGACAGTCGGCGTCGGCTCGCTGATGGCTGTCTGGCGGCGGCTGAAGATACCCATGACGTCGTAAGCCCTTTCTCTCTGATCACCTCGTGCTATCACGGAGTTGACAGGTCCTACACAACGAGATGGGTGGCCTCGTCCGGGTTCCATGCTGTCGACTGCAAAGCTGCACAAGATCGACATGAGGTGGCCCCGGTCGACCGGCATGGCCGTTCGAGTTGGTCGACGGCTTCGATGCAACGGCTGTTGCGGTCGGGCGCGTGGCTGAGGGGGATGCCGGGGGTGTGCAGTGCGTTGCGGGCGCGTCGGTCGTAGATGGCCACGCGGGTGGGATGCGGCTGCTGTGAGGACGGCGGAAGCGCCGTCCGGGCTGCACATGGTCGAGCGGACCCATGTCCGAGGCCACCTGCGGCCCGGCGGAAAACGTCGCTGCCCACACAAAATCAATGATCAGACACCGCCTCAGCGTGCCAGGCGGTAGCGGAGGTAGACGACTCTCGAGTTGAAGGTGCGGGTCTCGACGAGTTCGAGATCCACCCGGCGCTCGCGCTGGGGGAAGAACGGAATGCCACCGCCGACCAGCACCGGGTAGACCCTGGCCCGGTACTCGTCGATCAAACCCAACGCGGCCGCATCGGCGGCGAGCGTGGCGCCGCCGATCGCGATGTTGCCTTGCCCCGGCTCGACTCGCAACCGCTCGATCTCCTCCGCCAGGCCGCCGGAGGCCAGGCGGGCATTGCCCTGCACCGCCGACAGCGTGGTGGAGAACACCACCTTCGGGAGCCGCTTCCAGGTCGCGGCAAAGTCGATCCAGTCGTGAATCCCGATCTTGAGTCGTTGGCGCATGGAGTCGTCGAGCGGTGGTTCCTGGTCGGCGGTCTCCCAGTACAGCATCGCCTCATACAGCCGTCGTCCCAACAGGTGGACGCCGACCTCTCGCACCTCGTCGGTGGCGAAGCGAAAAACCTCCTCGTCGGGCACCGTCCAGCCGAAGTCGCCGTCCGGCCCGACGATGTAGCCGTCAAGTGAGACGCTCATCGAATAGGTCACGCTGCGCATCAGAGTCCTCCTCGGCAACGGGTTCGACAGTACGACCGCCGGACGCCGCAGGACTCATCGCGGCTCGCCGGATTCTGCGCCGAGTCACCTCAAGAGATCATTACGTCGAGAAACATCACTCGGCCAAGACGGACGGCGGCGAAGAAGACGACTGAGCGGCGACGGCGTATCGCCTGACTCACCGTCCAGAAAGCCGAGTTCCGAGTCCGGCCGACAGCGGCCGCACGCGAGGACGCCTTCGACTGTCGCCTGGGCGCGTGCCGCCGGTCGATGCCGCGCGGCCGCTTGCCTGCCATGTGGCAGTAGCCCTCCAATGGGCGCCGCGATCGAGGGGGAATGATGAACGGGACCCGGTGGCTCATGCAGGGCGACACCCGGATCGGCGAACTACGCCAGTACGCAGTTGACCAACCCGTGTTTCTCTGCCACTTCGTCCCCGGCCCGCGCTGGGTAGCAGTCCGCAGCCGGTTCGAGAACTGGGCGGCTCTGAACGGCCCGATCCCGACGGGACTCGGCACATGCAAGTCATCGAGCCCATCATGGACCTCGGACTCACGCTGGTCGCCGATGACGACGGCCAGCCGATGGCCTTGTTCCCGAATGCATCGTCCGTATCGACGGAGACACCGCTAGGGGCTGTCTCCAGTTGTGTTCATTGGGTCTTCAGGAGGCTGCTGATCCAGATGGTCGCTGCGCGGAGATGGAGTCCGGCGAGGTAGCTGGCGGGCGTCTTGTCGTAGCGGGTCGCGATACCGCGCCAGTCCTTCATCCTGTTGATGGCACGCTCGACCGTGCCGCGGTCGCGGTAGAGATCGGCGTTGTGGGTGACGGGCCTGCCGCCCCGGCTGCCCTTCTTCCTGCGGTTGGCGGCTTGGTCCTTCTTCTCCGGGATGACCGCCTTGATGCGGCGCTTGCGCAGGTGGGCTCGGTTGGCTCGGGAGGAGTAGGCCTTATCGCCGGCCACGGCGGCGGGCCGGGTGCGGGGACGGCCGATGGGCACACGCACCCGCACCTTGCTCAGGACCGGGATGAAGTGGGGGCTGTCGGCGGCCTGTCCGGCGGTCAGAAGGAGTGCCATCGGCCGACAGCGCCGGTCGGCGGCCAGGTGGATCTTGCTGGTCAGCCCGCCGCGGGACCGCCCGAGGAGGGCGGCCTTCAGTCGGGCCCGCCGTCGTAAGCGGATGCGTCGGCGTTCGGCGCGGGCCGGGTCGCTTTCGCCGTCCTGCCCGTCTTGTCCCTTCGACGCTCCCCTTTTTGCGAGGCTGCCTCCTCGAGTGCGGCCAGGGTCTGTTCGCTGACCCGCATGCCGACGGCGTCGTGATGGGCTCGCGTGGTGGTGGAGTCCACGCTGACCAGGGACATGTCGATCTCGTCCCGTCGGGCGGCTTCGGTGATCGCCTCGTCCAGCAGGACCTGGAAGACTCCCGCGTCCCGCCATCGCATGAAGCGGTTGTAGACGGTCTGCCAGGCGCCGAACCGCTCGGGCATCTCCCTCCACTGGCTGCCGGTGCGGAACCGCCAGATCACCCCTTCGAACTGCTCACGCAGCCGCTCGGGGTACGGGCCGAACCTGCCGACTGGCAGGAACGGCCCGATGAACTCCCACTCTTCGTCCGTGAGTTGCGCACGCGTCACACCACAGTCCTACCGGACCGGCACCCACCCCCGAGCTTGATCACAACAAGAGACAGTCCCTAGCCTGCGCTACTGACCGGGCGAAGCCCACGGAGCATGAAGAACAAGTCAAGGGCTGTCCCGGAACGCGGTGCCGGGCTGTCACGCCACTACCCCCAGGGTGGGGGCGCCAGCAGTGGATCTTGACGCTTGCGTTCGACGCTCGCCGCGGGAAGAGTTTGATCCGACGGGCGCCCTTCGGGGCGATGTCCTGCGAGCCGGGGCAGGGGCAGAGGTATGTGCGTGATGTCAGGTTTCCCTGACATCGCGGTGCGCTCCGGCCTGGTCGACCTCCTGGTCGTTGCCGCGGAACTGTCTCAACCTGTTGATGTGGACAACGAAGGCCAGGTCCTGCTGCTCGGCAACGACTGCGATCACCCGGAACGCGAAGGGTGCAGGGCGGCCTTCGCCGCACATGCTTCTGCGCTGCGTGCGTTGTTGGAGGACGAGGCTCTTCCGGACGGACTGATCAGGGCGGACGACCGCGAGTGCCTGCTCAAGACTGTTGAACCGCAGAGGCACCCCTCCTCCTATGAGGTGGTCTCACGTGGTGAAGCTCCGCTGCGATGGTCACCCGCATGAAGAGCTGGACGATCCTCCGCGACAGCCGACTGAAAGGCGACGGCGTCCATCACGCCATGCTCGGCATCGCCCGCCTGCACAACCTCATCCCCCGCCCGGTGAGCGAGCACGTCACACATCAGGCCAGCGCCTCCAGGCCCACTCGAAGATCATTGCGGGACTGGGGCGGCCAGCCGCTCGTCAGAGCGGCAGGCCGTCGAAGGGGCGTCCGCGGTCGGTGGGACGTTGCGGAGGGGACCAGAAATCTACGAATCACTGCGTCCAGTGCGCTGCTGCAGGCGGAAGTAGTGGTTAAGGGTTCGGGCCACGTGCCCGTTCGAGCGCCTGCCGATACGAGGGATACGGGAGGCGGCGCGCTCCTGGGCCCTGCACGGCGGTGTCGGGGCCCAGTCCGAATAGCGCTCGGCCATCGAGTGAGCGGGCCGGCTATCACCGGCGCCGGGGGACGCGGAGAGCGTGGTGAGCAGGGACTCACACAGAAGCCTGCCCGGGCAGCGGAGCTACCGATCCGCGGGGGCGGGCACCGAGTCGTCTCGACGAACTCGGCGCTCGCGGTGAGGTGGACAGACGGCGGTGTGCCATCCACTCGGTCAGCGTGCGGGCGGCAAAAGTGTTCCGCGCGCCGAAGGAGACCGAGTACGCCGGCGGGACGCCCTTGAGGAGAGTCGACACTGAGCGTAGAGATGGTCAACCGGAGCGTTCAATGGCCACTGGTGTGCCCATGACCCCAGGCTGGCAGAGTGGAGCGGCCGCCCTGGAATCGACCATACGCCCGACAGCGTGACGTCACGTGGTGCCCCGTCGGCTTCGGAACCGAGTCAGTCACTGCCGAGGTCGACCAGGTGCAGTTGGCCGCGGGAGGTGACGCCGAGCTTCGGGAAGATGTGGCGGAGGTGCTGGCCGACCGTCCGGTGGGAGATGAACAGGCGTGTGCCGATCTCGCGGTTGGTCATCCCGGTGGCTGCCATTCTGGCGATCTGCAGCTCCTGCGGAGTGAGGGCGTCCGCAGTGGAGGGCGTGGGCCTGCCGACCGTTTCACCCGCCGCGCGAAGCTCGGCCCGCGCATCCTCGCCGTACGCGGTGACCCCCAGTGCTTCGAAGCTCTCCACGGCCGCCCGCAGCGGGCGGCGGGCCTCCAGGATGCGGCGCCTGCGACGCAGCCACCGGCCGTGGGCCAGCAGCAGCCGTGCTCGGTGGAACGGCCAGTTGGCCAGCAGTCGGGTGTCGAGAGCCTGTTGGTAGCAGGTTTCCGCCTCGTCCTCGGGGACGACGAGGGGGCGGGCGTAGGTGGCCATGGCCTTCAGAAAGGGTGCGGTCGTCCTTTCGGCCAGAGCCTCCAGTTCCGCGAAGTAGTGTTCTGCCTCGGCGTCGCGGCCGGTGCGGACCGCGGCCTCGATCAGGTCCGCAATACCCCAACAGCCCACGAACCGGTGGTAGGCGATGTCGGCCGGGTCCAGTATGCGTGCCAGCTGCTCGAAGGCGTCGTTGTACTGCTTGTTGACCATGGCGTGCCGGCCTCTGGCGTACTGGGCGAAGGCGAGGATGGACTGCGCGCCCGCCGAGAGCAGTTCCGCCTCGGTCGTCCGGATGAGTTCGTTCGCGACGTCGGATTCGCCGCGTTCACCGGCCAGGGTGGCCAGGGCGAGATCGGCGACGTACGCCCACCGGGACCGGCCGGTGTCGCGGGACAGACGCCGTGACTCGTCCGCCGCGGTCCGTGCCGACCGGTGCTTTCCCAGCTGGATCGCCGCCCACGCCTGGGATGCCAGGGCTTCGCCCAGCAGTCCGAGGCGGCCTTGGTGGCGCAGGCCGTCGACGGCCGCGCACAGATACGGCCAGGAGAGGTCGTACGCCCAGACGGCGGTCAACGAGGCGCCGAGCGCGTGCTGCTCGGCGGGGTCGTCCACGGCCCCCGGCGCCAGTCGGCTCGCCCTGTCGATGACCCAGGCCGCTTCCGCGACCGGGTCCGCGCAGGCGGCGATGGACAGGACCATCGGTTCGCTGTCGTCGCTCTGCAGGCGTCGTGCCGCCTTGACTACGAGGCCGCGCGTCTCCTCGGTCGGGTTGCCGTACCAACAGCCGATGGACAGCGGCCACAGCGCTCTGAGCGCCAGCGCGGCCCCGTCGCTCTCGGCGTCGGCCAGCCGGTCCGCCACGTCGGCGAAGGCCCGTACCCGTTCCGGAGTGAACCAGCTCTCCTCGTTGAGCGCCTCCGTCCACAAGGTGAGACGCAGCCATTCGCCTGTCTCCAGTTGCGTCGCTCTCGCCTCGGCCAGCTGCCGGCGTGCGACGGACGCCTCGCCGAGCTCGAAATGGATCTCGGCCGAGCGCAGCAGCAGGCGCCCGCGGTGGGTGTGCGGCCGGCTGAGAAGGGCGGCCTGCCGCAGTGCCTCGGCCGCGGCTCGCGGAGCTCCCCGGTGGAGCGCCCGGCAGGCGGCCTGCTCGAGGTCGAGCGCCACGTCGTCGTCCGGCCCCTGGGCGGCGGCCGCACGGTGCCATGCACGGCGTTCGGGGTGTCCTGCCAGCACCGTGGCCAGTGCCGTGTGCGCGGCCAGCCGTCTCGAGGCGGTGGCCGCGTGGTAGACCGCCGAACGGACCAGCGGGTGGCGGAAGCGCACCTCGTGCCCGCTCAGCTCGATCAACCCGGCGTCGACGGCGGGTTCCAGGGAGGCGACCGGGTGGGCGAAGCCGTCGAGGACCTGCGCGGCCCCGAGGATCTCGGTCAGGTCCCCTTCTTCGTCGACCGCCGCGACCAGCAGCGCGGTCCGGCTCGAGTCCGGCAGGGCCGACGCCCGCGAGAGGAACGAGCGTTCCAGGCGGCGGGTGGTGGGCAGCCAGGGGAGCAATGTGCGCGGGACGCTTCCGTCGCTCGCGAGCGTCGCCGGGAGCTCGACCAGTGCCAGCGGATTGCCGACGGCTTCGGCCAGCAGTCGGTCGCGTACGGACCGGTCGAGTTCCGGCGCGTGAGCCGTGAGGAGCGCGAGCGCGGCGTCGTCGTCGAGCGGCGCCATCTGCAGCTCGTCCAGGCCCGCGTCGCTCAGCACGGTGTCCTGCCCCTCCCGGGCTGCAATGAGCATGACGACCCGGTCCGCTTCCAGCCGCCGTGCCACGAAGGCCAGCACCTCGCTGCTCGGGCCGTCGATCCAGTGGGCATCGTCGATCAGAAGGACGACGGCGGCCTCGTCGGCGAGGCCGCTGATCAGTTCGAGCGCCGCCAGTCCGACGGAGAACATCTCGGGAGGGTGGCCCGTGGTCATTCCGAAGGCCGCGAACAGCGCCTGCCGTTGCCGAGCCGTCAGCGACGGGGTGTGATCCGTGAGCACCGGGGCGAGCAGTTGGTGCAGTCCTGCGAAGGGAACCGAGGCCTCGGACTGCACGCCGAGCGCCGACAGGACACGGCCGCCACGCGCCCGAGCGGTCTCCCGGACGGCGCCGAGCAGGGCAGTCTTGCCGATCCCGGCCTCTCCGCGCAGCAGCAGCGCACCGCCTGTCCCGTCGAAGGCACGGGTGACGAGGTCCGCCAGCAGTCGCAGCTCGGCGTCACGTCCGTACAGCATGAGCCTTTCCAATGCCATCCGTGCGAGACCTGCCGACCGCCAATCCCTTTCGACCGAAAAGGAACATCTCTCCGATTGCCAGAAGTTAGCACGTTCCCACAAGGCGGGTGGCAAATCGGCCACGCAGGTCTTGGTAGTCGAGACGGCCCTCCGCGGCGTTCCCCACGGCAGGGTGCTGTAGCCCTCGGAGTGCTTCCCCTGGAACTGCTCTCGAGGGGGACCCGGCTGAAAGCGCTCGGGTTCAGCGACAGCGACCGGCAGTGGTCGTCACCGCCTACGCCATCGCCTACGGCAGGCTGCTGCTGCTCGCCGGGCGACGGGCCGACGTGATCGGGCACAAGGCGTCGGCATCTACGGCCCGGCACTCGGACGTCCTCAGGTGTGTCGCGCCCGATGAGCCCCGTGATCGCGCTCAGGTGCCTGCGGGAGTCAGTGGTCGTCGTCCTCGGCGTCGGGTGCTTCCGACGGGATCGGGATCCGCACCTGGACGGAGGTGCCACCGCCGGGGGGCGAGTCGATGGTCAGCGTGCCGTCGAAGGCGGAGACCCGGTCCGCCAGCCCGGTAAGACCGGTGCCGGCCTTGGCCTCGCCCACGCCGCCGACACCGTCGTCCACGACGCGTAGCCGCAGGACATCCGTCAGTTCGAGGTGGACGTCGATCCGGGACGCCTGTGCGTGCTTGACCGCGTTGGTCACGGCCTCGGCGACGACGAAGTAGGCGTTCGACTCCACGGCCGAGGGCATCCGCCGGTCGACCCCGCTCTCGACGACGACGGGGACCGGGCACCGGGACGCCAGGTCCTGCACCGCCGCCACCATGCCCTTCACCGTCAGCACCAGCGGATAGATGCCCGAGGCGAGCGACCTCAACTCGTCGATCGCCGTCTGCGCGTTGTCGATCGACTGGTCCAGCAGTTCGATTGTGGTCGTCTCCCTGCCAGGGATCATCTCCCGGGCGAGCCGTAGCCCGATCATCAGGCTGACGAGCCGCTGCTGCGCCCCGTCGTGCAGGTCCCGGGCCGTGCGCCGGTGCACCGCCTGGACGCTCTCCATGATGCGTCTGCGGCTGTCCTGCAAGGAGACGGCCATGGTGTTGAAGGAGGTGCCCAGCGCACCCGTCTCGGCCACCTTGCTGGGCGAAATCCGTACGGAGAGGTCGCCGCCCGCGAGCCGTTGGGCCGCCTCGGCCACGCCGCGGACCGGGCGGACGACGGCTCGGTGCTGCAGCACCGTGAACGCGGTCACCAGCAGCATCGACGCGGCCAGCCCCACCCCGGCCGCGATGACCGCACGACGGGTGTTGGCCCCCGCGGCTGCCTCCCGCGCGTCCAGCTGCTCACGCTCGTTCGCCATGTACCGGTCGAACTGGTCCCGCAGGGCGTCGACGCGTCGCTTGCCCTCGGCCGTGGCCGCAAGGCCGGACGCCGTGGGGTCGCCCCGCCGGACCGCCTCCACCAGCGGAATCGAGTAGTCGTTCAGCAGGGATTTGACGCTGAGCGTGATCTGCTCGGCGGCGCGGTGCTGGGCGGGGGAGGTGGTGCTCCCGATGAACTCCCGTGACTCCGCGGGAAGGTCCTCGCGCGCCTCCTGCCAGGGCTGGAGGAATTCCACCCGCTTGGTGATCACGAAGCCGCGCTGACCCGTCTCGATGTCCAGGACCAGTTGCTCCAGGGTGCCGGCCTCGACGAGCGCGGTCCGGGAGGCGCGTCTGGCCGAGGTGGAGTAGTTCGCGTCGGAGATGGCCCACAGCAGGACGGCGAACGCGACGCCTATGAGCAGGCCGAGCAGACCGCCCGCGGCGATCGTGAGGCTCGTCAGCCCCAGTCGCATACCCCCATACCGCCGTCGAACCGTCATGCCCCGCCTAGCGCTGGTAAGGACTGAGATGCTTCATGGAGCTATGTAGTCGCACGTGAAGTGAAACTACGAAACAAGTAAGGAGTAGTCAATCACGCCCCCATGGCCCACTTAGTACCCCTTACTGAAGATACTTGAGGGTTCCGCCAGACGCACATGTTAGAACGGACTAAGTCTGAGGAGTCACGTGTTCCCAAGTGTGCTGTGCCAGCCTCTACACTACGGACATGAAAGTCCCCGGCGGCCCGCCGTGCCCACGGTCTTCCGGTCCGGGTCGGCCAGTGGGTCGCCGCGGTTGCGGGAGTCGGGTGGTGGTTTACGCCGGTACAGGAGTTCGCCGCTCGCCGTCCGCTGCTGCTGGCGCTGTGCACCGGTACTCCCGTCGGAGCGTCCTGACGATGGCGGCGTGGCCGCGCGTCCACGCGACGGCCGACACCGTCTTCGTCGTGTCCAACTGGGTGCTCGTCTACGCCGTGTTCGCTCCGGTCGCGTACGCGGAGGGCGCGCGGCAGCGGAATGCGCGGCGGGCCGGCGGACCCACCCCTTCGACGTCGCCGCACCCCATCGCGGACATCGGCCGCTGTTCTGCGTCGGCTCCGCCCCCTGGGGTTCGGGACCCGCACCTCACGGAGGCAACACTTATGGAACTCACTTCGACCGCCGCGGACTCGTTGCCCAGGGTGACCGCCGCCTTCCGGCAGTACCTCATGGGATGGGGCCTTCAGGACCGGACCAACGGGGACATGGAGGTCTTCCGCAGCGGTCTGGCCCAGCCCCAGTTCAACGGCGTGGTCCGGCTGCGGTCGCTGGACGTCGCCGAAGAGGCCATGGCGACCGCGCGGGAGCGGCTCGCGGGCGTGCCCTGGTGGTGGTGGGTCGGTCCGGACAGCCCGACCGGCACCGCCGACGCCCTCACGGGGCTGGGAGCCGTACCGCTCGGTCCCGTACCGCTGATGACCCGCCTCCTCCACCGGGTGGAACCGACCGAGGAACCGCCGGGGCTGACGGTCGAGGAGGTCGGGGACCGGGATCGGCTGACGGAGCTGGTGCGCACCTACGGCAACTCGATGGGGATGTCGCCCGACCTGGAGGCCGGGGCGGTCGGCGCCGAGGAGAAGCGCCCCGACAACGCCGACATCGTGCGCCTGGCCGCCGTACTGGACGGCCAGGTGGTCGGTACGACCGTTGTCATCACGGCGCACCAGGTGGCCGGCCTCTTCCTCGTCCACGTCGCCGCCAGCCATCGCCGACGCGGCATCGGCGGGGCCCTGACCCAGGCCGCGCTGCGGGTCGGGCAGGAGCGGGGGATGCGGCTGGCCGCGCTCGGGGCCAGCGCCATGGGCGAGCCGCTGTACCGGCGCTTCGGCTTCGAGACCGTCTCCCACTACCATCTCTTCTCCGGGCCAGCCTGACATCACCCTCAAACATGTGATCTCAGAGATGGACGATAGGTGATGTCATCGACGGGACACGAGCGCGTTGATCGACTCTCCCATCCCCAGTGAGGCCGGATTCCCATGACAGACATCCCCAGGAAAGACAACGAGCTTCCCCACGCCGTCCGCGTCTTCATCGACGCGACCAACCACGGCGACTCCGAAGCGTTCGTCGCCGCCTTCACGCCGGACGCCCACCTCAACGACTGGGGGCGCGAGTTCCACGGCCGCGACGGCGTGCGTTCGTGGAACCGCACCGACAACATCGGGGTGCAGGCGCACTTCGAGCTGGTCTCCGCTGAGCGGGGCCCGGGAGAGGACTCCTACCGGCTGCGGCTGAAGGTGTCGGGGAACGGCTACAACGGCAACGGCCCGATGGAGTTCGAACTGCGCGACGGACTCATCGCCGGTCTGCGGATCAGCTGACCGTACGGGGCAGGGGCAGGGGGTTTCCTGTCACGCGCCCCGGCACCATCGAGGTCGGATCACGTGGCGGAGCGCGCCGGCGTCGCGGGGCCTGGCACGCGAGAGTCCTGGGTCGTGTCCGGTTGAGCGTCGTGTGTTCGCGGGGACAGGCGGGACTCCGCGACACCAGGGCTCGTGTGTCCGCGGGGACAGGCGGGATTCCGCGGACACCTTAGGGCTCGTCGGTGCCGATGGCGTCGCGTAGGGCGGCCCGCTTGGTGATGCCCAGCTTCGGGAAGATCTGGTACAGGTGAGTGCTCACCGTGCGCGGCGAGACGAACAGTCGTTCGCCGATCTCCTTGTTCGTCATGCCCGATGCCGCAAGGCGGGCGATCTCCAGTTCCTGCGGTGTCAGCGTCGCCACCTTGCCGCCGTGCGCGGCGCTTTGGGTGGCCTGGCCCGCGGCCCGCAGTTCCCGCTCCGCGCGGGCCGCCCACGGGGCGGCGCCCAGTTTCTCGAAGGACGTGAGGGCCGGCCGGAGCTGGGTGCGGGCCTCGGACGGCGCCCGCAGGCGGCGCAGCCGTTCTCCGTACAGCAGGCGGATGCGGGCGGTGTCGAACGGCCACGCGTCGACCGTGGGCAGGCTCAGCGCCTGCTCGAACAGTTTCGGCGCCGCGTCGTCGGGCGCGACGACGGCCGCGCAGCCCGCTTCCAGGATCGCCAGCCGGGGAGAGAGGTCCGCGACGCCCGTTTCGCGCAGCGCGCGGACGTGTTCCTCCGCCTCGGCGCTCCGGTCGGTGCGCACAGCGGCCTCGACGAGGTCCAGGGCGACCCAGAGGCTGTGCGGTGCGTACGGGGCCAGTGTCCCGGCCGGACTGACCGCCGTGGCGTGCTGGTACGCGGACTCGAAGTCGCCCTCGCCCAGGTCGGCCAGGATCAGGGCGTGCCGGGCATAGGTCACGGCCGTGCCCACGCCGCGGGCGCCGGCCCAGCCGATCATCTGGTCGGCCAGGGCCCGGCTGGTCTCGAAACTGCCCTGGACGGCGGCGAGAAGCGCCTGGTGGTAGCGGAAGTACCAGCCGAAGAACCTGGCTCCGGGCTCCTCGCAGATGCCGAGGCCCTCGGCGGCCAGTTCCGCGGCCTCCGACCACTCGCCGCGGTGGAAGTCGTCGACGCAGACGTCCATGAGGGCGACCAGCCGCCTGCGACCGGGTCCGCCCGCCCGCCCGCTGCGGATGAGCCGCCACAGAGGCTCCCGTACGTCGGCGAGGCGGTCCGCGTACCAGGCGGCCGCCGCCAGGTTCTGCACGGTGGCCGGGTCGTTCGCGTCGTGCACCGTGGCCAGTGCGGCGTCCAGCCGCGGCAGCAGGGCCACCCCGTCCCGGGCGGGATCGCCGAACATGCCGGTGACCAGGGAGAGCATGGAGGGCGGCTTGGGTTTGAGTCTGGCCGTCGCGGCGCGGAAGGCCGACCACAGCTCGGCCCGCCCGCTCACGAAGCAGACCAGCGCGAGCGTCCACAGCGCGTTGACCACTGACGTGTCGGACGCGTCCCCGGGGCGCGGGTGCGCCTCGAGGGCCCCGACCAGCAGCCGGTGGGCCGTGTCGACGTGCCCGTCCGAATCGAGCAGCAGCAGGGCCGCGGCCGAGACGTAGTTGAGGGAGGCATGGACCTGCCGGCCCGCCTGCCGGACCCCGTCCAGCAGCTCGGCGGCACCCTTCGTCTCCGCCATGCCCTCCGCCCCGACGTAGGCGGCCTCGGCCAGGCGGCGGGCGCGCCCGTCCGCCGAGGGGCTGAGGTCTGCTGCCCGGCACAGCAGGGAGATCACCGCTTGGTAGTCACCCCGGGCCAACACGCGGCGTGCGGCGGCTTCGAGCTGCGCCGCCACCTCCTCGTCCGGTTCCAGGGTGGCCTCGCCCAGATGCCAGGCCCGGCGCTCGTCGTCGTCCACGAGTGCCGTGGCCAGGGCTCGGTGCACCCGCCGGCGGTCGGCGGACGTCGACTCGGCGACCACGGCGGACCTGATCAGCGGGTGCCGGAACGCGACTCGATGCCGGTCGGTCGTGATCCGCACGAGCTGGTCGCGCTCGGCGGGTCCGAGGTCGTCCAGCCGGTAGTCGTCACCGGCCGCCGCTTGCAGGACGCGCAGCTCACCGCTGCTCTCCAGGGCCGCGGTCAGCAGCAGGCGCCTGGTCGGGGTGGGGAGCGCCGCAACCCGGGCGGCGAACAGCCGCTGGAGGCGTTGGCCGAGCGGCAGCACCGGCGGCAGGGACCGTGTCGGGCCGTCCCGTGCCTCCTCCAGCGCCTGGGGCAGTTCGAGCAGTGCGAGCGGATTGCCCTGGGCGGTGTCCAGCACGCGGGCCCGCGTCTGCGGGTCGAGACCGGGAAAGCGTGTGGTCAGCAGGTGGACGGCCGCCTCGTCGTCCAAGGGCCGCACCGTCAGCTCAGGGAGACCGGAGACGTCGAAGTAGCCGGGCGAACCGGTTCGCAGCGCGGCGAGGAGCCCGGCTCTGCTGCCGACGAGCCGACGGGCGGCGAACCCGAGCACCACCGCGCTGGCCCTGTCCAGCCAGGGCACGTCGTCGATGAGCAGGAGCAGGGGCGTCTCGGCCGCCGCCCTGCGGAGCAGCATCGTGACGGCGCTGGACAGCAGGAGCCGGTCCGGCGCGGGGCCGGTCTCGAAGCCCAGCGCGACCCTTAGCGCTCCGGCCTGCTCGTCGCCGAGCGCGGACAGAACACATGACAGGGGGAGGAGGGCCTGATGCAGCGCGGCGTAGCCGACGTCCGCCTCGAACTCGGTGCCGGTCACGCGCAGTACGGTCGTCCCCGACGCCCGGGCGGCCTCGGCGGTCGCCTCCAGCAGTTCGGTCTTGCCGACACCGGGTTCGCCGGAGATGACCAGCGCACCGCCGTTCGCCCCGACCCGGTCCAGGAAGCGCCGCAGGAATTCCGTCTCCTCAAGGCGCCCCACCAAGGTCGCGGGCTGCGTGCCGGACTCTGTCACGGCTGAAGTCTGCCCGAGGGGTTCCGGAGCCTCAAGACGAACATCCTTCTTGTATTCCTTTCTGCTGCCATACATGGATTTCGCCGAGCATCACGACCTCACCACGGCGAGCGACGGAGATGTATCACGGCCCCACAGGCCTTTTTGACGCGGAAAGGAGCCTGCACGGCGAGGAGTTACGACCGGCTCGGCGTGCTCTTCGGGCGGTCGGAATGCGTCGCGCCCCCGTTGACCGGCAGACGGGCGAGGGCACGGCGGTCACCTCCTGACGTGGGCCTGTTGGGTGACGGCTCGCTCACAGGCTCTCAGCCCGTGCACTGTCATGACATCGAGCCCGCGCCAGCAGGAGTGTGGGGCAGCCCCCATGCTTCTGGGCTGGGTGGTGACATGCCCAGAAGTCAGCATCGGAAGTAAGTTGTTTTACACACCACTTCAGGAAGGCGACATCATGCCCGTACATTGCATCGGTCTCGTCGTCCACCAGGGGCGGGCCGCCGCCCGCGAGGCGGCGCGGACCGTACATGGTTGGAGCGAGGCCCGCGGCATTCCCTGCACCGACATCGACGTGTGGGCCGGGGACCACCACCGCCGAGGGGGCCGCGAGGAAGCCGAGGCCGCCGGCAATCCGGATCTCGTCGTCACCCTGGGCGGCGACGGAACCTTCCTGCGCGGCGCCCGGATCGCCTGCAAGAGCGGTGCCCGGGTACTCGGCGTCGACCTGGGGAAGGTCGGCTTCCTCACCGAGGTTCCGGTGTCGGAGGTGACGGCCGCCCTCGACGCCGTGCACCAGGGGCACGCCGCCGTTGAGGAACGCATGACGCTCACCATGCGCTGCTCGCGGCCCCTGGAGATCCCGCCGGATCTGGGGGCCCTGCTGCTGTACGGGCGCGGGCCGGCGCTGCCCGCCCCGCACATCCGGCCCGAGACGACCGAGGGGGAAGGCTGGGGCATCCCTCTCGACGTCAACGCCGTCAACGACGTCGTCCTGGAGAAGCTGGCGCGCGACCGCCAGGTGAGCGTCGGTGTCTACATCGCCGGCCGGCTCCTGGCCTCGTACTCCGCCGACGCGCTGGCCGTCGCCACGCCCACCGGATCCACCGCCTACAGCTTCGCCGCCGGTGGTCCGGTCCTCTCCCCGCACATGGAAGCGGTGGTCTTCACCCCGATCGCCCCGCACATGACCTTCAGCCGCAGCATCGTCGCCGCGCCGGACGAGCCCGTGGCCCTGCGGGTCCTGCCGCATTCCGGGCCTGCCGCCGTGAGTGTGGACGGCCAACTGCGCGGTGTCCTCGACCCCCGTGACTGGATCGGCGTCTTCCGTGCGCCCGACCGGGTGCGGCTCATCCGTCTGCACCCGACGGACTTCTACGGGCGGCTGCGAGACCGTTTCCGTCTGACCGACGCCCCCGCCACGGCCGCGGACGGGCCTTCGGAGCCGTTCTTCCGCCCCGACACGCCCATCCCGCCGGACCTGGCGAACCTGCGGCTGCCGCCGCCCACGGCCGCTCGCTGACCGGTGGAGAGGCTGCCGACGCCGTTCGCGGCCGGCCCGTCGGGTGCTGCCGCTCGAAGCGGCGCTCCGGCCCCGAGCCGGGGCGGCCGTGAACCGGAGCGCCTGTCGTGCGATCACGGGCGTGTGGCGGCTCCGTGCCCCTCCCGGGGACAGCGCCTCGACTCGTCGACCAGATCAGATCCGCCGGCTCCCGCCGGCCTCACAGGCGCATGGCCGAGCGCGGCCTGTGGCTGCCGAAGGCGCGAAGAGGACCGGCGGATGAGGTGAACGGAGAGCCGCACCGCTGTCCGCATCAGCCGGCGGGAGGTGGCGGATCCCGGGGATCAGTCCACCGGTTCCAGTACCAGCACCGGAATCACCCGCGTGGTCTTGGAGCGGTAACCGTAGTAGGAGGGCCCGGCGCGGACCGCGCGGTCCCTGGCGCTCGGCTCCGTGGACATCCCGCGCCCGGTACGGCCTCGCGTCCGGGTGGGCCACAAGGTTGTGGTACCAGGCGGGATGGGTCAGGGCGCCCCCTTGGAGGCGACGGCCGCGTACCGGCCCCCGTGCTGCACCCGGATCACCGGGGTCTGCCGGGTCCGGCCCATCCTGGCCCCGGTCGTCGTGAGGATGACCAACTGGGCGTGCGTGGCGCCGTACTCCACCGCGATGGTGTCCGTCGTGCCCGTTTCGAGCGCGGTGCCCACCAGGCGCGCTTGGTCAAGGACCCAGACCTCTCCGGAATGACACTGAGGTCCCTGTCCGCGGTGGGCTGTTCGGGGGTGCGTTCCGCCATGGGTCACTGCCTTGAGGTTGCTTGGACAGGTCGTGGCAGACCGCACTGGTCAGTGAGGGTAAGTCACGTTACCGCAGTCAACACGCATTCCCTGACACGATGTGACGCCCTGTCGAGCACTGCTGAGTGCAACATGACATTCCAGTAGACTCATGTTCGTGTCAGGTAGTTGTCCGACAGCTCGTACTGACATGATGCCCGCTCTTCGCTGAGCCCCCTGTTTGACATCCTCGAGAAGGTACTGACATGCCCCACGCAACCACCGACCGCGCCGACGTCCGAGACATGCTCGTGGTCCACGAGGCCTTCCGGCAGAGCTACTCCCGGCTTCCCGCATTGATCAAGAGCGTGGAGGCCGGTGATGTCGAGCGGGCCGCGGTGGTCGCGGATCACGCGCAGCTCGTCGAGGAGTTCCTCCACCTGCACCACAAGGGCGAGGACGAGCTGCTGTGGCCCAAGCTGCTGGAGCGGGCGGGTGACCGGCTCGGTGACACCGTGGCCCTCTTGGAGAGCCAGCACGAGGAGATCGCGGCCCTGCTCGCCGAGTCGGCGCAGCGGCTGGCGATCTGGCGCGAGCGGCCTTCGAAGGAGTCGGGGGAGCGGCTCGCCGATTCCCTTGAGCGGCTGGGCAGCCTGCTGACCGACCACCTCGGCATCGAGGAGAAGGACGTCCTGCCGATCGTCCCCGAGTACGTGACGGCCAAGGAGTGGCACGAGCTCGGGGACCACGCGATCAACGCGCTGCCCAAGACCAAGCTGCCCGTCGTCTTCGGCATGCTCGCCTCGCTCGCCGACCCCGAGGTCGTCAAGCTCATGCTCTCGACCGCGCCCCTGGTGCCCCGGCTGATCATGCCCGTGGTGGGCCCGAAGGCCTACGCCCGGCACGCCCGCAAGGTGTACGGGTCGGCTGCCTGAACCGGCGGCGCCGGGCCGCCGCGCCCGGGCCGCGCCGGTCCCCCGAGCGGCTCCGCGCCGGTCGTCCGGCGGCGGCCGGCGCGGCGCGTTGCCCTTCTTCCGGCGGCGGGAGACGGCCGCAGCCCATCTCATCACCCCGTGCAGGAGAGCACTGTGACCGATCAGGACCGTGCACGGGCGGCCCTCCTCCAGAGGGCGTCGACGCGATCCACTCGGACGGACGCCGCCCGCAACCACGACGCGATCGTCGCCGCCGCGCGCGAGGAGTTCGCCGAGAACGGTGACGACGTGTCGTTGAAGGCGATCGCACGACGCGCGGGGACCGGCATAGCGACCCTCTACCGCAGGTTCCCCTCGCGGGCGGTCTCCTGCAGGCCGTCCTACGCCGACGACGTCGCCGACACGGTCGACGCGCTGTGCCGCACGGCCGGCGGCGGACCGGCCGGGGAGACGGCCCGACCCGCAGCCGTGGCCGGCGCCGGGGCCGTCACCCGGGACGGGGCGCTGCGCGAGGTGTTCACCACCGGATCGCCCACCCTGGAGCCGTCCCGCGAGGTGCTGGGCGAGGCCGTCGCCCAGCTGCTGGCCGGCGCCGGGGTACGGCTGTCCTCCTGCCGGGGGATGGAGGCCGACCCACTGCTGCGGAACGTGGTGACCGTCGCGGGGTCCCCGTTCCTGAGCTATGCGGAGCCGGGCGCGCCCCAGCCGTCCTGCTGGACGGTGTACGGGCGGGCGGCCCGTCGGGCGGTGGACCGGCGAACGGCCGGGCGGTCATGCCTCCCGAGGCCCGGGAGACGGTCCGACCCGGCCGTGGTCTGGAAGACGACCAGGTGCGTACGGACCCACCGCGTCCCGTCTGAGCGCAGCGGGCCGGGCAGCCTGTGCGTCGGTGTCACCGCGCGGGTGGGCGTCGGGGCCGGGGCCAGGAACAGCGTGCCTCGGAAGCTGCCGCGCAGGGTGCGGACGGCGACGGTCGCCCAGGCGGTCAGCAGCAGGGTGTAGAGGACGACGGAGGCCCCGCCGAAGGCGTCCGAGTGCAGGGGCAGTGCCAGCCAGGGCGCAGGTTTGACCATGGGCGGAGACCGGCACCAGCCACCCGCCGAAGGCGGAATCCTCGCCGACCTTTGTGCTCGGTCATCGCCAGGTAGGGGATCCACACCGCGGTGATCAGGCCGAGCAGAGTGCCTCCGGTTCACAGAACGGCGTCGACGCGTGCGGCCGCCGTCGACCCGACCCCGTTCTTGCCCAGGGAGAGGGTGCCCGCGCCCACGGTCACCAGGAGGCGACGGGCGGTGCCGACCGTGTGCACGAGGGGGTCGTGCGACGGAAGTAGTCATCTACCTACCGTCTCTCCTGCCATATGACTCAGGTAGTCACTCTTCGTGTCATGTCATAAGGCCGATCCATGAGCCCTGGAGTCTGTTTGTCTCCTGTATCGCGCACATGTGTGATGTCTAACTGTCCGCCTGCCCTGCAGTATGAGTCAGTACCGACCGCCCGACGTGTGACGGACAGCAGTGAGGAGTCATCGTGTGTCCGGCTTTCTCCCCACAGCGGTGACGACATGGCAAGCCGCCGCACGTCTTCGAACTGCGGGAGTGCTACGCCCGGGTCCTCAGCGCGCACGAGGGCGCTGCACTTCACCGAGCGCCGCGGCGACCTGGCCCTGCACGAGCCGGTCGTGGGTGGTGCCGTCTGCCTGCCGGCGCTGGGGTTCACGGTGGCTCCGAAGCGGTGGATCGCCGTCGTCGCGCGCGTGGTCTCCGGCGGGCCGGCAGCCGTCGGGCGGGGTGACGCCGTCGCCCGCCTGATGTCCGCAGGGCCGGCATCCGCCCGGCTTGGGGGTGTCCGCACGGTCTCGCCTGGCCTGCGGCGCCTGGCACGCACTCTCGCCGCACCCGGCGCACACCCGTGTACGACCAGTACGGGGGCGTCCGCCCGGCATGCCGGGAGCACGGACCAGGCGCCGCACACCCCGCCCTCCAGGCGGACGGCGCGACTGCGCGGACCTTCTCTAGTGGCCGCCGGGTCCCGCCTTTCCGGCGAGTCGGGTCAGCAGTTCGCCCAGCAGCAGGTGCTCGCCCGGGGTGAACGGCTGCTCTCCCTCCTCCTCGAGCAGGGCCTTGAGTGCCACGGCGTGCCGGGCGCCGCGCTCGGCACGCGACTGTTCGGCGCCGGTCTCCTCCTCATCCGTGATCAGGGCGGCCAGGAGGGCGTCCCGGGTGTTCTCCGCCAGGCCCTCGTGCTCGGCGAGCCGTCCGGCGGCACGGGCGCTGATCAGGGTGACCGTCACGCCGATGCCGGCGGCGTGGATCATCGCCGCGGCTGCCTGGACGTCCATCCGCAGGCGGCCCGTCTCCGCGACTCGGGTGACCAGCCGCACGAGGATGTCGTTCGCCTCGCCCATGACCGTGGCGCCCTCGCCCGGCCGGGGGTCGGTGTAGAGGAGCCGGTACAGGGCCGGGTTGGCCAGTCCGAAGGAGACATGCAGGTCCCAGCCGCGGCGCAGTTGCTCGACCGGGTCGCCGGAGGCGAGGTTGGCGTGCTTGTCGGCGAGATAGGAGGCGAAGCCGCGCTGGGCGACCTCGTCGAGGAGTCCCTGCATGTCGCCGAACTGCCGGTAGATCGTCTGGGCCTGTACGCCTGCGGCCGCGCTGACGGAGCGGGTGGAGACCGCCTCCCGTCCGCCCTCGGCCAGCAGGTCCGCTGCCGCCCGCAGAATCCGCTCGCGCGGCTGCGGGGTCGTCTCGGTCACTGTCATGCAATCGATGATAACGCTTGACGGTGATCGATGCTGTGTTATCGTCGATGCATTGGAAGCGTGATCGCTGATGTTCCCTTGATGGGGTCCGGCGTCACAGTGAGGAGAGAGATCATGTCCACTGCCACCCAGACCACTCCGACCACTCAGCCGCAGACGGTCCTCGTCACGGGTGCCGGCACGGGCATGGGCGCTCTGTCGTCCATCTCCCTCGTCCGGGCCGGGCACCGCGTCTTCGCCTCGATGCGTGATCCGGAGGGCCGCAACGCGGAAAAGGCCCAGGCGCTGCGCGCCCAGACCAAGGACGCGCCCGGCGAGCTCTCCGTCGTGGAACTCGACGTGCTCTCCGAGGAGTCCGCCGCGGCCGCCGTCGAGCGGGTCGTACGGCAGGCCGGCGGACTGGACGTCGTCGTCCACAACGCCGCTCACCTGCTGGTCGGCGTGACCGAGGCGTTCAGCCCGGAGGAGGTGCTGCGCGCCTTCGACGTCAACGCCGTGGGCGCCCTGCGCGTCAACCGGGCCGTCCTGCCGGTGATGCGCCGTCAGGAGTCGGGCCTGCTGCTGTGGATCGGCTCGGGCACGACCCGCGCCATCCCGCCCTTCCTCGCCCCGTACACCGCGGCCAAGGCCGCCTTCGACGCCTTCGCCGAGTCGACCGCCTGGGACGTCTCCGCCTACGGCGTCGAGACCACGATCCTGATGCCCGGCGTCTTCACCCACGGCACCGCGCACTTCGCCAACGCCGCCTTCCCCGCAGATACCGCGCGCACGGCCGCCTACGACAAGATCGCCCCGTTTCTCGCCTCCATGGGCGAGGACACCGAGCGGTTGATGGTCGACGGCGTGAGCGCCGACCCGCAGATAGTCGCCGACGAGGTCGTCCGGGTCGTCGACCTGCCCGTCGGCCGGCGCCCGCGCCGTACCGTCGCCGACGGTTCCGACTACGGCGCCGAAATCATCAACGGCGCCGCCGAGGAACTGCGGCTGCGTCTGGCCCGGCGCATGGGCGTCACCGGCCTGCTGGACCGCCTCTGAGCCGGACCGCTCCGCGCTCGGCGCGCTACGGATCGGCCCCGTCCCGCAGACATCACCGCACCCCTCCCTCACAGCACCAGCACCAGCACCAGCACCAGCACCAGCACCAGCACAAGGAGAAAAGTCATGACCGTGACGCGGCGCAAGCTCGGCAAGAACGGCCCGGAAGTCTCCACCATCGGCCTGGGCGCCATGGGCATGTCGGACCTGTACGGTCCGGCCGACGACGCCGAGAGCATCGCCACCCTGCACGCCGCGATCGACGCGGGCCTGAACCTCGTCGACACCGGTGACTTCTACGGCTCGGGCGCGAACGAGATGCTCATCGCGCGCGCCCTGCGCAACCGTCGGCGCGAGGACGTCGTGCTGAGCGTCAAGTTCGGCTCCCGCCGCACGCCCGACGGCGGCTTCCAGCCCGTTCCCTACGACGTGTCGCCGGAGGCCGTGAAGGACCGTCTGGCCTACTCGCTGCGGCGCCTGGAGACCGACTACATCGACATCTACCGCCCGGCCCGCCTCAACCCGGACATCCCGGTGGAGGAGACCGTCGGCGCCCTGGAGGAGATGCGCCGGGCCGGTTACATCCGCCACATCGGGCTGTCGGAGGTGGGCGCCGACACCATCCGGCGCGCCGCCGCGGTGGCCCCGATCAGCGACCTCCAGATCGAGTACTCGCTGATCTCCCGCGGCCCGGAGCAGTCGATCATCCCGACGCTGCGGGAGCTGGGCATCGGCCTGACGGCGTACGGCGTCCTCTCCCGCGGTCTGCTCAGCGGTCACTGGTCGCCCTCGCGCGAGCTGAGCGGCAACGATTTCCGTGCTCACTCGCCGCGCTTCCAGGGCGAGAACCTGGAGGCGAACCTGCGCCTGGTCGAGGCGCTGGGCAAGGTGGCCGAGCGGCTCGGCGCCACCACCAGCCAGGTGGCGATCGCCTGGGTGGCCGCCCAGGGCAAGGACATCGTGCCGCTGGTCGGCGCCCGCCGCCGGGAGCGGCTGGCGGAGTCGCTGGGCGCCGCCGACCTGACCCTCGACGCGGAGACGCTGGCCGAGATCGAGAAGGCGGTTCCCGCCGGCGCGGTGGCCGGCGAGCGGTACGCCGCCCCGCTGATGGCGACGCTCGACAGCGAGCGCTGAGCGTCCCCGCTCCCACCGCCGCGTTTTGATAGGGGCGGTGGTCGCCCCTGGCCCGTCGGATCGGAGGCCGATCACCGCCCTTTGCGGCTCGGCTCCTGAGCCAGGCTGGGTCCAGCGCTCGAATTCGTCGCGCTCCTGGAGTGCCGGGTCGAGCAGTTCGAGCAGGCCTGGGACCGCGATCACGCGTGGCGCGGCGGCCCTGCCCCCCGGAGGGGCGGCCGACCGCCATCCTCCCCGCGGTACGGACCCGGTGCCTGCGGCATCGGGTCCGTACCGCTTCGGCCGCGCCCACCACCAGCCGGCGACCGGGTGGGGCCTCGTCGGAGGCCACACCCGGTCCTCGCTGCTCAGGCCCGCTTCAATCGCAGCGTCACCAGCTCGAACGGCCGCAGCCGTACGGCGATCCGGTCGCCGTCCACGACCGGCGCGGCTGTGTCCGCCAGCGGGCGTTCCAGCAGGTCCGTGACGGCGACCGCGGCGACCGGGAAGCCGGCTGTCAGGGTGGCCCGCGCCCGGCCGCCGTGGGCCTCGTGGAAGCGGACCACCACGTCCCCGCTGCCGTCGTCGGCCAGCTTCAGGGCCGTGACGACGACCGCATCCTGATCCACCGTCACCAGGGGCGCCGTCTCGCCTGCGCCCGTCAGCCGCCGCTCGGGCAGGTTGATCCGCCAGCCCTCGCGAACCGCGTCGCCGATCCCGGCGCCGGGCACCAGTGCGTGCCGGAACCGGTGGATGCCCTGGTCGGTCTCCGGGTCGGGGAAGCGCGGGGCCCGCAGCAGCGACACCCGGACCGTGGTCGTCGTACCGCCGTCACCGTCGGTGCGGACCGTGCGGGTCACGTCGTGGCCGTACGTCGAGTCGTTGACGAGAGCCACGCCCCAGCCGGGTTCCTCCAGGTGGACGAAGCGGTGGTTGCACGCCTCGAACTTGGCCGCCTCCCACGAGGTGTTGGTGTGGGTGGGACGGTGGAAGTGCCCGAACTGGGTCTCCGACGCATACCGCTCCGCGTGCACGTCGAGCGGGAAGGACAGCTTGAGGAACTTCTCCGTCTCGTGCCAGTCGACCTCGGTGTCGATGACCAGCCGCCGCTCCCCGGGAGGCAGCGTCAGCACCTGGGTGACCCGGGAGGAGCCGAAGGCGCGGACGACCCGCACCGACAGCCCGTCCTTCCCGGCCGTGACCGACTCGACGCCGGTCAGGTCGGTGACGGTGTTGCGGTAGAACTCGTCCACGTCCCACGCGTCCCACATGTTCGGGAAGTCCGGGTGCAGTTGAAGCAGGTTGGCGGCCCGGCCCGGCGCGACCGTCTCACGGTCGGCCTCCACGTCGTACGCCGACACCACCAGGCCCCGGGCGTCCACCTCGACCTTCAGCAGGCCGTTGTCCAGGACGAACCCACCCTCGCCGCGGGTGGCGAGCCGGGTCTCGCCCTCAGTCACCGGGGCCGCCGCGGCACCGGCCGGGACGCCGTGGCGGCCGTGCGGCGCGGAGTTGAAGAGCAGTTCGGTGCCGCCCTCGCCGGCCAGGGCGCTCTGGGCGGCGTCGATGATCGCGTTCAGCTCGGCGGCGATGCGCTCGTACGTCGCCCGCGCCTCGCGGTGCACCCAGGCGATGGAGGAGCCGGGCAGGATGTCGTGGAACTGGTGGAGCAGCACGGTCTTCCAGATGCGGTCCAACTCCTCGTAGGGATAGACGAATCCGGTGCGGACGGCGGCGGTCGCGGCCCAGAGTTCGGCCTCGTGCAGCAGGTGTTCGCTGCGCCGGTTGCCCTGCTTGGTCCTGGCCTGGCTGGTGAGGGTGGCGCGGTGCAGTTCGAGGTACAGTTCGCCGACCCAGACCGGCGGCTCGGGGTACTCGGCCTCCGCCTTGGCGAAGAAGGCCTGCGGGGTCTCCCACACCACCGTCGGCGAGCCCTCCAGGTCTTTGATCCGGGCGGCCTTGGCGACCATCTCGCGGGTGGTGCCGCCGCCGCCGTCGCCCCAGCCGGTCGGGGCGAGGGAGTGCCGGGCTCGGCCCTTGTCCTTGAAGTTCTTCTCGGCGTGGGCGATCTCGCTGCCCTTCATGGAACAGTTGTAGGTGTCGACCGGCGGGAAGTGCGTGAAGATTCGGGTGCCGTCGATGCCCTCCCATCGGAACGTGTGGTGGGGGAACTTGTTCGTCTGCGACCAGGAGATCTTCTGCGTCAGCAGGTACCGGGAGCCCGCCGCCTTGATGATCTGCGGCAGACCCGCTGCGAAGCCGAAGGTGTCGGGCAGCCAGGCCTCGTCGTTCTCGATGCCGAACTCGTCGAGGAAGAACCGCTTTCCGTGCACGAACTGCCTGGCCATCGCCTCCGAGCCCGGCATGTTGGTGTCCGACTCCACCCACATCCCGCCGGCCGGCACGAACCGCCCGTCCGCCACCGCTTTCTTCACCCGCGCCCACACCTCGGGCCGGTGCTCCTTCACCCACGTCCACTGCTGCGCCTGTGACATGGCGAAGACGAACTCCGGCTCGTCCTCCAGCAGCGCGGTCATGTTGGACGTGGTCCGGGCCACCTTGCGCACCGTCTCCCGCAGCGGCCACAGCCACGCGGAGTCGATGTGCGCGTGGCCGACCGCGCTGATGCGGTGCGCGGAGGGGACGGCGGGCGAGGCGAGGACCTGCTCCAGTTCGGCGCGGGCACGGGCCGCCGTGCCGTTCACGTCCTGCAGGTCGACCGCGTCCAGCGCCCGCTCGACCGCGCGCAGGATGTCGTAGCGGCGGGCGGAGTCCACCGGCAGCTCGGCCATCAGCTCGCCGAGCACCTCGAGGTCGATGACCAGCTGCCACACCGTCTCGTCGAAGACGGCGAGGTCCATGCGCGCGAGGGTGTACTGCGGCTCGCTGCCGGCGGTCTCCTTGTCGCCGAGCCGGGTCGGCAGGAAGGGGTGGTAGTCGAGGATGACGGGGTTGGAAGCGGCCTCGATGTGCAGCCGCACCTCCTCCCCGCCCCTGACGGGCGCGCCGATGCGCACCCACTGGTTGCGCGGGTTGAGACCCTTCACCGGGGTGCCGTCGCCCCGGTAGACCAGGCCCTCGCACTGGAAGCCGGGCATGTTCTCGTCGAAGCCGAGGTCGAGGAGCGCCTCGACGGTCTTCCCGGCCCAGGCCTCGGGGACGGTACCGGTCACCCGGAACCAGCTGGTGCCCCAGGGGGCGCCCCAGCGGGCGCCCACCGCGATCGGCTCGGGCTCGGCGGCCAGTCCTTCGGCGACCGGCACCGGCTCGCCGGGCGCGTGCCACACCGCCACCTCCAGCGGGACCGACTCGGGGTGGACGGCGGGGCGGATGCGCTCGTCGAGGACGCGCTTGAGACGGGCCTCGACCAGGGTGCGGTCGTCATGCATCGGGGTGCTCCGTAGGTCGTACGTCAGCGGGTGTTTATCAGAGTGGGGCGGGCGGGGGCGTTCAGGCGAGACCGCCCGGCCGCGGCGCGGGGAGCACCTGGTCGGCCCTGACGACCTCGGCGATGCCCCGAGCCCGGAGATGGTCCGCGTCGTGGGCGCGGACGTCGAGGACGGTGGTGGGCCGGGCCCGGTCGGCGGTCAGCCGGAAGAAGGCCTCGTACACGTACCCGCCGGGAGCGAACGCGGCGCGCAGCGCCGGATCGGCGGGCACCACCAGGGCGGTGGTGCGCGGCGCGGCCTGCCGCTTCGGGGCCCGGGCGGCGGCGGCCAGCACCTCGGCCGTGTCCTTGGGCCGCCGGTCGTTGGTGAGCAGCCCCAGCGAGTATTCGAGCTCGGGGAAGTCGGCGAGGTCCCGGGACACGTCGTGGGAGCACCACCAGGTGACGCCCCACAGGTCGGGGCAGTCGAGCGCATGGGCGATCGTCGCCTCGGTGAAGGCGGCGGCGTGCTCGGCCGGGATCAGCGGGGCGGGGGCGCCGACCTCCTGGAGCCAGACCGGCCGGTGCGTCTCCTCGGCCCAGGCCTTGCTCAGCTCGACCAGGTAGGCCGCGTGGTGCTCGGTCGGCACGGAGGTGCGGCCGTACCGCTGGGCGGTGCCGTTGAACACCCAGGAGTGCACGGTGGTGACCGCCCCGCGCCGGGCGGCCTGCGCCGGGGTGAAGGGCTGGTCGGGCTGGTACCAGGTGGCGTCGTACTCGGCGTGCAGGTGAAGCCGGCCCGGGGCGCCTTCCTCGCACGCGGCGAGCATGCGTTCCAGCCAGGCGTCGATCTGCTGGGGCGTGGCCCGGTCGGGGTCGGGGTGCGGACCGGCGGAGAACTGGTTGATCTCGTTGCCCAGCGTCATGCCGAGGAAGTTGGGCCGGTCGGCGAGGGCGGCGGCGAGGGTGCGCAGGTAGGCTGCCTGGCCGTCGAGGACGTCCGGGTCGGTGAAGAGGTTGCGCCGGTGCCAGGTCCGCGTCCAGGCCGGGAGGAAGTCGAAGCTCGACAGGTGCCCCTGGAGGCCGTCCACGTTGACGTCCAGACCGCGCTCCGCCGCCGCGTCGGCGAGAGCGACGAGCTGCTCCACCGCGCGCGGGCGGATCAAGGCGCGGTTGGGCTGGAAGTACGGCCACAGCGGGAAGACGCGGATGTGGTCCAGGCCGAGCGCGGCGATGGAGTCGAGGTCGGCGCGGACGGAGTCGAGGTCGAAGTCGAGCCAGTGGTGGAACCACCCTTCACTCGGTGTGTAGTTGACGCCGAAGCGCGCGGCAGGGGGCATGGGGGTGTCCTTGGACTGGGGGGTGGCGTGGCGCGGTGGACCGGGGAGCGGCTCAGCCCTTGACGGCGCCCTCGCCCACGCCGCGGAAGAAGTAACGCTGGAGGCAGGCGAAGAGGACGATGAGCGGAGCCACGGCGATGATCGTTCCCGCGGCGACCAGGCGCTGGTCGTTGGCGAAGGTGCCATGCAGGTAGTTCAGGCCGATGGTCAGGGTGAACTTGGACGGGTCGTTGAGGACGATGAGCGGCCACAGGAAGTCGTCCCAGGCGAACATGAAGGCGAAGATCGCGACGACCGCGAGGGTGCCCTTCACCGACGGCAGCGCGATGTGCCAGAAGCGCTGCCAGACGTTGGCGCCGTCGACGTAGGCCGCCTCCTCCACCTCGTGGGGCAGGTTGAGGAAGGCGTTGCGCATCAGCAGCACGTTCAGCGCGCTGACGCAGCTGGGCAGGACGACGCCGACGAGCGTGTTGTTCAGGCCCAGCTCCCGCATGGTCGTGAACTGGGCGATGATGATGCTCTCCACGGGGACGAGCAGCGCCAGCAGGAACACCAGGGTCAGCGCGCGGCGGCCCGCGAAGCGCAGCCGGGCCAGGGCGTAGCCGGCCAGGGCCGAGCCGACGCAGTTGGTGACCACGCCGGCGACGGCGACCTTCACCGAGTTCAGCACGTAGTCCCAGACGGGGATGGTCTCGGCGACGCGGGCGTAGTTGTGCAGCGTGGGGTGCTCGGGCAGGAACGACGGCGTGGAGCTGTAGATGTCCTCCGTCGGTCCCTTCAGCGACGTGGACACCTGCCACAGGAACGGGCCGATGGTCAGGGCCAGCACGACGAGCAGCAGCACGTAGCGCAGTACCAGCTCCCACACCCGTACGGGTCGCCCGTCGCGGTCGGTCGGCCCGGACCGGCGCCCCCGGACGGCGGCCGGCCGCTCGGGACGCGTCTTCTCCGTCACGCTCATGACTCGTCCTTCCGGTCGGCGCGCAGGACCAGGAGCATCAGTGCCACGGTGATCACGAAAACCACCAGGGAGATGGCGGAGGCATAACCGACCCGGCCGCTCAGGCCGGTGCCGGTGCGTTGGACCAGCATGATCAGGGTGGTGTCCTCACCGGCCGGGCCGCCGCTGGGCCCGGCCATCAGGTACACCTCGGAGAACACCTTGAACGCGGCGACCGAGGCCAGCGCCGCGACCAGGACCATGGTCGAGCGCAGGGCGGGCACGGTGACGGTGAGGAACCGGCGCACCGGGCCCGCGCCGTCGACGGCGGCGGCCTCGTGCAGCTCGCGCGGCACGTTGGCCAGCGCCGCCAGATAGATGATCATGTAGTAGCCCAGGCCCTTCCACACCGTGACCGTCATGGCGCTGACCAGCAGCAGCCACTGGTCGCTGAGGAAGCCGAACGGACCGGCGCCGAGCATCCCCAGCAGCGAGTTGACCAGGCCACGCTGGTCCAGCAGCCACACCCAGATCAGTCCGACCACGACGATCGAGGCGACGACCGGTGTGTAGAAGGCGGACCGGAAAAAGGCGATGCCGGGGAGGTTCTTCTCGACCAGCAGCGCGAGCAGCAGCGGCAGGACGACGAGTGCGGGGACGACCCCGACGACGTACAGCGCGCTGTTGCGCAGGGCGATCCAGAACATGTCGTCGTGCAGCAGCTCGCGGAAGTTGGCGAGGCCCACGAAGTGACCGGGGATCAGCGTGCGGCGGTCGGTGAAGGAGTTCACCACCGTCGAGACGAACGGCCACAGGACGAACGCGGCGATCACGACCAACCCGGGCGCGGCGAACAGCCACGGACTGGCGGGCAGTTGGCGCCGCACCCGGGAGCCGGAGGGAACAGCGGAACGGGCCATGGCGGGTCAGCCCTGCTGAAGCAGTCGGTCGCAGGCCTTGACAGCGTTGTCGAGCGCCTCCTTGGGGCTCTGCTTGCCCTGGAGCGCCTTGGCGACCTCGTTGCGCAGCGCGGTCTTCATCTGGTCGCTGAAGAGCACCGGCGTGTAGTTGACCGCGGTCTGAAGCGACTTGGCGGCGGCCACCCGCACCCGGGTCTCGTCGGTGCCGTCCTCCTTGGTGAAGTACGGGTCGTCCAGCGAGCCCTTGGTGCTCGGGAAGATGGCGACCTGCTTGGCGAACGCCATCTGGTTCTTGGCGGCGGTGACGAAGTGGGCGAAGGCGACCGCGGCCGGCTTCTGCTTGGACTGCGCGTTCACCATGATGTTCTGCACGTACATGTTGACGTGGCCGGTGCTGGTGATCTGGTCCGTGATGCCGATGTTCTCGTACAGGCTCGGCGCCTGGGTCTTGAAGTTCTCCAGGTCGAGCGCGCTGCCGGGGTTCATGGCCACGGCGCCGGTGAGGAACTTCTGGCCTGACGACTCCGGGGTGGCGGTCAGGGCCTGCGGGTCGAGCGCCTTGGCGTCGTACAACTCCTTGTACCTGGTGAGAAGTTCCACGCCTTTCGCGTCGTTGAAGGCGAAGGCGGTGCCCTCCTTGTTCATCAACTGGACGCCGTAGCGGCCGAAGTCCTCGATGGTGGGCACGTTGGCGAGGGTGGCAACCTCACCGTCCGTCCTCTTGGCTATCTCCAGACCGTCCTCGAACAGCTCGGCGTACGTCTTCGGCGGCTGGTCGGGGTCGAGCCCGGCCTCCTTGAACAGGGCTTTGTTGTAGAATAGCGGCCCGGTGTTGAGGTACCAGGGGAAGGCGTACGTGCCGCTCAGCCCCGGCATCTGGCTGCTCGCCCAGGCGCCGGGCAGGTACTCGTTCCGGTACTTCGCCGCCGCCTTGTCCTTGTCCAGGTCCAGGGCGAGGCCTGCCTTGGCGAGCGGGGCGGCCAGGTCGGGGGAGACGTTGACGACGTCGGGCAGCGTGCCGCCGGCCGCCTGCGCGCCGAGCTTGTCGGCGTAGCCCTCGGCGGGCTGGTCGATCCACTTCACGTGGGTGCCGGGGTACTGCTTCGTGAAGTCGGCGATCACGCCCTCGAAGTAGGACTTGAAGTTCGCCCTCAGGTTCCACGTCTGGAACGTGATGTCGCCCTGGACCTTGCCCGAGGCGTCGCCCGACGAGCTGTCGTCACCGGAACCACAGGCACTCAGGGGAAGCAGGACCGCGGCGGTGGCAGCGGTGGCGAGGATTCTGCGGGGAATGCGCACGGCTGAAGGCTCCTTTACACGGCGGGCCACGGCGACGATGCCGGCCACGGGTACAGGGGCAGACCTTGCATCCTCCTTCGGGGAAAAGTCAATGGATTCGAACGTCGGGGACGGTACACGTCTATGAAAGTCCAGGTCAGAGTGGGTACGAGGAAACTGTTGCGGCTGACCACTAATGCGCTTTAGTATGAGATCGCTCAAGCGCTTTAGTGCCGGAGGGTCTAGGTACGTGTTGGAAGCTGTCGCGGAATGGGGGAAGCGATGACAGGCAAGCGCTCGCCCGTGCGCCGGCCGACGATGAAGGACATCGCCCAGCGCGCCGGGGTGTCCGAGAGCGCGGTCTCCTTCGCGCTCAACGACCGCCCGGGCGTCTCGGAGGTCACCCGCGCGCGGGTGCGCCGGGTGGCCGAGCAACTGGGCTGGCGGCCCAGCACCGCGGCACGCCAGCTCTCCGGGGAGGGCGCCGCCACGGTCGGCTTCGTCCTGGCCCGTCCGGCGCACACCCTCGGCATCGACTCCTTCTTCCTGCAACTCGTCTCCGGGATCCAGGAGGTGCTGGCCGAACGGCACCTCGGGCTGCTGTTCCAGGTGGTCGACGACATCGAGGACGAGTGCGCGGCCTACCGCCGGTGGTGGGCCGAGCACCGGGTGGACGGAGTCCTCATGGTCGACCCGCGCACCGACGACCCCCGGCCCGGCCTCCTCGAGGAACTCGGCCTTCCTGCCGTGGTGATCGGCGGCGCCCCGGACGCCTCCCACTCCGCGCTGTCGACGGTGTGGGCGGACGACGCGGGTGCGATGGCGGCCATCGTCGACGAGCTGTACGCCCTCGGCCACCGCCGGATCCTGCACATCGCGGGTTTGCCCAGCCTCGCCCACACCCAGCGCCGGGTGCGGAGTCTGCAAGCGGAGGCCGAGCGGCGTGGCCTGGGTGAGGTCCGCTCGGTGACCACCGACTACTCCGACGCGCAGGGCGCGGCCGTCACCCGCGAGGTGCTCGGCGGGCCGGCCGCGCCGACCGCGCTGATCTACGACAACGACGTGATGGCGGTGGCCGGCATCGCCGCGGCGGCCGAGCTGGGCTTCGCGGTGCCGGACGACCTCTCGGTGGTGGCCTGGGAGGACTCGGCCCTGTGCCGCATGGTCAAGCCGTGGCTGTCCGCGCTCTCCCGCGACAGTGTGGCCTTCGGCCGCACCGCGGCCAAGGAACTGCTCGCCCTGCTGGACGGGGCGCCGGCCCGGACGGTGGGGGTGCCGCTGCCGCGGCTCATCGTGCGGGAGTCGACGGGGGCGGTCCGGGGCTGACGGCGGGGGAGCACCGCCTGGGCCCGGGGCGCTTCTCGCACTGCCCGAGCGGTGGCGTCCCGGCCTCGGCACCCACCGCCCGGGTGCCGAGGCACGCTCCGGTCGGCATCGAGCCGACGAGCTGGCGGAGCGGGTAACGCGGACTGCGGACCTGGTCCACGGCCGCCGTCCCTGGTCGGCCAGAGCCCGGGACACGGGAAGGGGCATGATGTCACCTCACGAGGGCAGAACACCGATCCAGAACCACCTCTACATAGGAGTCGGTCGATCCTGGCGTTCTGCATCGCATATGACATCACTAGGATGAGTGATTGATGACATCACCGTGAGTCCTACGGTGGTCCCATGGTCACAGCAGAGCACCTGGTCGACGTCCACGCCCACTTCGTCACCCCGCACTACGTGGAGGCGGCCGAGGCGGCCGGACTCCTGCGCCCCGACGGCATGCGCGGCTACCCGGACTGGTCCCCGGCCCAGCACCTGGAACTCATGGACTCCACCGGCATCCGCACCAGCGTGCTGTCCCTCTCCTCGCCGGGCACCCACTTCGGCGACGACCGTGCCGCCCGCGCCCTGACGCGCGAGGTCAACGAGTTCGCGGCGGACGTCGTGCGCGACCGCCCCGGACGCTTCGGGCACTTCGCCTCCGTGCCGCTGCCCGACGTGGACGGCGCGCTCACCGAGTCCGCGTACGCCCTGGACGTCCTCGGCGCCCACGGGCTTGCCGTGGAGACCAACGCCGCCGGCGCCTACCTGGGCGACGCGCGCTTCGAACCCCTCTGGCAGGAGCTCGGCCGCCGGGGCGCCGTCGTGTTCGTCCACCCCACTTCACCGCCCTGCCACGAGCAGGTCGCACTGGGCCGGCCCCGACCGATGCTGGAGTTCCTCTTCGACTCCACGCGCGCCGCTTCCGACCTCGTTCTCTCCGGAGTCCTCCTGCGCCACCCGCGCATCCAGTGGATCTTCACCCACGGGGGCGGCACGCTGCCGCTGCTCGCCGACCGCATGGAGCTGTTCCGCACGGTGTTCGGCTTCGGCTCGGCCGACGGGCCCACCGTGCAGGAGCAACTGCGCAGCCTCTGGTTCGACATGGCCGGAAGCCCCTTCCCACACCAGATCCCTGCCCTGATCCGCAGCTTCGGCGACGACCGCCTGCTCTACGGCAGCGACTACTGCTGGACCCCGGCCGCCGGCACCCTCGCCCAGGTCGCCTCCGTCGACGCCGCGCCCCAGCCGGAGGTCGGCACCTGGCGCGCGCTGACCACCCGGAACGCGGCCCGGCTGCTGCCGTGGACGGCCGAGGAGTAACCGCCCTGGGCAGCAGCCGGCGCAGGGACCAGGGCCCCGGACGTCAGGGGGCGGGCGCCGGGTAGGCGAACCCTCCTCCTCGTTGCTCCCGGCTTCCGCTGCCGGCGCCCGCTCACGGGGTGGGTGTCCTCCCGCTACGCCTCATCCCTGGTACCGGCGTATGTCGTCCTGTCGCCTGGGAGTGCGTCGTCGCAACCACAACCACCGACTCCGGGCCGGACGTTGCGCCGGAGCCTCGGTTTCGCGCGCCCGCCGGAGAGGGCGCTCCCAGGGCTGGAGACCTGAGGGTCTGCTTCCGCGAACGACCCCAAGGGATCTTCCAGTGGCCACAAGCCATTCGGGACGGGGGTACTTAACGGGTACACCTTCACAGTGGAACGGCCCAGCCTGTGCCGAGTGAGGGTCTGGAGGCGGCACCGAGGGATTCCTGTCCGTCCCTATGGGCACACAGCGCGCGGCCTCCGGCAGCTCGACGCTGACGCGCGGCCGCCGGACAGATGGATGGTGCCCGGTGCTGGTCTGCATGCCACCCAACATGCGACCAGCGTGTATGAACTGAGTCTTCAGCAACTCAGGTGAGGAAGACATGACCGATCGACGGTATTGATGCGGTCCTGACCGAAGCGCGGGGTACCGCGCCGGCATCTGCGATGTGCTCCGGTGTCGACGGGCGCGGTTCCCAACGAATCGGCGACGCGCGGACTTCAGTTCCTGGAGCCGGAACGGCCCGCGGGGGAGTCCTTTTCCCGGTCCTCACCGCTCTCGAGGCTGGTGTAGAACACGGAGTGGCCCTGCTTGAGGCGCTGCGCTGTGCTCCGCGCGACCAGACCCTCCAGGGTGGTGCGCACGACCGTCGTCTTGATGATCCGGTCGGGATGGGCCTCGCTCAGTGCCGCGGCGATCTCGGCCGCGGAGGACGGCTCCGACTGCTGGGCGAGGTAGGCGCGGATCAACGAGACCAGGGTCGGCTGGTTCTGCTTTCTGCGCTGGGCGCCCGCGGAGCCTCCGGGGAAGCCGTAGTCGCCACCGGCACCGCGGCCGCCCGAGGAGCCGGACGCCTGCTGGGTGGGAATGCCGCTTTCCAACGCCTGCTGCATCGTCGCGAGTACCGCGTGATCATGCTGCAGCGCGAGCAGGCGACCCTGAAGCTCTTCGATCTCGCTCCGGACGCGGTCCTGTTCCTGCACGTTCCGTTCGAGATCACTTGCCAACTGGGAACTGTATTGCGTCACTAGCTCGGTCGTACTCAACTTGGCATCAGGCATGCCGTGGACCCTCCTTGGTTCGGCTCTGAGTGAAGGCTCATGCTTAGCGGCTACTGAGGGGGCGCGTACTCAGGTGCTGCTTCCGATCCTACGCCTTGACTCTTTGCCTGGCCGTTGCCTGGTGTCACTACTGGCGCACGATCAGGTGTTTACCACCATGTGTAGCCCTCGACGATGGGCCACCCGACAAGAGGGTTGTGTCATGCATGAGGAGGAGTGCTGAATGCCGACACCTCATTCAGTCAGCTGGGTCAACTCCTCCCAGTCCACTCCCACCATCTCCTGCCCCCGCGGCACCAGGGCATATGTACTGGCCAGCCACTGGGCGATCGGCGGGCCCGGTATCTCGAAGAGGGCCTTGTGCAAGGCATTGCCCACCTCGACCCACATCGAAGAAGCCCCGTCCGGATCATGCTCCAGCCACACCGCGACATCGCCCTGGCCCGCTGTGGCCGTGAGCCCTTCGGCCAGCAGTTCCCTGGCGAACACCCAGCGCACCGGCCGTTCGCCTTCGGCATCGAAGATCAGGGTCACGGCGTAGGGGTCCCTGGGGTGGAAAGAGAACTCGCAGTTGATGGGCACGGGCAGCCGTCTGGCGACCCAATGCGTGCTCTCCACGGTGAGGTGGCACTTCCTCATCTGTTACCTCCAAATACCGAGGACCACGACGGCTCGGTCGGGAAATTCGAGCGATATTTCAGTTGGATGAACGAAATCTCTAAGGGCGCGGCCGGAGGGCGCTCACGGCCTCACTGAAACGAACAGAAGCAAGCAAGACAACGCTTGTCAGATGGCTGCGTAGGAAGGAGGGGATGCGGTCACGCGCACCGGCAAGCGTGGAGATCCGCTTCTCACACGAGTCCGCACCACCGCGCCCGCCCGCGCACTGAGGCGAACGGCCCGCGTTTCATACCGAGTGATCTCCAACTGTGCCATCGATTCACTTCCCAACACCTCGAGGCCCGGTGCATCAAGCACACCCGGCGCGCTCCCCATCTTGCTGGTACGGCCCTGCGCCTTCCCATACGTCATCTGACTGTGAACGCCCAGGGTCACCCTCGGGCAACCGAGCAGCAGCCGGTGACCTGGGAACGCGCGGTCGCCGAGGAGGCCGGCGCCCCTGTCGACGCGGCCGTCGGGAACGGCGTACAAGGGTCCCCAACGGGCCAAGGGCTGTCGCGCGCCCTTACGGCGAACAAAAAAACGTCATCGCACGAAAGGGTGCCGATTCACGGACCGAATTCCTGTCCCCGGTTGCGATACGGGATGCCCTGGAACGAGGAATAACCCACATATCGTCGTCGGTCTTGCGTCATCAGGGATCCTTTTCCAACCTCAGGTTGAGGCGTGATGAAGGACGAGAACGGTCTTCACGATGTCGGTGATCCGGTTGGTGCTGCAGCGGAGCTTTCGCAGGAGGCGCCAGCCTTTGAAGGTGGCCGTGGCCTGTTCGCGGATGCATCGGATCTTGGCATGGCTGCCGTGGCGGAGGCGTACTGGCCGACGGCCGCGCCCGCGAGGAGACGGCGAGGCCGTTCCCGGTGACATGCACCGGGGACGGGCCCTCGCCCGTTTGTTCAGGAAGCCCGGATCGCCCGGTCGATCTCCGCGCCGGTACGGGCCGTGACGACGGGCCACTCGTCCCTGAGGGAGGCGGGCAGAAGCTCTCGGTCCTCGTCCCGCTGGATCATGGTCGGCCCGCCCGGGACGACGAGCACGGCATCCAGCCGTTGCAGCAGGACGGCCAGGAGGTCCATGATCCCGTCCCCTCCGAAGCGGTTGAAGGTGATGCCGGTCGGGTTGTTGAAGTACACACCCGCCTCCTCCCCCTCCGCCGTACTCACCAGCAGGAAGTCCGTCTCGGGGTCCCGCACCACCGTGTAGGGGCCGAGGACCTCGTGCGCGGCACTCATGTCCAGCGGCGCCGGCTCACCGTTCTCGAACCGGCACACGAAGATGTCAAAACTCATGGAGTCCTTTCTAACCTCAGGTTGAGGCGTGGTGAAGGACGACGACAGCCTTCACAAATGTCGGTGATCCGGTTGGTGCTGCAGCGGAGTTTTCGCAGAAGGCGCCAGCCCTTCAGTCTGGCTATGGCTGTTCGCCGAGACAGGGATCTTGGCATGGGTGCTGTTGTGCCGCCGCTTCCAGCGTTTGAGCCGACGGCCCCTGGACGGCACCCGGACGGGGCGCCCGGCGCCCTGGTAAGCCTTGTCCGCCCAGCACGTCACGTCGGCCTCGGCGAGCGCGTCGATGATGCCGTGGCGCCGGGCGGCGGTCAGGTCATGGGTCGATCCGGGCAATGCCGGCGAGGCCCACAGCAGTCGGCCGAACGGGTCGGTGAGGACCTGGACGTTCATGCCGTGGCGTTTGTGTCTCCCGGAGTAGTACGGGGTGTCGGCGGCGATCCGGTCGATCGGCAGCAGGGTGCCGTCCAGGATCACGAAGGCTTTCGCCCGTACGGTCTTCATCGCCTCGGTCAGGGTCGGCGTGGCGGCGGCCAGGACGTCGATCACCTCGCGTATGTATCGGTACACGGTCGCGACGCCGATGTCGAACCCGGCGGCGAGCCGCGCGTAGGTGTCCCCGCACCGCAGGTGGGCGGGGACGAGCAGGGCCTGACGGCCGACAGGCAGCCGTCGCCACCGGGTCCCGATCTCTCGCTGCCGGGCACGCAGCCGTGTGGTCAGGAAGCGCAGGGTGCGGCCGGACAGATCGATCGACGACGGGTAGACAAGCACGCGAAGTTCCTGGCGGACACGGGTGATCTTGGTCGAGAACCCGTCTACCAGGAGCTTCGTCGTTCCGTACAGCTGGCAGCCTCCAACACCTCACCGCCGCAGTCAGGTTGGAAAAGACTCAGGGTCTCTGTCCCGGCCCGCGCCGCCTGTAGTGCGTCCCTGAGAACCGCGGTGGGGAAAGCAAAGCGTCCGACGTAGGCCTGACCCCACATGTCTTCGAGGTGGGCACGAGACGGCGCAGGCCACCCGCCCCGAGTGATGACGACGGCGGTACGGGCCCCGGCAGGCGGTGCGGTCCAGGGTGTGCCCACCGGCCTGTGGGGTTGTCCCGACATGTCCCGTGGGGAGACCCCGGAGCATGAGTCAGGTGGCCTCGACAGCCACTGGACACCCGGTCCGCCCACCATATGGAGGACGCGGGAGACGTCGCGCGCCCTGCACAGATCCTGCTTCAGCCGAGCGGACGAACTCTCGATCGTCAGACCGTCAGACCGTCAGGCCGTCGGACCGTCAGGCCGTCGGCCCGCCGCACGGCCGGTGTCGCAACTCTGCCGCCTCGGGCCGTTTCTGCCCGTCCGTCGCAGCGAACAGGACCAGTGGAGGGTGCCTTGAACCAGGCGATCGACATCTCATGGACGGCGTCGGGTGGCACCGACGAGGCTGTGCTCCCGGTGCGCGGACGCGCAGCGGAGCAGGAACGCATCACCCAGTGGGTACGCCGACTCATCCACCGCCGCGCCGGAGGCGTGCTGTGGATCGAAGGACCGGCGGACGTCGGCAAGTCCCGCATGCTGGCCTGTGCCGCGGACGAGGCGGCATGGGCCGGCGCCCGGGTACTGGTCGGCGCCGGCCTGGCGGGCGGCGAGATGGCTCCGCTGGCGCCGCTGCTGGACGCGCTCACGCACGACGTCGACGACTTCGCCCATGGCCTGCGTATCCGCTCCTTCCAGCGGAACGTCCCCTACTGGCTGGTGCAGGAGATCAGGAACCGGTTGCGGGTCCTGACGCGCGACCAGCCTGTCGCGCTGCTCCTCGACGACCTCCAGGACTGCGACGAGCTGACCCTGCTGACGGTCCGCACGCTCACCGTGCAACTCGCCGACCTGCCGGTTCTGTGGGTGCTCGCCGCCCGGGCGCATGGCGAGCGTCCCGCCGTGGAAGCACTGCGCCGGAACCTGCTCACCGGGCGCGCCGCCCACCTCGAGCTCCTGCCGCTCGCCGAGGCGGCAGTCCGGGAGATGGCCCAGGACCTGCTGGGATCACGTGCCGTCGAGGCGGCTCCCTATCTGGGTTACCTCGACGGGTTGCCGGGCGCGGTCCGGCACGTGTGTGCGTACCTGGCGAGCGAGCCACCCGCCACCGGGCCCGGCTCCCTCGGCACACCGGGGCACGAACAGACGGTCGTCGCAGCGGCCGTCTCCCGCCGTCTGAACCAACTGTCCGACGACGGACGGCAGTTGGTGCAGATCACGGCCGTCCTCGGCGAGAGTCTGTCCGCCCGGCACCTGGCACGGGTGCTCGGCCGTTCCGAGTCCGCCCTGCTCAGGCCGTTGCGCGAGGTGCTTGCCGCCCGCCTGCTCAGCACGGACGAGGACCGTCTCGCCTTCCGCCACGCACTGGTCCGGCAGACGGTGTCGGCCACCCTGCCCCGGCCCGTGCGGCAGTCCGTCCGCCGTCGTTCGGTCGACCTGCAGTTGAGGGCGGGGGTACCGGCCGCCTCGGTCGCCGCCGAACTGGGCGACGTGGCGGAGCCGGGCGACACGCGCGCTCTCGAGATCCTCCGGACCGCCGCGCGGGAGCTGGCCCCCGTGTCGCCGTGTGCCGCGGTCGGCCATCTGCGGCGCGCGGTGGCCCTGGCCCAGGGCGTCCCCCAGGAGCGGCAGCGGCTCGCGGCGGAGCTGATCCCCCTGCTGTGGCAGGTGGGCGAGGTCGGCCAGGCGCGCGACCTGGCCCACGAGGTCCTCCAGGCACCGCCGGACCCCGTGGCGCACGCCGAGGCATGTCTGCAACTGGTGCGCATGGGCAGCCAGTTCCGCCTGCCCCGCCCCGACATGCACCTGCGCTTTGTCCATCGCCGCCGCGACGTCCCGGTGCCCCTGAAGGACCAGTTGCTGTCCATGACGTTGCTCAGCGAGCTGCTCACAGGGGACGCCGAGGAAGCCGGCGGGGGCATGTCCGACGCGCTGATGCGGACCCGCGGGGTGCATGCGGTCAGTGAGCTGACCCTGCGCACCGTGCAGTCGATGAGTGCCTGCCACCGGCAGAACTGGGGCGACGCGCTGAAGCACAGCGACGGCGCGGTCGCCAACATCGCCCACCTGGACCTGGTGCACGGTTCCACCCTTCCCGAGGTCGCCCTGTCGACCAGCTGGCACGCCTCGGTGCTGAGCCTGGCCGGCCATGACCGTGCTGCCCTGGAACTCGTCGACGACGGGCTCCGGGCAGCGGAGGCGCGCGGTCGCCGCGCCTTCCTTCCGCTGTGGCGAACGGCCCGCGCCAGGCTGCTGCTCGACGCCGGCCGGCTCGCCGACGCGGCGGGCCAACTGGCCGCCGCGGAGGCGCTCGTCGCCACCACCGGCCTGCCCTCAACCGGTGAGGCCTCCGCCCTGTGCACCCTCGTGCAGGTGGCCCGTCGCCTGGGCGACGAGGCGGCCATGGAGAAGTGCGTGACGAGGGCCGACGCCTATCTCTCCGGTGACGATCCGCATCAGCGGCGCGTGGGCGCCTGGCTCACCGTGGTCACCGCAGCCCACCGCGTGGAGCGCATGACACCCGAGCACCTCAGCCTTGCCGCGGCCTGCCTTCAGCGCGGTTTCGTCCATGCTCTCTGTGCCGACCCCGGGGACGTGGTCGTGCTGGTGCGCGTCGCCCTGCACTCCGGTCAGCGGGACATCGCCACCGCGACGGTGGAGTTCGCCGAGCACCGGGCCCGGCGCAACCCCGGCTTCGCCCTGTTCCAGGCAGCGGCCGCGCACGCGAGAGGTCTGCTCGACGGTGACCGGGACCGGCTGCTGACCGCGACCGAGCTGTACGGGGACGCACGGCCGCTGCTCAAGGCCGGGGCGCTCGCGGACACGGGGGAGCTGATGCCGGAGGCCGGGGAGGCACGGACCTGCTTCGAGCAGGCACTGGAGCTGTACGACTCGTGCGGGGCGCACCAGGAGAGCGGACACCTGCGGAACCGGCTGCGCAAGCCGGGCATCAGGTCGGCGGGAGCCGTTTCCCGCGCGCCGGAGGCCGCGTGGCGTGGTCTGACCCCGGCGGAGCTGGGCGTCGTACGGCTGATCGCGCACGGTGCGACCAATCGTGAGGCGGCGCAACGGCTGTTCCTGTCCCCGCACACGGTCAACACGCACCTGCGGCACGCCTTCGACAAGCTGGGTGTCCGCTCGCGGGTTCAGCTGGCCCGTCTCTATCTGCGGGAAGTGGACCAGCCGGGCGAGGAGTCGCGAGACGGGATCCCGGCCGGCCCCCATGGGGATGTGGGGTAAACCCCACATCCCCCGTGTGGCCGGCGCACCCACTGCTGTGGAGACGCCTCGACAGATTGATGCGCCGCGGCTCAGCAGACTGAGAACACACCGCGCGGCCCGTACTGCTCGGTGGGCCGGAGGAAGGCTCCGCTGGCCGCACACGCAGCGGGACCGGCTTCGAACCGAAAGCGAGAGACGACATGTCCCACCACCTCGATTCCCCCATCGCCCGCCAGGACCCTCGACTGGACATCACGGATCTGTATGTCTTCCGGGGTGAGCAGGGCACCGTCTTCGTCACCGACCACAGTCATTCGCTCGCAGGCGAGGACATCCCCCGGGGTCTGCACCCGGAGGGTAAGTACGAATTCAAGATCGACTCCAATGGCGACGCGGTCGAGGACGTGACCTACCGCTTCACCTTCGGCGAGGCCGACGCGAACGGCGTCCAGCCCTACCAGGTCCGCCGACTGTCCGGCCCCGACGCGCGGAACGACTTCGCCGAGGGCACGCTGCTCGGCGAGGGCCGCACGGGCGAGACGCTGGAGCTGCCCGGTGGCAGCCGGGCCTGGGTCGGCAAGGCGGGCGACCCCTTCTGGATCGAGCCCGCCGTTCTGCACGCCGTCGGCCACGCCTTCCAGGACGGCACGAAGGTCGACCTGTCCGACTGGAACCCCGCCGAGGCGACGAACCTCTTCGCGGGCCACACGGTCTACTCCGTCGTCCTGGAGGTAGCCGACGAGGAACTGCTGGGGATCGCGGGCGCCGATCGCAAGATCGACGTGTGGGCCGTGGCCTTCCTCGCCACCGACGCCGGCGGCTGGCGTCCGGTCAACCGGGCGGGGCTGCCGATGATCCACCCGCTGTTCACGCAGTACAACGAGACGCTCGGCGACCGTCTCAACGAGAACGTGCCGTCCGATGACGTCGAGCTGTACGGGAAGGCGCTCACCGAGTCGGTGGCCGGTGTGGTCCGTGCCTACGGCACGGCGGAGGACCCGGAGGCGTACGCCAGGACGGTCGTGGACCGCATCCTCCCCAACGTCCTGCCCTATGAGGTCGGAACGCCGGCGTCGTACGGCTTCGCACGCTGGAACGGCCGCACGCTCACGGACAACGCGCCCGACGTGATGTTCTCCTTCGCCGGCAACACCCCGGTGACGCTGGGCATCACCAAGGAGTCGGTGACCGCCAAGCCCACCAAGACCTTCCCGTACGTGCCTCCGGCTGCGTGAACGGTCTGACGCAACAAGCCGTGCGGGCCCGAACCAGGTCCGCACGGCTTGCTCATGGCCGCTCGCCGCTTGCCGCTCGCCGCTCGTGCCCGCGGCCGACACCACAGCCCACGGGAAGAGGAACCGACATGTCCGCCGCACCCAACTTCCCCTACGGCTGGGCGTTCAGCAAGCCGGTCCGCAAGGCGTACTGCCACCTGACCATCACCGGGCTCTCGGTGGCGGTCGCCCTTCTGGTCGGCACGGTCGAACTGTTCGGACCCCTTGCCTCGAAGGCCGGCCTGCCTGCTGCCGCTGGCCCGGTCCGCCGGCAGCGGCCTGACCGTTCTGATGGACCGTGTCGCGGTCTTGGACGGTGCCCTTGCGATCGACGCGCCGCCGGGAACGGGCACGTCGGTACGTGCGAGATCCCCGTTTCCGACCGGCGGAAAGCGTGGGGCTGCCCCTATGGTTCCCTACTCGGCGGACGAGGCATCCTGGTGAGCATGTCCGTCAACATCGTCGTCGTGGACGACGACCCAGGTTTCCGTCGCATCGCCAGGACGCTGCTGACGGCGCGCGGTCTGCACGTCGTCGCGGAGTCGGAGGACGGAGCGTCGGCCTTGGCGGCAGTGCGCGAACACCGACCGGACGGCCTGCTGCTCGACCTGCACCTTCCCGATCACGACGGCGTGGCCGTCGCCCGTATGCTGCGTCGCGAGGACCGCCGTCCCAGGATCGTGCTCACCTCCACCGAGCAGTCGTTCTGGTCGGCGGAGGAACTGGAGCAGGCGGGCGTCGAGTCCTTCATCGCCAAGGACCGGCTCTTCGACGCCGATCTCAAGGGCATCTTCGGCAAGACTGCCTGACCTACCGCAGGACGGACTCCCACTGCCTGAGGTACCGCAGGACGGTCACTGCTTGAGGTATTGCAGAACGGCCAGCACCCGGCGGTGCTGACTTGAGGTGGCCTGGCTGAGGCCGAGTTTCATGAAGATCCCCGTGACGTGGCGTTCCACGGCGGGAACGGTCACGAACAGCCGGCGTGCGATGCCGCTGTTGGAATGTCCTTCGGCCATCAGGGCCAGCACCTCCCGCTCCTTCGGGGTCAGCGAGGCGAGCGGATCCTCTCTGCGCTTCCGGCCGACGAGGGTGGCGATGACGTCGGGATCGAGGGCCGACCCGCCGGCGACCACCCGCTGGACGGCGTCGGTCAGGATCTGCGGGCTCGCCACCTTCTCCTTGAGCAGATAGCCCACGCCACTCGCGTCGTCCCCCACCAGGTCGAGCGCGTACGAGGCGTCGAGGAACTGCGAGAGCACGATGACGGCGGTCTCCGGCTGGGCGGTGCGGATCTCCCGCGCGGCCTGGAGACCGTCCGCATTCAGGTTCGGCGGCATCTGGATGTCGGTGATCACGACGTCGGGCCGATGCTCCTTGGTGACGGAGACCAGGTCCACGGCGTTGTCCACGGCCGCGACGACAGTGATGCCGGCACTGCGCAGAATGGTCGCGATGCCCTCGCGGACGATGGCCTGGTCTTCTCCGAGCACTGCTCGCAGAGGTTCACTCATGAAGTGCATCCTATGTCAGTCATGTGTCTCCGCCCCAGGGGCATGCTGACTCAGCCACCTAAGCTCACTGGTCTGTTCATGCGTCCATACCTGTTCGGCTGAGGCGATTGTGCAGCCTGTAGTTGGCAGATAACTCAATAAGCGTGTGGTGTGATGCCTTTTGTTACGGCAGCGTGAGACTGTCGGGGCTGATCGAAGACCTGACCTTCGTCACCGTTGAGGGCGGTCCGCACAGCATCCATCGCGTGGACCCACCCCCGAAGAGTCAACCGAGCAGTCCTGGACTACCTCGCGAAGTGACCTCCCGGCCACCGCACCCCCTTTCGGCTCGTCCCACGGAGTTCGGTGGCGGCCGATGGCGGGTTCGCGCCCTGCCCGGACCGGCCCCCGCGCGCTCGGCCGGTTCCCCTCTCCGCGCCCGCAGAGCGGCTGTCATCTCCCACCAGGCGGGGCTGTCCGAGGGGGCACCACACCGCACCGCGGGCCTCACGCAGGAGGAGGTCGCGCTCCTCGCCGGGGTTCAGCAAGGGCCACTACGCCCGGCTGGAGCAGGGCCGCGAGACGTCCCTGTCGAACCAGGTCCTGCGGTCTCCCGCCCGTGTCCTGCTGGGTCTGATCGAGCTGAGGGACGCGGTGACGCAGGACCGACCACGCGTTGGATGTCCGGCGTTCGTTGTGGGGTCTTCCCCACACAGGGGCAAGGCGGGCCACACGCCGTAGGTCCAGCCTGCTCGATGGTGACCCATGTGTCCCGGCGGAAGACTGGGCTGCGTGCTGAAGGACTCCGGCCGGGGAGCGAGGTTTAGGCCAGCTCCCCTGCCCGGCAATGCCGAACCGTTCCCGGCCGAGTGTGTTATCGCTGCCCACAGATCGATGTTGTCACTGATGCACTTCGGTGTTATCGTCGATAACGAAGAACCGAGATCGGTGATGTGATCCATTGGTCGCGCACCCCACCCCACGCAAAGGAATGACCACCATGACTGAGACCAACCCCCGCGTCGCCCTGGTCACCGGCGGAACCGGAGGCATCGGCCGGGCCGTCGTCGACCGCCTGGCGAAGGACGGCTTCGCCCTCGCGGTGCACTACGCCGGCAACAAGGCCAGGGCCGACGAGACCGTCGAGGCCGTCAAGGCCGGCGGCGGCAAGGCGATCGCGGTGGCCGGCGACGTGGCCGACGAGGCCGCCATGGCCGCGGCCTTCGACGCCACCGAGGCGGAGTTCGGCGGCATCGACGTCGTGGTCAACACCGCGGGCATCATGCTCCTGTCGCCGATCGCCACGCTGAATCTGGACGACCTGGACCGCATGCACCGCACCAACATCCGCGGCACGTTCGTCGTCTCCCAGCAGGCGGCCCGGCGTCTGCGCAGCGGCGGTGCCCTGATCAACGTCTCCTCGTCCCTCACCCGGCTGCAGTTCCCCACCTACGGCGCCTACGCCGCGAGCAAGGGAGCGGTCGAGGCGATGACTCTGGTGCTCGCCCGCGAACTGCGCGGCAAGGACATCACCGTCAACGCCGTGTCGCCCGGACCCACCGCCACCCCGCTCTTCCTCGAGGGCAAGGATCAGGCCGCGCTCGACAACCTCGCCAAGGCGGCCCCGCTGGAACGGCTGGGCGGCCCCGAGGACATCGCCGAGCCCATCGCCTTCCTCGCCGGCCCGGCGCGCTGGATCAACGGCCAGACCATCTACGCCAACGGCGGCATCATCTGAGCCCGCGACTCCCCGCCGCCGCTGCTCCAGCCCTTCTGCTCGATCCCTCAGCCCCCTGACAGCCCACCTGTGTGGTCAAGGAGATTCCCATGAGCAACATCGTCGTCATCACCGGTGCGTCCAGTGGTTTCGGTGCCCTCACCGCCCGCGCACTCGCCGACACGGGCAACACCGTCTACGCCGGCATGCGCGCCACCACCGGCCGCAACGCGCCCCAGGTGCAGGCCGCCGCCGACTACGCCAAGGAACACGGCGTCGACCTGCGCGCCCTGGAGATGGACGTCAACTCGCAGGAGTCCGTCGACGCCGCGATCAAGCAGATCATCGAGGAGCACGGCCGGATCGACGTCGTCATGCACAACGCCGGTCACATGGTCACCGGTCCGTCCGAAGCCTTCACCCCCGAACAGCTCGCCGAGCTCTTCGACATCAACGTGCTCTCCACCCAGCGCGTCAACCGCGCCGTCCTGCCGCACCTGCGCAAGGCCGGCCGGGGCCTGGTCCTGTGGGTCTCCAGCTCCAGCGTCAAGGGAGGCACCCCGCCCTACCTCGGTCCGTACTTCGCCGCCAAGGCGGCCATGGACTCCCTCGCGGTCACCTACGCCGGCGAGCTCGCCCGCTGGGGCGTGGAGACCTCGATCGTCGTGCCCGGTTCCTTCACCAGCGGCACCAACCACTTCGCCCACTCCGGCCACCCGGCCGACGAGGCCGTCGAGGCGGAGTACGAGACCAGGTACGCGGGGCTGATGGAGCAGGTCTCCCAGAAGCTCGCGGCCCTCGCCCCCGAAGACGCCGACGCCTCACTGGTCTCCGACGAGATCGCTCGGATCGTGGCGCTGCCCGAGGGCACGCGGCCCTACCGCGTGCACATCGACCCGGCCGACGACGGCTCGGAGGAGGTCTCCAACACCGCCGACCGCATCCGCCGCGACTTCCTCACCCGCATCGACCTGGACGACCTGCTGACCGTGCACCCGGCAGGCGCGTGACAGCACTCGTCTCGTGAGCAGAGGGGCCGACCCATAAGGGTCGGCCCCTGCGCCTCTACCGCGTCTGTATACGCCCGGACCTCACGGGACCGACCGAAAGAGAGAACCCGGCGCCTTCGAACAGACATGTCTGATCGAACTGGCTGCTCCTTCGAAGAGACACGCTCTAGTCCTCGTCGGCGGGTCGGCCTTCGCCGGCCATGAACCTCCAGACCAGTCCGTGTCCCAGGACAACCAGCAGGATCAGCAGAACCGCCTCGGTCTGGATCGGCTTCAGTCCGACGATGTCGGCAAGCTCGGGTTTGGCGCCCACAAACGCGATCAACGCGTAGAACAGCGCCGCCACCGCCTGCGCCAGGACCAGGAACACGGACGAGCCGTCCGGGTTGCGCCCGGTCAGACGCAGCATCGACACGCAGCCGATCACGGCGAGCGCTACGAAGCTGGCCCGCCAGATTTCCGGGGTCTCGGTGCCGCCGACCTGCGCGAACAGGCCCATGAGCGCGGGGAGCAGGAACGAGATGTAGATACCGCCGACGATCCGGCGCAGCGCCGGATCGAGCAGCCAGTCCCGGTGCCCCTGGATCACGTTCCACCAGAGGCCGACCAGCGTGAAACAGGTGGCCGAGAAGAGTGCGTAGAACGTGCTGACATCCACCGGGCCTCCCACGTCAGGATTCGCACGGCGCCGCGGGGATCGCCTCGGAGGGGTCACAGCCCCCGCGACGTGGCCCCGTGATGCGGCCCGGTGCGGAGTGAAGCGAACGTCTCATGACAACGCCGCTGCTGTGGTGCACCGACACGCGTCCCGCACCCCAATGGACGGCCCGTGGGCCGCCGATGCGGGTCCGCACCTGGCGCGGCCGAGGGCAGCGGCGGCGCGATCAGGTGGCCTCGTCCACAAGGTGAGGGCCGTTGTTGCGGACGTTGTTGACGGCCGGGGAGACGGGCCGGGCTTTGAGGTTTCCGTCCGCGGGACGGGTGAGCAGGGCGCGGAGGTCCTCGGTGTCATGGTGGTGGGGGTCGAGCCAGGCGTCGTAGTGGTCGGGGGTGAGCGCGAGGGGCATGCGAGGGTGCACGCGGCCGGCCGCGTCGGTGGCCTCGGTGGTGATGATCGTGCACGTCATGAGCCAGGCATCCGGGTCGTCGTCGCTCGTGACGTCAGGGTTGCGCCAGTACTCGTACAGGCCCGCCATGGCCATCACCTGTCCGTCGGCGGGGTGGATGAAGTACGGCTGCTTGCGGGTCCTGCCCGTCGTCTCGTCCTTCAGCGGCTCCCATTCGTAGAAGCCGTCGGCCGGCAGCAGGCAGCGCCGCTTGGCGAAGGCTCGCCGGTAGGCGGGCTTCTCGTGCACGGTCTCGACCCGGGCGTTGATCATTCGGGAACCCACCTTGGGATCCTTCGCCCACGACGGCACCAGACCCCACTTGATCGCCCGCAGCTCACGCCGCACCTCCTGTTCTTCGTCCCGTGCGGCGCGCTCGAGGACCGCGTAGACCTCGTCGGTCGGCGCGACGTTCCAACTGGGCGCCAGCGTCTCCTCGGGGCGCCAGTCGGTGACGTCGAAGAGCCTGGTCAGGTCCTCAGGTGCACGGGTGGAGGTATAACGGCCACACATACCGCCACTGTGTCACGACGCCCGCGGCCGAGGCGCGGAAACCGCGGTTTCACGCCCGCCGCCGTCGGCTTCCCCGCACGCCCCGGACCTTTGCCCGGCACAGTGTGTGTCCGACGCCCGCTGGGCCGTGACGGAACCGGCCTTCACCGCCTGGCGGGCGGGCGGGCGGGACGGACCGGACCCGGCACGGCAGTTCGGGTGCACGACTACTTACCGTCGGGGCGTGAGCGTTCCGCCGTGAGGCCGGTGCGGACGACGGGCTGGTCGCCGTGGGGGCCGAACAGGTGGAGGATCTCGACCGCTTCGGTGTCGGCGGGGCCGAACCAGTGCGGTTCGCTGGTGTCGAACTCGGCCACCTCGCCCGGCCGGAGGGTGATCTCGCGTTCTCCGAGGATGAGGCGGAGTCGGCCGGCGAGGACGTACAGCCATTCGTAGCCGGCGTGGGTCACCGGTCTTGGTTCGCGGTGCGAGAGCACCTGCTTGAACACCTGGACCCGGCCGGGGTACTGCGTCAGCGGTACGAGGACGCTGCCGCGCTCCCGGCTGCGCGGCTTGAGATGGACCCGTGGATCACCGGTGGCCGGAGCCGCCACCAGCTGGTCCAGGGCGACGCGGTGGGTGCGGGCGAGCGGGATGAGCAGGTCGAGGGTCGGGCGCCGTCGGCCTGACTCCAACCGCGACAGGGTGCTCACGGATATTCCGGTGTCCTCCGCGAGGGCTTCCAGGGTGAGCCCGCGGTCGCGCCGCAGGGCGCGCAGGCGTGGCCCGATGCTGTCGAGGATCTCCTCGAGTTCCGTGTCCATGCAGCCACTTTGCGGTCTTCGCAAACTTGCTGGGCCTGGGCCCCTCCCCGAGTCGAGCCTGGGCGGCATCTGACTCGCACCTGAAGGGGGACATCCCTTGACCACAACCTCCCTGACCGCTCCACCCTCTCCGCTGCGCGTGCGCCGACGCTGGACCGTGCTGGCCGTCTGCGCGCTCAGCATGTTCCTCGTGGGTGTGGACACCACCATCGTCAACGTGGGCCTGCCCGCCATCGGGCGGGGCCTCGGGGTCGGCGTACGGGGACTGGAATGGGTCGTCGACGCCTACACCGTGGTCCTGGCCGGCCTCCTCATCACCTCCGGCGCACTCGCTGACCGCTTCGGACGTCGGCGCGTCTTCCGATGTGGACTGATCCTCTTCGGCCTGGCCTCCCTCGCCTGTGCACTTGCCCCGTCGCTCGGCCTGCTCGTCGCCGCTCGGGCCGTCCAAGGGGTCGGGGCCTCGATGCTCAGCCCCGTGGCCCTGGCGATCGTGGTGAACGCGATGCCCGACCCACGGGAGAGGGCTCGGGCGATCGGCGTGTGGGCATCGGTCTTTGGGCTCAGCATGGCGGCGGGGCCGGTGACCGGCGGGGCGCTGATCGCCGCGTTCGGCTGGCGTTCGGTCTTCTGGATCAACGTGCCGGTCGTCGTCATCGCGCTCGTCCTGGTCGCCGTGTTCGTGCCGGAGTCCCGGGGGCAGCGCACCCGGCGGCTCGATCTGCCCGGGCAGGTGCTCCTCACCGTGGTCCTCGGTCTCGGTGTCGGCGTCCTCATCGAAGGCCCCCGCTTCGGCTGGACCTCACCCGCGGCCCTCGCCGGCTACGCCTTGATCGTGGCGGGGACGGTGGCGTTCGTCCGTGTCGAGCTGGGCCGGAACGAACCGCTTGTGGACGTCGCCCTCTTCCGCCGGCCGTCGTTCGCGACGGCGGTGCTGGGCGCCACGGCCGTGTTCGTCGCGTTGAACATGAGCCTGCTGCTCAACACGCTCCACCTGCAGCACACCCGCGGCTGGACACCGCTCGCCACCGGCGCGGCGTTCCTGCCGATGGCGCTCGGAGCGATCCTGTGCGCGCCCTGGTCCGGCAGCCTGGTCGGACGCCACGGACCACGGCGTCCGCTGATGCTCGCGGGCGGCTTCACCGCGGCCGGCGGCCTGAGCCTCCTCAACCTGGGTGCCGACACGGGCGTTGCCCAGATCCTCTGCGCCCACCTGCTGATCGGCGTCGGGTTCGGCTTCGCCAACGCCCCCCTCACCCACACCGCGGTCGGTGGTCTGCCGACGTCCCGGGCGGGGGTGGCAGGTGCGATCACGTCTACCGCGCGCCAGGTCGGTGCGGCGGTCGGCATCGCCGTCGCCGGCGGCCTGGTCGCAGAAGCCGGTCCCGCCGAGATCGCTGCCACGTCGCGACCGGGATGGCTGGTCGTGACGCTCTGCGGGCTGTTCCTCTTCGTCGTGGCGCGCGCCTCACAGCCGACGACCGCCGGCGCCCCGTCCGTTCCGTCCGGCTCGCGATCTCGATGAACCGCACGCGGTCGCGCGGAATGGGAGTTTCCCGGGACAGCCAGGCCGAAGGGTCCTGCCCGCCTCGACGGCGACGTCGGACCCCGAATGGCCCGATGCCGGTAACGCGTAGTCGGGGAAAACCTCGCAGTGACGGGCACCGACTTTCAGGGACTCACCAGTTGCTGGTCGTGTGATCACCGGAGGTCGAAACCGTCCGCCTTGCGGCAGAAGCTCACTGAGTGGGGAAGGTGAGCCGTAGAACGATCTCGCCGTCGTCGATCTCCCCGGTGGGCTCGAATCCGAACTTCTCGTAAAAGGGCCACGGTTCGCCGTCGCCGGGCCAGTAGCTGGTCAGCAGTTCCGTGGCGCCGTCCGCACGTACCAGGGCGACGACCTGCGTGAGCGCCTCGCGGCCGATCCCTCGTCCCTGATACCGCTTGTCGACGAGGAAGCGCCAGAGGAAGTACCGTCCTTCGTACAGGCCGCCCGGCGGTTTCCACGACAGCATCACGAAGCCGACTGGCTCGTCGCCGCGGTACACGGCGCGGTACCAGGGATTGGTCTCCGGTTTCTTTGCCGCCTCCTTGAGCGACTTGGACACGGAGGCGACGAACTGCTTCTGGCGCTTTCGGACGTGGAGGGCGCGAACGGCATCCCGGTTGTCGTCGGTGATCTCCCGTAGGTGCACGTCTGGTGATCTCATGCCACAGTCCCTCCGCGTCCGGCGGTTGTGCCGTTCGGGCCTACGGGAAGAGCCGCCGGCAGGCGGCATTCCATGCGTCCGCGTCATCGAGGACGCCAGGCCGCATTTCGCAGCGTATTCGACACAGGCGATCCGAAGCGGGACTGGCACGCCGCGCCGTGACCGCGTCCCCAAGCGTGTCGCAGAAGGCCGTGATCAGGGCAATTCCGTTACTGACTGGGGTGTTGAGGGCTGAGCGGGTGTGCCTGAGGCGGCCACATGTTCCTCCGAAGCCGCCTACGATGCGGGGCATGCCATCGTCTGGGATCACTCCGGAAAGCCGTCGCGGGGGAACGAGGTCGACCGGTTTGGTGCCTGCACGAGCGGATCGGATCATCAGAGCGCTGTCGTGGTGGTGGGTGTCTGCGCCCCTCCTCCTGTTCGCTCCGGCGATCGCGCATGCGTGTGGGTTTCCGGGCGTTCGAAGGGAATTCGGTTGGGTGTTCGGCCTGATGGCTCTGGTCACTGCCGTGCTCGCGTCGGCAGCGGGGCTCGTGGTGGCTCAGGTCAGAGACCGGCGAGAGGCACGCGGGCGATTCTTGATCATGGCTGTGGTGTCCAATGTGCCGATTCTTTTCTACTTGGTCTTCGGAGTGCTGTTCGCCGAGTGCCCGGACGGATACCACTGCTAAGGGCTGCCTCGTACCTGCTGGTCAGGTGTGCCGTGAGGGTTTGCGACCGTCGCGTCCCGCTCCGAGGCGACTGCGTGGCGGACGGTCGGAGACGCACGGACGCGGCCGCCCCATCCGGGTCAGAGGCCCCGCACCCCTCGTTCGGCCCGCCGGTCGCGGGTCAGTGCGCGAGCTCGGCCACGGCCATGGCCTCGAGGCGGGCCTCATCCGCGCTCGCGCAGTCGTCGAGCGCCGCGAGGTACCGCTCGGCGTCCAGAGCCGCCGCGCAGCCGGTCCCGGCGGCGGTGATGGCCTGCCTGTACTCGTGGTCGACGACGTCGCCGCAGGCGAACACGCCGTTCAGGTTGGTGCGCGTGGAGTGGCCCTCCACGGCGACGTAACCGGCGTGATCGAGAGAGACCTGGTCCTTGACCAGTTCGACGCGTGGATCGTGCCCGATGGCGATGAAGATCCCGGTCACCGGCAGGTCGGTCTCGTCCCCGGTGTTCACGTCACGCACGCGGACGCCGGTGACTCTGTCCTCCCCGAGCACGTCGACCACCTTGCGGTTCCACAGGAAACGGATCCGGTCGTTGCGGCGTGCCCGTTCCTGCATGATCTTCGAGGCGCGAAGCCTGTCACTCCGGTGCACGACGGTGACCGAGCGGGCGAACTTGGTGAGGAAGGTGGCCTCCTCCAGAGCGGAGTCACCGCCGCCCACGACCACGACGTCCTGGTCGCGGAAGAAGAAGCCGTCGCAGGTGGCGCACCAGCTCACGCCGTGTCCGGACAGCCGCTTCTCGTTCTCCAGCCCCAGCTCGCGGTAGCGGGACCCGGTGGCGAGGATCACCGCCCTGGCCCGGTGCGTCCGCCCCGCGCCGTCGACGACCTCCTTGATCTCCTGGTCGAGACGGGCTTCCACGATGTCCTCTGGAACCATCTCGGCGCCGAAACGATGCGCCTGGGCCCTCATCCTGTCCATCAGGTCCGGGCCCGACACCGCCTCGGGGAACCCCGGGAAGTTCTCCACGTCGGTGGTGTTGATCAGCGCACCGCCGGCGGCGACGGACCCCTCGAACACCAACGGGTTCAGCAGAGCACGGGCTGCGTAGAGGGCGGCGGTGTAGCCGGCCGGACCTGAGCCGACGACGATCACTTGCCGGGCAGTCTCATCCACGTCGATCACCTACCTGAGCCTGGAGGAAAGGAACGAGACCGGCTGGCAGCCACAGGCACAGCCTCAGCAGCAGACGAATCCACCATGCACCGGCGGAAATCCCGGCGCATCCCGTCGCCAGGGACAGGCAGGAGAACCGGTCGGCCTGCACCGTCAGACGTCCTCGATCGTCCGATCTCAGGCCTCCTTGATCGTCGCGGTCACAGGGGTGCCGGTCTCGACCGTGCGGCTGACCGTACAGAGACGGTCATGGGACGTCTTCACCGCACGGGGAAGAATGGTGCGGGCGCGATCCGCACCCTCACCGTCCGGGAAGGCGACGGTGAAGGTGATCGTGAGGTCGACCATGCGGTTGCCGAGATCGTCGCTGATCTTGTCTCCGGTCACCGCGACGGAGAACTCGCTGGGCTCCGCATGGCGACTTGTCGCCGTATCGACGTCCGCGGCCGTGCAGCCGCCGAGCGCGGCGAGGAACAGTTCGACCGGGGTGAACCCGGTGTCCGGGTCCGCATCGGAGGCCGTACCGAAACTGATCGTGCCGCCGCGGGCGTTGGTCGCGACGAAGTGGCCGCTGCTTGTGCGCTCGACGACGACGGAACGCTGGGATGTCTCGCTCATGTCGCCGACAGTAGTCCCCCAGACGCACTGGGGCCCGACGGCCGACCGGAGCACGCGCGGTCCCAGGCCGCCGCCAGGCCCATGACAGCGCACCCCTGGCCTGGGCGTCGTCGCTTCTTCGGCCCTGCTCACAGACAACGGAAGGCGTGCTGCCCGCGCAGAGGCCGGAAAGAGGAGTTCGTGCCATCAGCCTGAGGGGACCAACGGTCCACAGCACAGCGGAGCCGCATGGCGCACGTGCGTCGGCCGGTCGGCCGACTCCGACGAAACTCACCCTGCGAGATGCTGTGCGGGGCGCTGTCCGGGAGAATGGAGAAAGCCCGGTTCTGAGAACGGGGGCACGACATGCCCATCATTTCACGCGGATTTCACGGCCGAGCGCGGGATGCGCGACACAAACTTCCTCCTGGGCAATACGAGACGGCCGACTTTCCCGTCCTTTCCGCGGGACCCACACCCAGAGTGGACCTGGACGAGTGGGAGTTCACCATCCGCACGGAGACGGGCGATCGGCACATCTGGAACTGGGCCGAACTCATGGCGTTGCCCAGCCAGACACCGACCGTCGACATCCACTGCGTCACCAAGTGGTCGAAGTTCGACACGGAGTGGCAGGGAGTGTCCCTCGACGTCCTCTTCGAAGATGTCGAGACCGGCGCCGAGTATGCGCTCGTTCACTCCTACGGCGACTACACCACCAACCTGCCCCTGGAGGACCTCCTCGACAGCCAGGCGTGGATCGCGTACCGCTTCGACGGCGAGGAACTCGACCCGGAGCACGGCGGCCCCGCCAGACTGCTCGTTCCGCACCTCTACTTCTGGAAATCCGCGAAGTGGGTGCGCGGCATCCAGTTGCTCGACGAGGACGAGCGGGGCTTCTGGGAGAACGTCGGCTACCACAATTATGGGGACCCATGGCGCGAGCAGCGGTACCACGGCGACTAGGCGGCCGACTGCGCTGGAGGACCGCCCGTTTGACCGATCGGCGCATCGAGTCCCAGGTCGCGCGCACCCTCGTGTTCGACGTGCCGGACTGGCCGGGCCATCTGGCCGGGCAGCACGTCGATGTGCGGCTCACCGCGGAGGACGGCTACAGCACACAGCGCAGTTACTCACTGGCGTCGGCAGCCGACGGCGAGCGCGTCGAGCTGACCGTGCAACGTGTCGATGACGGCGAGGTCTCCCCGTACCTGACGGAGGAACTCGCCGTGGGTGACGTGGTGGAACTGCGCGGGCCGGTCGGCGGCTGGTTCGTGTGGCGCCCCGAGCAGAAGGAACCGATCCTGCTTGTGGGCGGCGGCTCCGGACTGGTGCCCCTGATGGCGATGATCCGCATGCGTCGCGCGGTCGGCAGCCGCACGCCGTTCCGGTTGGTGTACTCCGTGCGCAGCCCGGAGTACCAGCTGTTCGTCTCCGACTTGCGACTGGACGACCCGGGCCTGGACAAGACGTACCTCTACAGCCGCTCGACCCCACCGCAGTGGCCGCGTCCTCCCGGCCGGTTCACCGCTTCCGACCTGTCGAGCGCCGGGTGGCCACCGGACTTCGAACCCACCTGCTACGTCTGCGGTTCCACCGGCTTCGTCGAAACGGCCGCCGGTCTGCTCGTGGCCCTCGGCCACCACCCCGGGCGTATCCGGACCGAGCGTTTCGGCTGAGCCGATGAGGAACCGTCCATGGCCGCACTCACCGAGGCGGCGATCAATGTGAGAAGAACACCCCCGTGATGACCACCGGTTCCCCGGCTCATCGGTACGGAAGACGGAAGGGAGGTGAACCCCCATGAGCCAGACCCCTCACTTTCTCGACGGCAACGCCGCCGCCGGGGAGCTGCAGTCCTTGTTCGGGACCGACATGACCCAGGCCTCCGGACGGTGCCGCGGGTGCAGCGCAGAGATGGTGCTCGCCCAAACACACGCCTACCTCGGCGGTCCAGGGACGGTGCTTCGGTGTCCCGGCTGCGAGGGCGTTCTGCTGCGCCTGGTCCGCTCCCCCTCCCGGATGTGGCTCGACGCCGGCGGACTGGCGTACATCCAGATGCCGGCACCGGCATGACACGGAGCATCACAACGGCTCACCACTCTGGTCCCGTTTCCGTTTCCTACGCCAAGGCCGTACGCCGGCTCGGGAGACCTGATGGCAGACATGAACGACCGCGTGCAGGATCTCGCCTCGCGAGTGCGTACCCCCGACGTCGTCGATGCCATGGGACGCACGCACCGCCACCGGTGTCACATCGACAACCTGGTGAGCCCGACCCCGGGGCGGGTTCTCCTGGGCCCCGCCGTGACGATCTCTTATTTTCCCGCGTGCCGGGAGACGTTGCCGCCTGATCAGTACAGCTTCTCCCGGCTGTTCCGTGAGGCCGTCCGAGATGGCGCACAGGGCAGCGTCTTGGTCCTGGCCGCCAACGGGTATCCCGACGTATCCCTGGGAGGCGGGTCGAAGCTGGCGCTGGTGGCGGCGCACGGTCTTGCCGGCGTCCTGGCGGACGGGCGGCTCCGGGACTTCCCCGAGATCGCGGCCTATGACTTCGCCGCCTATTGCCTGGGACAGACGAGCAGGTGGGGCGGCGATGTCGTCACGCCGTTCGAGACCAACCGGCCGGTCGTCATCTCCGGCGTGGCCGTCCGCCCGGGAGACTACGTGTTCGCGGACGCGTCCGGCGCCGTCGTCATCCCCGCCGCGCACGTGATCAGCGCGCTCGAGGAAGCCAACCGCGTGGCCCAGGTCGAGACAGACTTCGTCGAGGGACTGCGCCAAGAAGGCCCCGCCGACTGACGGCCACCTGGACGTACGTTGGACGTTCTCGCCGACACCCTCGTGCTCAGCGCCAGTCATGCGCCGGACCGCGCCGACGACATCGCGCGTTGAAGCGGGGGGTGCCGCCCTCGGTAAGGACGTCGACAGCGCCGGACTTCGGTTCAACTGTCGGCCGACCATGGAGCCGCCATAGACTCCAAGGACCGGCTTCGGAGCGCGGGAACTGAGAGCTCGGGGACGGGGAACTCGCTATCCGGACCGGGGACCGGGGGGCCACCCCAGGAGGACGCGATGTTGCGGCACACCAGACTGGCCGGCGAATCGGCAGACTACCTCGACGCCCGTGAAGAGCTGCGCCGGGCCGAGATCGACCTTATGCGTCACCGAGAGAAGGTCGCGGCCCAGCGACGGGCGCTTCCTCAGGGGCCACCCGTCGACGACTACGTCTTCATCGAGGGCCCGGCCGACCTCGACGCCGGAGACGCACCGGTCCGCGAGGTCACCTTGAGCGAGTTGTTCACCACCACGGACCGCCCGCTGATCGTCTACCACTTCATGTTCGGCAAGCTGCAGACAGACCCTTGCCCGATGTGCACCCTGTGGATCGACGGCTTCAACGGCATCGCCGACCACGTCGCCCGCAACGCCGACTTCGCCATCGCCGCGGCCGCTGACCTGCCCACTCTCCGGCAGCACGCCCGCAACCGCAGCTGGCACCGGCTACGGCTCCTGAGCTGTGGCGACAGCACGTTCAAGTACGACCTGGGCAGCGAGGACAAGGACGGCGAACAGGACTCCACCATTTCCGTCTTCACACGCGACGGCGACGGAACGGTCCGCCATTTCTACTCCGCCCACCCACGCTTGGCCGACGACATCGACGAGCGCGGCATCGACCTGTTGACCCCCGTCTGGCACCTCCTCGACCTGACCCCGCAGGGCCGCGACGACTGGTACCCGAGCCTCGACTACTGACCACCAACGACCGATGGCGCCGGCTCCAACCATGTCAGCGGGCGGTTCCTGCACCACGTGCCCAAGGTCGATTCCGAGAACGACGGCTCCTGATGAGGACGGCGCACGTCGTCGCGGCCGACGGCTGGGAGGTCGATCTTCCGCTGTGGCAGGACGCCGCCGAGTGCGGCCCGGGCCATCCCGGCCACGACTCGCACTGACCACCCTCGCAACGCGAACTCCCAGGAACCCGGCCGCCTGCAGCCGGTTTCCTGGGGAGTGCGCCCGGGTGACGTTTCGCCGAAGCGGCCCGCGGCCGCGCTGCGGTCGCCAGGATGGTGCGGGTGACCACCAGAACCGCAGACCTATGGCACCACTACGGCCGCGCCCGCGCCGCCAGTGACCGCGCCGTTCCCGGCACCTTCTACTGGAACTGGGGACAGGACGCCGGGCCCGGCCCGGAGGTTCTGGGCGACCTGACCGGCCGCTGTGTGGGCGACCTCGGCGCCGGCGCGGCCCGGCACGCCGCATACCTGGCTGTCCATCACCAGCCCGCCCACATCACCGCCATCGACGCCTCACCGGCCCAGCACGCCATGGCCACCGACCTGTACGCCCACCTCGCGGCCCGCCTGCGCATCGTCGCCTCCGACGCGGTGCCTCACCTGAACACGATGACCGGCACCTACGACGTGGTGTACAGCGTTTTCGGGGCCGTGGACTTCACCGACCCGCGCGTACTGCTGCCGGCGGCGGCCGCCGCTCTCAAACCGGGCGGACGGCTGGTGTTCGCCACGCTCGCCCACTACCTGAACGGGGCGCCCGCCCAGCCCGATGCGGTGGCCGCCTATGTCCCGGCGAAAACGCCGGACGGCGAAGCGGCCACGATGCGCCGCTGGGTCCTCCAGAAGCACGTATGGACGAAACTGCTCGACGAAGCCGGGTTCACCGACATCACCATCGACGTGTTGCCCGCCACCACCGACGGGCCGCGCAGCGCCGACACGCTGCTGGTGAGCGCGTGCTGCTCGTCCTGGGGCGTGTATCGACAGTAGATCTTCGTCGGCCGGGCTTCCTGCCTCTCGGCACCAACGGTTCCGGCACCGCCTATTGGTGTACGACGAACTCGCGATCCGCTACGAGGCCACCGTCCTCGTTGCCGCCATCAGCGAGTGGTTGCGACGTACTGGTCCGACGACAACTCGAACACCCGTACCCGCCGACCGCAGGTGGGACTGACGGTCTCACGGACCGGATGCATGCCCAGCTTGCTCATGATCCGTTCCGAGGCGTCGTTGCCCACTTGAGCGATGCTGACGATCCGCTCCAGCCCTCGCTCATCGAACGCGAACCGTACAGCGGCCGCAGCGGCCTCGGTGGCCAAGCCCCGCCCCCAGTGGGAACGTCCCAGCCGCCAGCCGACCTCGACCGCCGGCAGTACCTCCGGCAAGAAGTGGGGCACCGAAAGGCCGGTGAACCCGGCCAGCTCGCCAGTGGACCGGATCTCCACGGCGAACAGGCCGAAGCCCTGTGACTCCCACTCGCTCTCCCATGCCTGGATCCCGTCGCGAGTCTGCTGTTCGTCACGGACGCTGCCGTCACGGATCCATCGCATGACCTCGGGGTCGGCGTTGACGGCAGCCATCGGCGCAACGTCTTCCTCCCGCCAGCGACGCAGGATCAAACGGGGAGTCTCAAGCGTGACCATCGAATCATTCTGGATCACCAGTGGGCTCTCCGCCATCCTCGCCAGGCACTTCCGATACACGTCCTGAAGCACCGGGCCGGCGCCGCCGGCGCTGCTGAAACGGCTGAGCACCACCTGGATATGGGGCAGGACGGTGAAGCAACGCAAGGCCGCGCTCGTGACTGTGCACGACGTGCGCGTCGCCGAGGAACGAGCTGGTGCTCGCGGAGCCCGGGAGGCTGGAGGTGTGGCCGAGGCGCCTGCACGGGGTCTGGGTCGGCGGCCCCGGGGCGGATCTGCCGTGGTGGCACATTGTGGGGGCGGGAGCCGGTCGGTATGCGGTCGTCTTACCTGAGCTGATGGCCGTCGGGACGCCAGGCTGCACCCCGGTCATGGCGGAGCTGGTGTGAGTGCAGGCGTAGCAGCGGCAGTGGGTGTACTCCGGCTGCCCCGGCAGGTCGGACCGGAGGCAAGGGCGCGGAAGCGGGTCGGGTGGTCGAGCCGGACATGCAGGGCGGTGTTATGAAAGGTGTATGCAGGTATCTGTCAGGCGATGTCTGACACCGTGGCGTCATCCGCCCACCGGACGTTCGCGTGATCGCAGCGTCTCCCTGCTGAGCCCGCGCAGCGCGGCCGGGCAGGTGTTCCTTCTCCAGGTCGTGGTCGTGGTGCTGTTGGTCGTGGCCGCCGTGGCCGCCATAGTGCTCCAGGCGGCACATGACGCTCTGCAGCAGGGGCGCAGGGAGTCGGTCGTCGCGGCCCGGTCGTTCGCGCGTGCCCCCGATGTGGTGGAGGCGTTCCGCAGCCCGGACCCGACCGCCGTGCTGCAGCCGCGAGCCGAAGCGGCACGGAAATGGGCGGGCGTGGATTTCATCGTCGCCATCAGCACCGAGGGCATTCGTTACACGTATCCCTACCCGCAGGAGATCGGCAAGAGGTTCGTCGGCACCATCGAACCGGCGCTGGAAGGCCGCACCGTCGTCGAGCAGGCCGGCGGCCCGCCGCTGCCCGCGGGCCGGGGAACGGCCGTGCAGGCGGTGGTGCCGGTGACCGACTCGCGCGGCACGGTCGTCGGCCTGGTCTCCGCAGGGATCACGGTCAAGAACGTGTCGAAACGGTGGATGCCACAGCTGCCGATCACCATCGGCTCCGGCGCTGCGGCGCTCGCGCTGGCCACGGTCGGGACGACGCTGGTGGCCCGGCGGCTGCGGCGGCAGACGCACGGTCTCGCCCCGGCGGAGCTGGCGCGGATGTACGAGCACCACGACGCCGTCCTGCACGCGGTGCGGGAAGGGGTGCTGATCACTGACGCCGACGGGCGGCTGATGCTGGCCAACGACGAGGCGCAGCAGCTGCTGGGCCTGCCGGCGGAGGCGCAGGGGCGCCATGTTCGGGAACTGGGACTGCCGGAGCAGATCACACATCTGCTCACGTCGCCGCAGGTGGTGACCGACGAGGTACATCTCGCGGGCGACCGTTTGCTGTCGGTGAACAAGCGTCCGACATTCCCGCACGCGGCCCGAGACGGCAGCGTGGTGACGTTGAGGGACACCACCGAGCTGACCGCCGTCTGGGGGCGGGCCGAGGTGGCGCGGGAGCGGCTGAAACTGCTGTACGAGTCAGGGGTGGGGATCGGAACGACGCTGGATGTGCGGCGTACGGCGCAGGAACTGGCCGAAGTGGCCGTGCCGCGGTTCGCAGACGTCGTCACAGTGGACCTGCTGGACGCGGTGCTGCGAGGGTGGGAGCCGACGGCCGAGGGAGGGCGGCACCTGCGGCGTGCGGCGATCAGCGGCGAGCAGCAGATGATGCCGGTGTATCCACTCGGCGAACTGATCCCTTTCCTGCCCGGCACTCCGCAGATGCGGACGCTGCAACAGGGACGGGGCGTTCTGGAGGCGGACCTTCGACAGGCGCGCGGCTGGCAGGAGCAGGACCCCGATCGAGCTCGTGAGGCCCTGGAGCGCGGGGTGCATTCCCTGGTCAGCGTGCCGCTGCAGGCGCGGGGTGTGCCACTGGGCGTGGCGAACTTCTACCGGACGGGGGACTCACCGGCGTTCGAGCCGGAGGACCTGTCCTTCGCGGAGGAGCTGGCCGCGCGGGCGGCCGTGGCCGTCGACAACGCCCGACGGTTCACCCGCGAGCACACGATGGCGGTAACACTGCAACGCAGTCTGCTGCCGCGGGGGCAGCCCGACCAGGACGCCTTGGAGGTGGCCTGGCGGTATCTGCCGGCGGAGGCGGGTGTGGGCGGGGACTGGTTCGACGTCATCCCGCTCCCCGGAGCCCGGGTGGCGCTGGTGATGGGCGACGTGGTCGGTCACGGGCTGCACGCGGCGGCGACGATGGGGCGACTGCGCACCGCGGTGCACAACTTCGCCACGCTCGACCTTCCCGTGGAGGAAGTGCTCGGGCACCTGGACGACCTGGTCGTGCGCATGGACAAGGAGGAGCCCGCCGGCTATGCCACGGACGGCCACGAGGGAGAGGGAGTGACCGGCGCGACGTGTCTGTACGCCATCTACGACCCGGTTGCGGGGACGTGCACGATGGCCCGTGCCGGACACCCCGACCCGATGGTGGTCGGGCCGGACGGGACCGTAGCCTTTGCCGACGTGCAGGCCTCCACCCCGCTCGGGCTGGGAGGCCATCCCTTCGAAACCGCCGAGGTGCACCTGCCGGAAGGTTCACGACTGGTGCTGTACACCGACGGCCTGGTGGAGGACCGCACCCGCGACCTGGACGTAGGGCTGGATGCGCTGCGCAGGGTGTTGGCCGGGGCCGGGAGGCGCACGCCGGAGGAGGCGTGCCAGGCGGTGATCGATGCGTTGAGGCCGGCACACCCCTGCGACGACATCGCGCTGCTCGTGGCTCGTACCCGGCTGTTCCCACCGGCGCACGTGGCCGAGTGGGACGTGCCGTCGGACCACGCGGTGGTGCCCTCGGTGCGGGCACAGTGCAGGGAGAAGTTGTCGCAGTGGGGTCTGGACGACCTCGCCTTCACGACGGAGCTGATCATCAGCGAGTTGGTCACGAACGCGATCCGGTACGCATCGCCACCCGTCAAGGCGCGGCTGCTGTACGGGCGCTGTCTGATCTGCGAAGTGTCGGACGGCAGCAGCACCTCGCCGCGCCTGCGGCGAGCGACGACCACGGACGAAGGTGGACGAGGGTTGTTCCTCGTGGCCCAGTTCGCACAACGATGGGGCACTCGGTACACAACCCGGGGCAAGGTGATCTGGGCGGAACAGACTCTTCACGTCGGCGCATCCCCAGCTATGGGCTGCACACCGGTCGACGTACTCCTCGAGCAGTTCGGTGATCCTGTCCTGTGAGTCAGGACAGCGCCCTGAGAGGGGCGACCTGCCGCTGGGACACAGCAGGCGACACGCGGCCGGCACACAGGAGCCTCGGTGGGCGCGGCCTCCCGCGCCTTCCGGACGTGTGTGGCCGGGCCGTCCCGAGAGACCGTGGACGCCGGGGCGCCCACGGCCGAGGACCGGCCGCGTTCCGAGTATGGGGTGACAGGTCGCTGGTGGGTCAGGTGTCCGGGCCGGTCTGCGGGACGCGTAGGGCGAGCAGGGCGAGGTCGTCGTGGCCGTCGCTGGGGTGGTGGTCGGCCAGGGTACGGCACCACTCGTGCAGAGGCAGTCGGCGGTGGGCGCGGGCCGGTGGCGGCCAACGCGTCCAGGCACTGTTGCAGGGGCCTATCGGGATGCTCGACCAGGCCGTCGGTGAAGTGCAGCACGGTGTCCCCGGCGGCCAGCGCGTCGGTGTGGTCGGGGCGGGGCAGGTGCTGGTCCACCCCGAGCGGGACGCCGGGATCGCCCTGCAGGTAGCGGGTGTCGCCGTCGGCGGTCATCACCAGCGGGGGCAGGTGGCCGGCGAGTGTGTGGGGTCGTGCGGCCAGGGCGAGATCGTGCATGCGGGCGACGGCCTGGACGGAGTGGTGGAGGCCGCCGCCGCGCTGCCGGTGGTCGTCGAGGGTCTGCCGCCGGAACCCCGCGACCGCCCCGGCACGGTCGAGGTGTCGGCCATGGTCGGCAGGCGGGGGTCCTGTCAGATCCGGACGCTAGCCTCACGCCATGTCGCGTACCACACCGCCCCGTCCCGTCGAGATCGCCGCACTCTTCCCCGAGCTGGCGCCGCTGGCGCGTCCCGCCGTTCGTCTGCACCCACGGCCGGGGGCGCCCACGGCGGACGACAGCTCCGTGGGCGGGCCGCTGCTGTGGCCCGAGGACGAGCCGTGGCCCACCTGTCCGGAGCACACGGGCCCCTGGCTGGTCGGCTACACCCCCGAGGACCTGCGCGAGCGGCGACGCGTACTCACCGAGGGCTGGGCCCGGCCCAGAGTCCCGGGGACCGACTTCCTCACTCCCGACGAGCGCGCCTTTGTCGACGGTCTCGGATACACGGGTGCGCGTCTGCCCGTCGACGGTCCCGTGGCCCTGCTGCCGGTGCTTCAGGTGTACGCCCGCGACGTTCCCTCGCTGCCCCGTCCGCCCGGCACCGACCTGCTGCAGGTGCTGTGGTGCTCCTTCGAGCACGGCGAGGACTGCATGCCGGGTGTGCAGCTGCGCTGGCGCTCGGCCGAGACCGTCGGCGCGGTGAGAAAGGCCCCGCCGCCGGTTGTGGTCAGTGAGGACGAAGCGCTGCCGGAGCCGTGCCTTCTCCACCCGGAGACGGTTGTCGAGTACCCCGCCCCGCACGAGCTGGAGGAGGACCTGCGCAGGCGGATCCATTCCTGGGAGGAGGGCCGCCCGTACGAGTACCACAGCGACCTCGCCGTGGCTCCTGGCTGGAAGCTCGGCGGATGGGGCAACTGGAGCTTCTGCGACCCCTGGCCGATCCTCTGCCAGGACTGCGGCAGCGCGATGCGCCCCTTCCTGACGGTGGACAGCTCCGAATGGGACGGCGGCACGGGCAGCTGGTGCCCACAGGAGGAGCCGCCCCCGTCGGAGCGGCCGCTGTACCCGCACTCCCACGAGCCCACGATGATCTCGATCGGCCGCGGCTACACCATGCAGGTCTACCTGTGCCCCGAATCCTTCGACCACCCGCCTCAGCAGGTGATGCAGTAGGCATCCTCCTCCGTCTCCTGGCCGGTCGTGTGCCGGCGCGTCAGCGCGCCGGACGGGGTGATCCTCAGGGCCCGGGCCGAGCGGGACGTCGTGCCCTGACGACGGTTACCCATGCACTCGGCCCCGTCCTCGACACCACGGGGGCTGACGGTCCGGGCCGGACGCCGGCCGGGACCGCGCTCATCATCCCTTGAGTCCGGACCGCGACACCCCCTCGATGACCCACCGCTGGGCGATCACGTACAGCAGCAGCACCGGCAGGCTCGCCACCACCGCGCCGGCCATCAGCAGGTCGTAGCGGATGTTGTTCGCGCCCTGGAAGTTCGCCAGGCCCACCGGCAGGGTGAGCGACTCGGGGCTGAGCAGCACGTACAGCGGCCACAGGAAGTCGTTCCAGCTGGCGAGGAACGCCAGCAGGGCGAGCGTGGCGAGCGCCGGACGTGCCAGCGGCAGCACGACCCGCACGAAGATCTGCCAGCGGTTGCAGCCGTCGATCTCGGCGGCCTCCTCCAGCTCGCCGGGCAGCGAGATGAAGAACTGCCGCAGGAAGAACACCCCGAACGCGCTTGCCGCGCCCGGCACGATCACCGCGGGCAGCGTGTCGATCCACGCCAGCTCGTTGACCACCAGGAAGTTCGGCACCAGCAGGATCACCGGCGGCACGAACAGGGTCGCCACGACGACCGTGAAGATCGCGCCCCGGCCGCGGAAGTGCAGACGGGCCAGCGCGTAGGCGGCCGGCGTCGCCGTGACCAGCACCAGCAGAGCGTGCCCGGTGGCGACCAGCAGGCTGTTCAGCAGCCAGCGCAGGATGGGACTGTCCGTGGCGCTGAAGATCTCCGCGTACGCGTCGAACGTCGCCGGACTCGGCACCCAGTCGGGTGTGGTCGCCCCCGCCCCCTCCCGGGTCTTGAACGACGTGACGAACATGTAGAGCAGTGGGCTGAGATACAGGGCCGCGACCACGCCGAGGACGAGATGGAGCAGCGAGCGGCGCATCCGGCGCCGGCCGTCGCGCGGCTGCGGTGGTGCGAGGGTCATGACGTCTCCTGCCGGTCACGGAAGACGCGGAAGACGACCGCGCTGGTGGCCATGAGAGCGAGGGCGAGCAGGAAGCTCATCGCCGAGGCGGTGCCCATGTCGAAGCGGCGCAGGCCGGTCTCCGCGATGAGGAAGATGGCGGTCTTGGTCTCGTCCGCGGGCGCGCCCGTGGTGATGAGGTAGGACTGGCCGAACATGTTGGCCGAGGCGAGGATCGTGGAGTTGACGACGAACAGCGCCACCGGTCGCAGCCCGGGAAGCGTCACGTGGACGAACCGGTGCCACGGGTTCGCGCCGTCCACCTTCGCCGCCTCGTACAGCTCCGCCGGGATGTCCTGCAGACCGGCCAGGTAGATCACCGCGTTGAAGCCGAGCGTCCACCACACGGTCACGCCCACCAGCGCCCACCACGCCGCCGGAGTGTCGGTCGTCCACTGGAAGTCGTCCGGCAGACCGAGAACCCCGAGATAGTGGTTGACCAGCCCGATGTTGCCGTCGAGCAGGAAGCGCCACAGCAGACCGACGACCGCGACGCCGAGGACGTACGGCGCGAAGTACACCGCCCGATACAGGTTGCGGCCCCGGAACCGGCCGTTCATCAGCAGCGCCACCAGCAGGGGCACCACGATCAGGAACGGGAACGACAGGGCGGTGAAGATCCCGGTTGCCTTCATGGCCAACCAGAACCTGCCGCCCTCCACGCTGCCGGAGTCCAGCAGTTCGGTGTAGTTGGCGAGCCCCACGAACGGCTTGGCGGCGAAGTTGATGTCCCAGTCGTGCAGGCTGATCCACAGGCCCCAGCCGATCGGGACCAGCATGAAGACGACGAACAGCAACAGGTAGGGCGTGAGGAAGGCGTACGGCGTCCACCAGCGGTAGGAGCGGGTGGCCACCCGGGCGGCGCTGCTCACCGCGTGTACTTCTTCTTGTTGTCGGCCAGCAGCTTGTCCGCCGTCGCCACGCCGTCCTTGAGCGCCTTGGCGGGGGAGGACTTCTTCAGCACGGCCTGCTGGACGGCGAGCTCCAGGGCCTTGGCCTGCACGTCACCGACACCCGGCAGGGCCGGCAGAAAGCGGAAGACGTCGACGTTCTCGGCGAGGGCGATCTGCGGCAGTGAGGCGACCGCCGCGTCGGCGCGGACCGAGTTGCGGGCCGGGATCATGCCCGCCTTCGCCCACTCGGTGGACTGCTTGCTCATGTAGTCGATGAAGAACTTGGCAGCGGTGACCTTGTTCTTGTCCTTCGCGCCCTGAGAGGTCAGCACGAAGTTGTGCGAGGCGCTCCACACGGCCGGTGTGCCGCCGATGTTCGGTATCGGACCCATGCCCCAGCGCAGGTTGCGGGCGTTCGTCTTCAGGTCGTTGATCTGCCAGATGCCGTCCCAGGTGAAACTCACCTTGTTGTTCTTGAAGGCGTTGTACTGGGCGTCCTGCGCCACCTGAGCCGGGCTGTGACCCTTGTCGATCTGGGCCACCATCCACTGGAGCGCCTCCACGCCGGCGTCCGACCCCCACAGCGCCCGCGCACCGTCCTCGCTGTACAGCTCACCACCGAACTGCCACAGCAGCGCCATGAACATCAGGTGCCCCGGCCACTTGTTGGGCATCCAGAAGGGCTCGGCGACCTTCTGCTTGCGCAGGTCGGTCAGCGCCCTGTCGAACGCCGCGCCGTCGGCCGGGGCCTCCTTCAGGCCGATGCGCGCCAGGTGGCTCTCGTTCCAGTAGTCGGCCAGGCAGTGCACGTCCAGCGGGACGCTGTAGCGCTTGCCGTCGTAGATCCCGGCCTGCCAGACGGCCGGGATGAAGTCGGATTCGCTCAGCTTCAGGGCGCCGACCACGTCGTCCAGCGGGACCAGGGTGTTGCGGGCGGCGAAGGTGGCCACCCAGTCGTTGTGGATGACGGCCACGTCGGGCCCCTTGCCCGCGGTGATCGCGGTGGGCATCGCCGGGTACAGGTCCTGCCACTGCCGAGTGGTGTTGCGGACGGTGATGCGGCCCTCGTACTCCTTGTTGAAGGCGGCCAGCATCTGCTTCATGTGCGGTCCGTCGCCGCCCGTGAAGCCGTTCCAGTACTCCAGGGTGACCTTCGGGCCCTTGTACTCGCCGCCCTTGAAGGAGGGGCCCGCGTCGGTGCCGCCCTGGTCCGCGCCGATCTTGGTGCCGCCGCTGCACGCGGTGAGCAGGCCGGTGGCGGCGGCAGCGGCGCCGATGCCGAGGAAGCCGCGGCGGCCGAGGGAACCGGTGGCCGGCTGGGGGACGCTGTTCATGCTTGGCTCCTTGATACGTGCGGGTGAGCGGTTCAGGCGGTGGGGGCGGGGGGAGTGGCGGGGCCGGTGGCCGGGACCAGCCGCACCATGGACCAGGAAGCGGGCGGCAGTGTGACCGTGAGCTGGTCACCGTCCGTCGCCGTGCCGTCGACGGCCACCGGCCGCACCCGCTCCGGCTCGGCGGCGGTGTTCACGGCACCTGCCCGCTCGCCGGAGCCGTCGAGGACCAGGTGCTCGGCCACGCGCAGGCCCGGCAGCGGCCGCAGGTCGGCGGTGAGCGTGAGGGGCGCGGTGCGGTCCCGGTTGACGGCGAACAGCGTGACGGCGCCGCTCTCCTCGTCGTGGGTGGCCGTCGCCCACAGTGCGGGCACCTCGCCGTAGCGGGCGGTCTCCAGCACCGGTGACTGCGGCTCGACGCGCAGCACGGTGCCCCGGGCGTGGCGGGCCGTCAGCGCGAAGGGGTGGAAGATCGTCTGGCGCCAGGCCGGGCCGCCCGGCTCGGTCATGATCGGGGCGATGATGTTGGCCAGCTGGGCCTGGCACGCCACGTCGACCCGGTCGGCGTGGCGCAGCAGGGTGATGAGCAGGCTGCCGACCACGACGGCGTCGACGGTGTCGTACACGTCCTCGATCAGGCGCGGTGCGCTGCTCCACTCCAACGCGGACTCGCCGGGGAACCGGCTCTGGTACCAGACGTTCCACTCGTCGAAGGACAGCTTGATCTTCTTACGGCTGCGCAGCCTGGCGCCGATGTGGTCGGCGGTGGCCACGATCGAGTCGATCATGCGGTCCATCTCGGTGCCGCTGGCGAGGAAGGAGTCGACGTCACCGTCGACCGGCTCGTAGTAGGCGTGCAGGGACACCATGTCGACGTGCTCGTAGGTGTGCTCCAGCACGGTCGCCTCCCACGAGGCGAAGGTGTCGATGTAGGCGTTGGAACTGCCGCAGGCCACCAGTTGCAGGGCGGGGTCGAAACGCTTCATGGCACGGGCCGTCTCGGCCGCCAGCCGTCCGTACTCGTCGGCCGTCTTGTGGCCCATCTGCCAGGGGCCGTCCATCTCGTTGCCCAGGCACCACACCCGGATGCCGTGCGGCTGCGGCGCGCCGTGCGCGCGGCGCAGGTCCGACAGGGCGGTGCCGCCGGGGTGGTTGGCGTACTCCAGCAGCGCCAGGGCCTCCGCCACACCGCGCGTGCCGAGGTTGACGGCCATCATCGGCTCGACGGCCGCCTTGCGGGCCCAGGCCATGAACTCGTTGAGCCCGAAGGCGTTGGACTCGACGCTGCGCCAGGCGAGGTCGAGCCGGGTGGGGCGTTCCTCGACCGGGCCGACCCCGTCCTCCCAGCGGTAGTTCGAGACGAAATTGCCGCCCGGGTAGCGCACGGTGGTGACGCCCAGCTCCCGGGTCAGTTCCAGGACGTCCTCGCGCAGGCCGTCGGCGTCGGCCGCCGGATGCCCCGGCTCGTAGATACCGGTGTAGACCGAGCGGCCCATGTGCTCCACGAAGGAGCCGAACAGACGCCGGTCGATGTCACCGATGCGGAAGCCGGGATCGAGGGTGAGGCGGGCCGTGCGCAAGGAGCACTCCTTGAAGGCGAGTAGGGCGACGCGAGTCCGTGCGGAAGGGGCCGCGGCGCTGCTCTGCGGGCGTGTGGTGCGGACACCGTTGACCTGGGGCGCTGCGGCTGGGGGTAAGGTTTACATCGTTGGAACAGCGTTGTAAATAGATTGCGCTCTCTCTCACCGTGGCCTCGGCGTCCCGAAGGGTGACCGGAGTGATCGGCGCGGACGCGACATGTGTCACCGTGGTGTCCCGCGCGGCGGTGCGGCGGTGGTGGGCGGGGACGGACGTCTCCTGGACGACGAGGGAAGGTGGGGCGAGCGGTGGCGAGCCTGAAGGACGTGGCACAGCTGGCCGGAGTCTCCGTGAAGACGGTCTCCAACGTGGTCAACGGCTACGCGTACGTCTCCGCCCAGACCCGTGAGAAGGTCCAGCGGGCCCTCGCCGAACTCGACTACCGGCCCAACCTCTCCGCCCGCAACCTGCGCGGCGGCCGCACCGGCGTGATCGCCCTGGCGGTGCCCGAGCTGGACGCGCCCTACTTCGCCGAACTGGCCCGCTCCGTCATCAAGGCCGCGTCGCGGCACGGCTGGATGGTGCTGATCGACCAGACCGACGGCGACATCGAGCGGGAGCGGCGTCTGCTCGAAGGGGTGCGCGACCAGTCGGTCGACGGGCTCGTCCTCAGCCCCGTGGCCATCGACCACGACGACCTGGCCGCCCGCACCGACCGCACCCCGCTCGTCCTGCTCGGCGAGCGGGTTCTCGACGGCCCCGCCCGGCACATCGCCATCGACAACCAGCGCGCCGCCCGGGAGGTGACCGAGCATCTCATCGCCCTCGGCCACACCCGGATCGCCGCCATCGGCGCCCAGGACCGGCGCGGCACGGGCACCGCCCGGCTCCGCCTGGCCGGCTACCGCGACGCGCTGCGCGCCGCCGGGCTGCCCTACGACGAGCAACTCGTCGCGGCGACCCCGTCGTACGGCCGCGCCGACGGCGCCGAGGCGATGCGGGGGCTGCTGAGCCTGCCCGAACCCCCGCGCGCCGTCTTCTGCTTCAACGACCTGCTGGCCCTGGGCGCCCTGCGCACGGCCCTCTCACAGGGGCTGCGGGTGCCCGAGGACGTGGCGGTCGCCGGCTTCGACGACATCGAGGACGGCCGCTACTCGACACCGAACCTCACCACCGTCGCGCCCGACAAGCTGCAGATCGCCCGGGTCGCCGTCGACTCGCTGCATTCCGCGATCAACGGTGGCGGCCCGGCCGGGGGTGCGTCGGACGAACGGGAGGTGGTGGCGGACCACCGCCTGCTGGTGAGGGAGAGCACGGCCGGGGTGCCGGCCTGAGGGAGGGCATGGCCGGGGTGTCGTGTTGAGGTTCCGAAGCGGGCGGCCGAGCCGAGGGCTGGTGCCGCGGTGCGCCGGGGTCGAGCCGGGCGGGGCCGTGGTGCGCGGGGCGCGCCGGAGCCGGGGCCGTGGTGCGCCGGGGCGAGCCAGGAGCCGGGGCTGGGGTGCGCCGGAAGGCGGTTTGTCCCGCAGCGCAACACATTGTCGGGATCCTGAACTGCAGGCGTTACTGGTTGGGACCGGACCAAGCCCGCTGACTTTCTTGAAATGAACCGGTCACACAGGCGCGGCCGGGTATTCGCAGCGCGACGGCGTGTGCCCGTACTTCTCCCGGCATGCCGGCGAGGCCTGCCGCCAGCCCTCATTCCCCGGGAGGCCGGTGCACCCCATCAGAGTGACACCCAAGGTAGTGCAACCCTAAGGTTGCGCATCATAGCCCGACGTGCAACCCTGAAGTTGCACCCGATGGTGACGACGACGGCGAAGGAGCCCCTCATGGCTGACGACCGAATCGAGCGCGACATTCTGATCGAGGCGCCCCTGGAGCGGGTCTGGTCGCTGGTGGCCCAGCCCGGCTTCTGGGTGGCCGACAAAGCGAGCCTGCCCGGCACCGTGGCCGAGGAAGGCGCGTCGATGGTGGCGAGGAACGCCGAGCACGGCGACTTCCCGGTGCGGGTGGAGAAGGTCGAGCCGCCGACGTACCTGGCCTACCGCTGGACCAGCGCGTTCCCCGGAGAGGAACTGCGCGAGGACAACAGCACCCTCGTGGAGTTCACGCTGACCCAGGAAGGCGATCGGACGCGGCTCCGCGTCGTCGAGAGCGGTTTCGCGGCGCTGGCCGGGTCCGAGGAACTGCGCAGCCAGAACCTGAAGGACCACAGCCAGGGATGGCCCCTGGAGCTCGACGCGCTCAGGTCCCGCGCCGAAAAGCCCGCCACGTGATCGACGAACCTCCCGCCGCCGAGGCCGTCGACAGTGTCCTCGGCGCGCTGGCCGATCCGACGCGACGCCAACTGCTCGACCTGCTCGCCGCACAGGGCGAGGCCACTGCCACGACCCTCGCCGAACGGCTTCCCGTGTCGCGGCAGGCGGTGGTCAAACACCTCGCTGTCCTGGATGCCGCCGGGCTGGTCTCGGGCGCCCGGGTCGGACGCGAGGTGCGGTACTCGGTGCGACCCGCGGCGCTGGACACGACGGCACGGTGGATGGCCTCGCTCGCGGCCGACTGGGACCGGCGGCTGGCGCACATCAAGCGCGTCGCCGAGGCGGCGGAGCGGGACGGGAGTCCGACACCCCCCGACTGAAGGGAAAAACCTCCGTGGACACGAGAGGACTGCGCGGCGCCTACGACAGGCTGCTCGACGCGGCGGCCCTCCCCGACCTCGGTGACGCCGCCGACGGAGGATGGAACGCCGACCGGATCCTGGCCCATCTGCTCAGCATCGACGCCTCTGTCGCTGCGGTGGCCCTGGGCGTCGTCGCGGGCGCGCGCCCCACCTTCGACAACCGAATCTGCCTCGACACCTGGAACCTCGACCGGATCATCGCCGAGCACGCGGACCGGGCGGACCTGATCGATCATGTCCGGGGTCAGGCCGCCGTCCTGTGCGACATCGCCGATCGGCTCAGTGAGGAAGCCGCCTCCGTCCAGGTGCCGTCGCTCCTCCTGTCCGACGACGCACTCGTGCTGGACCAGCCGATACCACTGGCCGCCCTCATGGACGGCCTCGCCGAGAACCACGTGCCCGGGCACACACGACAGCTCCTCGATCTGCGCGTCACCGTCCCCGTACCCACCTGACGGGCGGCGCGCGACGCCGGCTGCCACTGCTCGAGCTTGTCGATGTACTGCGCGACAGTGTTGCGCTGACAGGCAGTGAGCCCGGCGGAGCACGACATCGCAATCTGCCGGGCGCGGCGTACGCGCGGACCGTGAAGAACGCCTCTGCAGGCGCACGGCGGGTGGAATCCGAATCCACGCTTGAGTGGCGCCGGGACCGCGTGCTCCTTGTCCGAGTGGGGCGTCACGAGCCTGGCGTCCACGTCCCGCGGCCACCAGCGGCGAAAGGGCGGATAGCCGTTTCGGCGCGTTCCGCCGTCTGCGGCCCAATGACCCAAGTCGGCATACCGCTGCCGGCAGTGCGGACGGCAGAACCCCGCCGCTCGCCGATCTGTCACTCACTGCCGCCTGTCAGGACGGCGCCTGCTGCTTGTGGTCCGTTCGGATTCGCCCGAGGTGCGCCCTCCTCGGGAGTGGGGAACAGTGGTCGCAGCGCCGAGATGCTGCCGGCCCCGTTGCCTACCGAGGGGAAGATGAGATGTCACAACGCAATACCGTCCTGCGCAGCCTGCACGACCTTGGGCTGGCCGCGTGGTTCGGCGGCTCCTTGATGGGCGCAGTAGGCCTCAACGGCGCGGGACGTACTGAAGGTGCCGCGCAAGCGGCCACCGTACGGTTCGTCAGTTCAGGTTGGGCGAAGTGGGCGCCGATGAACGCCGCCGCCATCGGGACCCACCTGGTCGGCAGTAGCGGCCTGCTCGCTGCGAACGCGGCACGGGTTGCCACCCAGCAGGGAGTGGCCGCCTCCACCGTGGCCAAGACGATCCTGACCGGAGCTGCCCTGGCGACCACCGCCTACAGCCGGGTGCTGGGCAAAAAGATCGAGCTGGCCTCCTCCAACGACCCGGAAGACGCCGAAAAGGCCCGCGAGCACCCCGTCGACACGGAGAAGGCGCAGCGGCAACTCGCCTTCCTGCAGTGGGCGACCCCGGCGCTCACAGGAGGCCTGCTCATCCTGAACGCGCTTCACGGAGAGCAGCAACGCCCCGAGGAGCAAGTCCGGGGGATGTGGCAGAAGGCCATGAGCAGAGCACCGCACATGCCTTCCATGCCCCCGATGCCGCACATGCCCTCCATGCCTTCCATGCCGGACTGGCGCTGGACACAACACTGACGACCCTGGGTCTCCTCTTCGCGACGGAAGCGGGCAGCGACGAAGCTGCTGATGGGCTTCGGTTCCGGCTGCTTCCGGGTTTCGGTCAGGCCATGACGAACCGTGCAGCCGGGTCCGAGTCCGGCCCCTGCTCGCCCTCGAAGCGGCCCTCACCCACGGCGTCGACGTGACCCAGGTCCGTGCCAAGAGCCCGTCCCTGACGGGCTTCTTCCTGGGCTGAGCGGACGAACTCCTGACCCCCTGCGCCTCACCTCGGTCACCGCGGCGGCCCCAGTCGCCGCGGCAGCAAGGTCACCCTCCACCACCCCCGCCCGCAGCTTCGTCGGGGCCCTCGCCGAGCACGGCGTCATCGCCGACATGCGCGCGCCCGACCTGCTGCGCTTCGGCGTCAACGCCCTCCGACCAGCCACCCGGGACCTGCCCACCGCCGCTTCGCGCCTGCGAGCCCTCACCCGGGACGCCGCCTGCGATCCTGCACCGCCGACCGCCGGGCCGGTGACCTGAGAAGACCCGCCCGTGCCTGCCCGCCGGGACCACTGCGAGCGTGTCGTGATCTCCATGCGGGAGACGGTGCACGGGTGCCGCGGCTCGGCCGGCACCCGCCGCGCCGGGCCCGATTCCACGAGCGCCCGCGCCCGGAACGGCGAATGCGGCACCGCTCGGGTCAGGGCGGCCCGCTGCGACTTCCTCCAGCCACTCCCGGGCGGGGTCACCCTCATCACCGGCCCGGGCGCCGAACGCCGAAGGCTGCCAGGCGCTGCTCGACACTGCCGAGCCGACCCAACCCGCCACCGAAGACGCCGACCGCCCGGCGCTCTGGACGTCATGGGGACGCAATTCACAGGCGTGACCAGGGATTCGTCCGGCGCAGCCGGGTACCCGGCGCCGGATCACACAGCCCCTTACCTACGTGGCGCGCCGGCCGTGGCCGGCCCCCAGCAGAGGAGCGATAGCGGATGAGCCAGCCCAATCCCATCAAGCGGGCGGCGGACAAGGTCACCGAAGCCATCCAGGGCACCGGCGCGGGACCGGAGGAAGGGATCCCCGGCAAGCCGGCCCCGGAGTCCCCCGGTGTCGCGGAACCGACGGAGCCGCGCGAGCCGCTGCCGCCGAAGCCGGACCAGAGCGGGCCCGACACGATGTCGCCCACAGGGCAGGCGACCGGCGCGGCGCAGGCCCGCATGGCCCAGTCAGGCGCCTACCTGACGGATGCTCAGGGCACGCGGCTGTACGACACCGACCACTCGCTGAAGGCCGGCCCGCGCGGGCCGGTGCTGTTGCAGGACCATCATCTGCGCGAGAAGGTCATGCACTTCGACCACGAGCGCATCCCGGAGCGGGTCGTGCACGCCCGTGGCGCGGCGGCGCACGGCGTCTTCAAGAGCTACGGCACCGCTGCCGCCGTGACGAAGGCGGCGTTCCTGGCACCGGGCGCGGAGACGCCCGTGTTCGTGCGCTTCTCTACGGTGCTGGGGTCGCGGGGCTCCGCCGACACCGTGCGGGACACCCGCGGGTTCGCGACCAAGTTCTACACCGAAGAGGGCGTCTTCGACCTGGTCGGCAACAACATGCCGGTCTTCTTCGTCCAGGACGCCATCAAGTTCCCGGACATCATCCATGCCGGCAAGCCGCACCCGGACCGGGAGATCCCGCAGGCGCAGAGCGCGCACGACACCTTCTGGGACTTCGTCACGCTGCACACCGAGGCCACTCACCACACCCTGTGGAACATGTCCGACCGGGGCATCCCGCGTTCGTACCGGATGATGGAGGGCTTCGGCGTCCACACGTTCCGTCTGGTGGCCGCCGACGGTTCGACGACGCTGGTGAAGTTCCACTGGAAGCCGAAGCTCGGTGTGCACTCCCTGGTGTGGGAGGAGGCGCAGATCGCAGGCGGCGTCGACCCCGACTTCCACCGCCGCGACCTCGCCGACGCCATCGAGGCGGGCGCCTACCCGGAATGGGAGCTGGGCATCCAGACCTTCCCGGACACTCCCGACCAGACCTTCGAGGGCATCGACCTGCTCGACGCGACCAACCTCGTTCCCGAGGAGCTCGCCCCCGTGCAGCCGATCGGACTGCTGACCCTCGACCGCAACCCGTCGAACTACTTCGCCGAGACCGAGCAGGTCGCCTTCCACGTCGGCCACCTCGTGCCCGGCATCGACATCACCGACGATCCGCTGCTCGCCGGGCGGCTGTTCTCCTACCTGGACACCCAGATCACCCGGCTGGCCGGACCGAACTTCTCGCAGATCCCCATCAACCGGCCGCACGCGCCGGTCAACGACATGCTGCGGGACGGCTTCCACCAGGACGCGGTGCACCGGGGCGTCGCCCCGTACCGGCCCAACTCGCTCGACGGCGGCTGCCCGTTCCTGGCGGGGGCGGAAAACGGGGCGTACATCGAGACGCCGGTACGGGTGCCGGAGGCGACGAAGGTCCGGGAGGCCCCCGAGTCGTTCTCCGACCACTTCAGCCAGCCGCGCCGGTTCTGGCTGAGCATGAGCGAGGTCGAGCGGGAGCACATCATCGGCGCCTACACCTTCGAGCTCGGCAAGTGCTACGAGCAGGCCGTCAAGGAGCGGGCTCTGCAGGTGCTGGCCAACATCGACGCCAAGCTGTGCGCCCGTGTCGCCGAGGGCCTCGGCCTGCCGGCGCCCGAGCCGACCGTGCCGCCGGCCGATGTCGAGCCGAGCCCCGCACTGTCCCAGGTCGGGCGGTCCTGGCCCACCGACGGCCGCCTCATCGGCATCGTCACCGGCCCGGACGGGGATTGGGACGGTGTGCGCGCGGTGCGCGAGGCGGTGCTCGGCGCGGGAATGGTGCCGCTGGTCATCGCTCCCACCGGCGGCAAGCTGGGCGTGGGCGACGACGCGGTGACAGTGCAGCGGACGTTCGTGACCGCGCGGTCCATCGAGTTCGACGCGCTGCTGGTGGCCGGTGCGCCTGCGGCGGGCAGCGACGCCTATGGTTCCCGCGACGCCAAGGCACTGCCCGCCGGTCTGCCGGGGGCCGCCGACCCGAGGGTGGGCCTGCTGCTGTCGGAGGCGTTCCGCCACGGCAAGGCGATCGGCGCCTGGGCGGGTGGCGGCGCGGCACTGGAGGCGGTCGGGATTCCCGCCGACGCGCCTGGAGTCGTGGTCGGTCAGAACGGCACGTCCGTGCTGGAGCAGATGCAGGAGCTGATGGCCACGCACCGCGTCTGGGAGCGGTTCGTCACGACCGCCTGAGGCGGCGGGTCAAAAGAGAGAGACCCATAACCGCCCGTACACCGCCGGGTCCGCGCCCTTTTGGAGCATGCCTGCGCCCATGAAGACCTTCAGGTCCGCCGCATGTCGCCGGACCTGAAGGTCCGGCGCGTGTCGCCGACAGCAGCAGGGCGACGGCGACAGTGCCCGGCCGCCGACCCGGCGTACCACTCCCGGCGGGGCGCCGTGGGGCGTTGGCGCATGCGGGGCCCGGCGTGCCGCGGACAGGCGGCTCGCCGGCGCGTGTGTCAGAGGCCCGGCGCGCCCGCTCGGGGTGCGGGGGAGAGGGCGTGGTAGCGGGGCCGTCCATCCCCTCCGCAGCGCCGAAGGCCGGAGCCGCAGCCGCTCATCCGCTCGGACGCAGCGGGCCTTGGCGCAGGCATGCGCCTGCCAGCGTTCTCGTCCCTTCTCCATCGGGTGCATGACACCGTGGGGATCTTCACATCCGTGTCCTGCCACCATTGGATCCAGGGAACCTGGTGGCGGATCTGCACATCCGTGTGTCCCCACCAGGTCCCCTGGATCCAGTGCTGGCAGGACCGCGGCTGACGCGGCGGCTTCGCACAGGCCGACGCGGGGGAGGCGGCGATGCGCCGGCCCGGCAGGTGCGACAGGCGTGCCGGCGGGCGAGCCGATCAGCGGGCCTCACTGGAACGCCCCGCGGGCTGAGCGCAGTCGGACGGTCAGGAGGACTCGCGCACCACCAGCTCCGTCGGCAGCGTGACCTGCTGCCGCGGCGCACCGTGCTGTGTGATGTCTATCAGTATGCGGGCCATGGTGCGGCCCAGTTCCTCCACCGGCTGACGCACTGTCGTCAGGGGCGGGTTGGTGTGGCGGGCGAGGACGGAGTCCTCGAATCCGACGACGGCGACATCCCCCGGCACCTGTCGTTTCCACCGGCGGAGTTCGGCCAGGGCGCCGACCGCCATGAGGTCGGAGGCGGCGAAGACGGCGTCCAGGTCCGGGGCGCGTTCAAGAAGCAAACGCATGGCGCGAGCGCCGCCCTCCTCGGTGAAGTCGCCCGCCTCGATCATGAGGTCCGGTGCGGGAACGCCCGCTTCCTCGTGTGCGGTGCGCCAGCCGGCGAGCCGGCTGCGGCCGACGTCCATGTCGAGCGGGCCGGTGATCGTGGCCACTCGCCGCCGTCCGCGGTCCAGCAGATGCCGTACCGCCGCGGCCGCTCCGCCGGCATTGTCGGAGTTGACGTAGCTCAGCCGCTCGCCCGCGTCGCGGCGGCCGGCCAGCACGGTGGGCAGCCCCATTTCCTCCAGCATGCCCGGCAGCCGGTCCTCGGAGTGCACGGAGACCAGCAGCACACCGTCGACGCGGCGGGTCGCCACCGACTCGGTCAGCTGGTCCCGTTCGGCCTGGTCGCGGACGAGCATCAGCTGCAGCTGGGTGCGGCTCTCGGCGAACGCGCCGCTGACGCCGCGGATGAGCGCGGCGAAGAACGGCTCCGAACCGAGGCGGCTCTCCGACTCCGGGATCACCAGGGCCACGGCGTCGGTGCGGTTGGTCACCAGACCGCGGGCGACCGAGTTGGGCACGTAGTTGAGTTCCTTGATCGCCGCGAGAACCCTGGCGCGGGCGTCGGCACTGACCAGGTCCGAGCCGTTGACGACGCGGGACACCGTGGTGCGGCCCACGCCGGCGCGGGCGGCGACCGTTTTGATCGTTGGACGGCGGTTGCCGCTCATGTGCTCCCCCACCCTCGGCGCCGCGGAGGCATGACCTGCCGCGGAGGTGACCTGCGGCAATTCTTGCAGACTCGGTCGTCGGCAGAGCACCCCGGGATCCATGGGGAGCCGCTCGAGCCCTGCGCGGCGACGACGAGTTGCGTTCAAGTCATTGACAGATCCGCCCCCTCCCCACGAGTCTTCGATGCGCGATGGGAACGTGCCCACCCATAAATGGGCACGTTCCCATCCTGTCAAAACCGTCGTGATCGTCATCGCTGTAGCCATCGCAGTAGTCAGCGCAGAACTCGTCACTCCGATGTGTCAGCGCCGTCGCTAGGAGGAGATCCATGGGCACTCTCGGTTCGTTGCGCAGAAAGGCGGTGGCGACGGCCGCGACCGTCGGCGCACTGGCGCTCGTCGTCGGCTGCGGCGGCAGCGACGACTCCGCCACCGGCGGCGGGAAGAAGGACGGCAAGGTCACCATCACCATGGGCCTGTACGGAGTGATGGGCATCAAGGAGACCGGCCTTCTCGAGCAGTACGAGAAGGAGAACCCCGAGGTCGACATCAAGGCCGAGATCGCCGGTGACGAGCAGACGTACTACACCGCGCTGCAGACCAGGCTCGCCGCCGGCAAGGGCCTGAAGGACATCCAGGGCATCGAGATCGGGCGGGCCAAGGAGATCACCGAGACCCAGGCGGACAAGTTCGCCGACTTCGCCGACGTGTCGGGCACCGACCACTTCCTGCCGTGGAAGGAGTCCCAGATCAGCACCGGGGACGGCAAGGTGCTGGGCCTGGGCACCGACATCGGCCCCATGGCCGTCTGCTACCGCAAGGACTACTTCGAGAAGGCGGGCCTGCCCACCGACCGCGAGGAGGTCGCGAAGCTCTGGGAGGGCGACTGGAAGAAGTACGTCGAGGTCGGCCGCACCTTCAAGAAGGACTTCAAGGGTGACGGCGTCGCCTACATGGACGCGGCCAGCGGCCTGTTCAACGCCATGGTCTACGGCTACCCCGAGCAGTACTACGACGACAAGGGCGAGCTGATCTACGACAGCAACCCCGCCGTCAAGGAGGCGTGGAGTCTCGCCGCGGACGCGGCGGAGGACGGCCTGACGGCCAAGCTCCGTCAGTTCCAGCCCGGTTGGGACCCGGGCCTGGCCAACGGCACGTTCGCCACGGCCGTGTGCCCGGCGTGGATGCTCAGCCACATCAGCGAGAAGGCCGGTGCGGCGAACAAGGGCAAGTGGGATGTGGCCAAGGCCCCCAAGGGCGCCAACTGGGGCGGGTCCTTCCTCGGTGTGATCGAGCAGAGCCCGGTGAAGGAGGAGGCCAAGAAGCTCGTCGCCTGGCTGACCGCCCCGGAGCAGCAGGCCCACATCTTCAAGGAGATCGGCAACATCCCGTCCTCGCGCCAGGCACTGGAGAGCGCAGACGTGAAGGACGCCAAGTCGGAGTACTTCAACAACGCGCCGATCGGCCAGATCTTCGGTGCCGCCGCCCAGGAGATACCGGACAAGCAGGTCCTCGGCCGCAAGGACGGCACGATCAAGGACACCTTCTCCCAGGGGCTGACCCTGATCGAGCAGCAGGGCACCCCGCGTGAGAAGGCGTGGAAGACCACCGCGGAGCGCATCGAGAAGGCGGTCGGCTGACCCCTGGCCCCCGCGGCCGTCCGTGCCCGCCGACGGGCACGGACGGCCGGCTCACACATCCGCCTTCAGGAAGGAAATCCGGTGGCCACCTCCACCACCAAGGCCCTGGCCGGGGACGAGTCTCCGGGTCCGTCCCCGGACGACGACACCGCCCGGCGGCGCGGCGCACTGCTGCACCGGCTCGACATCAAGGGCGCCCCGTACGTCTTCGTCGCGCCGTTCTTCGTGGTCTTCGCCGCGTTCAGCTTCTACCCCCTCGTCTACACGTCGTGGATCTCCCTGCACGACGTGGAACTGGCCACCCTCGACGTCATGGAGTGGGTGGCCTTCGACAACTACGTCGAGCTGTGGGGCGACTCCAGGTTCTGGAACGCGCTGCAGAACACGATCACGATCGGTGTCATCTCCACGGTGCCGCAGCTGCTGATGGCACTCGGGCTGGCGCACCTGCTCAACTACCGGATGCGCGCCTCGCTGTTCTTCCGCGTCGCCTCGCTGGTGCCCTACGCCACCTCGGTGGCCGCGGCCGCCCTCGTTTTCACGATGATCTTCGAGCGGGACTTCGGGATGATCAACTGGGCGCTCGGCTCGGTCGGAATCGACCCCGTGGACTGGGAGGCCGACAAGTGGCCCGCCCAGGTCGCCATCTCCACCATCGTCATCTGGCGCTGGACCGGCTACAACGCGCTGCTCTACCTGGCCGCGATGCAGGCCATCCCCGCCGAACGGTACGAGGCGGCCTCCCTCGACGGCGCCTCCCGGTGGCAGCAGTTCACCCACGTCACCGTCCCCGGCATCCGCTCCACCATCGTCTTCACGATCGTGCTCTCCACCATCGGCGCCACCCAGCTGTTCGGCGAGCCGCTGATCTTCGGCCAGGGCCCCAACGGGGTGAGCGGTGGCGCGGACAACCAGTACCAGACGCTGGGACTGCTGCTGTACGAGGAGGGCTGGAAGAACTACCAGATGGGCCGCTCGGCGACCGTGGCCTGGGCGATGTTCCTGCTGCTCGTCCTCGTCTTCCTCGTGCAGCGCCTCGTCAAGCGCGCACGCTCCTGTACGTCCTGACCTGGAGTCACCATGACCATTCAGAGTCTCCCGGCCCGGACCAGCTCCACGGCCCGGACCTCCGCCGACAAGCCGGCCGGCCGCGGGGGCCGCCGACTGTTGCGCCAGCGCGCCGGCCGTCAGCACCACGCCGGACCCCTCGCCTACGTGCTGCTCGCCATCATGGCGGTGCTGTCGATCTTCCCGCTGTACTGGACGATGGTGGCCGCATCCACCGACAACACCCGGGTCAGCCAGACACCGCCGCCCTTCCTGCCCGGCCCGAACCTGTTCAGCAACCTCGCCCGGGCCTGGGACGAGGCGGCGATGGGCAAGGCGATGATCAACAGCCTCATCGTGGCCGGGGTGATCGCCCTGTCGACGGTGATGTTCGCGACGCTCGCCGGGTTCGCCTTCGCCAAGTTGCGGTTCAAGGGGCGCAACGCCCTGCTCATGCTGGTGATCGGCACCATGCTGGTGCCGCCGCAGCTCGGCGTCGTACCGCTGTTCATGATGATGGCCGAGCTGGGCTGGTCGCAGCAGCTGCCCGCCGTCATCTTCCCGACGCTGGTGAGCGCGGTAGGGGTCTTCTTCATGCGGCAGTACCTGTCGGAGGCGCTGCCCGACGAACTCGTCGAGGCCGGACGCGTGGACGGGGCCCACTCGCTGCGGATCTTCTGGAGCATCGTGCTGCCCGTCGCCCGGCCCGCGATGGCCGTTCTGTTCATGATCACGTTCGTGCACGCCTGGAACGACTTCTTCTGGCCGTTCGTGGTCCTCGACATGACCAACCCGACGGTCCCCGTCGCCCTCACCCAGCTCAGCGCGGGCTATGTCCGGGACCAGTCGCTGATCATGGCAGGCGCGCTGCTCGGCACCCTGCCGCTGCTGGCGATGTTCATCGTCTTCGGCCGCCAGATCGTCAGCGGCATCATGGCGGGCGCCGTCAAGGGCTGACCCGCCGCCGCGCGGCCCCGAACACGGGCCCGCACCCCACCCCCCCCCGTTCCGGCCTGGCGTGCCCGCGCCTCACCCCGCCGGCCCCCACGCACCCACGAACACCACCACCTCGAAAGGACTCACGTGGTCACCGCAGCACAGCAGACCGCGTCCGCCCCGGACGCCGCCCGCACCTTCCCCAAGGGCTTCCTCTGGGGCTCCGCGACGGCCGCCTATCAGATCGAGGGCGCAGCGGCCGAGGACGGCCGCACGCCGTCCATCTGGGACACCTACGCCCGCACCCCCGGCCGGGTCCGCAACGGCGACACCGGTGACATCGCCACCGACCACTACCACCGCCGAAGCGAGGACGTCGCCCTCATGGCCGAACTCGGCCTGGGCGCCTACCGCTTCTCCCTCGCCTGGCCCCGGATCCAGCCCACCGGCCGCGGACCCGCCGTGCAGAAGGGCCTGGACTTCTACCGGCGCCTCGTCGACGAACTGCTGGAGAAGGGCATCCAGCCCGTCGCCACTCTCTACCACTGGGACCTGCCGCAGGAACTGGAGGACGCCGGCGGCTGGCCCGAGCGCGCCACGGCCGAGCGGTTCGCCGAGTACGCGGCCATCGCGGCGGACTCCCTCGGCGACCGGGTGAAGACCTGGACCACGCTCAACGAGCCCTGGTGCAGCGCCTTCCTCGGGTACGGCTCCGGCGTGCACGCCCCCGGCCGCACCGACCCGGTCGCCGCCCTGCGCGCCGCCCACCACCTCAACCTGGGACACGGCCTGGCCGTCCAGGCGCTGCGCGACCGCCTCCGCGCCGACGCCCAGGTCTCGGTCACCCTCAACATCCACCACGTCCGCCCGCTCACCGGCACGGACGGCGACGCCGACGCGGTCCGCCGGATCGACGCGCTCGCCAATCGGGTCTTCACGGGTCCGATGCTGCGGGGCGCCTACCCGGAGGACCTGCTCAAGGACACCGCCGAGCTGACCGACTGGTCCTTCGTCCAGGACGGCGACCTGCACCGCATCCACCAGCCGCTGGACTTCCTCGGCGTCAACTACTACACCCCCACCGTGGTCTCCGAGACCGACGGCGATGGCACCCACACCTCCGACGGACACGGCAACAGCACCCACAGCCCGTGGCCGGGAGCAGACCGGGTCGCCTTCCACCAGCCGCCCGGCGACACCACCGCGATGGGGTGGGCCGTCGACCCCAGCGGCCTCTACGACCTGCTGCGCCGGCTCGCCTCCGATTTCCCGGAGCTGCCGCTGGTCATCACCGAGAACGGCGCCGCCTTCGACGACTACGCCGACCCTGCCGGCCAGGTCAACGACCCCGCCAGGATCGCGTACGTACGCGGCCACTTGGCCGCCGTTCACCAGGCGATCCTGGACGGCGCGGACGTACGCGGCTACTTCCTGTGGTCCCTGCTGGACAACTTCGAGTGGGCTCACGGCTACAGCAAGCGCTTCGGCGCCGTGTACGTCGACTACCCGACCGGCACCCGCATCCCCAAGGCCAGCGCCCGCTGGTACTCCGAGGTCGCCCGTACCGGGGTACTGCCCGGCGCCTGACCGGCCGGTGCGGCACGCACAGCCTGCCCGCGCCCAGCAGGCTCCTGCCGGCGATCGATGCGCCCCGCCCGTCCTGGCTCGACGGGCGGGGCTGGGCGGCGGGGCTGGGCGCAGAGGGGTCAGCTGGTCGGGAAGTCGTCAGGGGTGCGGATCTGGTCCCTGATCCACGCCCCGGCCGGCTTCAGCTGTGCTGTGCCGGTCCAGGGCCCGTTGGCGTTGCACGTTCCGGGCTTGAACACGGCGCCAGAACGCTCGTCGTCGGAGAAGTTCCAGTTGACCCAGCTGATCTTCTTCGCTGCCATCAGGTCGATGTAACGCTTGGTCATGGTGAAGTCGTTCGCACCTTCACCGGCGGAGTTCTGGGAGCCGAACTCAGTGACGAAGACGGGCAGCTTGTCGGCGGCGCGGGACAGGGTGTTGAGGTACTCGTCGCGGTGCGAGGACGCGTAGAAGTGGAAGGTGTACAGGATGTTGGTGGCGTTGACCGGGTTGGCGGTGATCTCGTTCTCGTTGCTGCCGTCGGAGACGCCGAGCGAGGACCAGGCGCGGGTGCCGACGAGGATGGGGGTTTCAGGGTCCTGCTGCCGGATGACCGGGATCAGCTGTTCGGCATAGCTCTTGATGTTCGACCAGCTCACACCGTTGGGCTCATTGGCGATCTCGTAGAGCAGGTTGGTCTTGCTTCCGTGACGCTGAGCGATCTCGGTGAAGAACGTCCTGGCGCGGGACAGGTTGTAGTGGGGGTCGCCCGGGGTCAGCTGGTGCCAGTCCACGATCACGTACAGGCCGCGGGCTGTGGCCTGCTCGATCAGGCTGTGCGCCAGGTCGGTGAAGCGCCGGGGGTCGCTCTCGTAGCCGCCCTCCTGCACGTAGGTGGACACGCGCAGGACGTCGGCGTGCCAGTCCTTGGCCAGCGCGTCGAGGGATCCGCTGGTGAGGCACTGGCTGTACCACTGCGTGCCGTGGCTGCTCATACCGCGTAGCTGGATGGGCTTGCCGTACCGGTTGCACAGCTTGGTTCCGCACACCTTCAGCTGCCCGTTGACGGCGGCGGGCGTGTCGCCGGTCGGTCCTCCGGAGGTCTCCAGGGAGATGTGGTCGACGTTCGGTCCGCCGTTGGAGGTGGTCGCGGTCGCTCTGATGATGTTCGCCCCGGCTGCGAGGTTCACGTTGAGCGTGGTGGTGTTCCAGTTGGTCCACGCGCCCGTGCCCGGGAAGGCTCTGCCGCTGGAGGCCACCGCACCGTTCACCGTGATGTCCATGGGGCGGTTGGTGGCAGTGCCGTTGGCGAAGCGCAGGGTGAGGGCGGACGACCCGGCCTGTGTAGCGCTGACGGTCCACTGAACGTAACTGCCCTGGACGTTGTCATAGTTGACGAAGCCGTCGCCGGTGAAGCCGGTGTGGTTGGACTCCACCGCACCGCGTGAGACGGTGGCGGATTCCGCTTCGTGCACGGTGGCGGCCCGAGGCGAGGCGACCGCACTGTCGGCCGAGACGGCGGCAGTGGCGGGAAGGGCAGCGGTCAGTGCCAGTGCCATGGCGCCGGCTGTGACGGCGCCGCGCAGCTTGGGATGGGACGAGCGTAGCCAACTCATAGTCAGGACTCACTCCGTCGGAGAGGGGGGCGGGATCCTGCGGCCGCGGTACATGGGGGCGGCCGGCTCCCGGTTGAAAGGAAACCTTCCTAACGATTAAAGGAGTAGCGCAGGTTCAGCGCGCTGGGCAAGAGGTGGGAATCCGTGTCATGCACACGCAATAGCCGAGCAGGACACAACCGAGTGGTCACCGGGCCAGGCCTGGAAACTCGCCGACGGACGGCGAGTCGCTGCAGCGACGTTCAGGCCGTGCGGCACAGCACCGCCGAGCCGGCTGCCTGCGAGGCACGGCCCATGGGCGAGCAGGGGACGACGGTGGGGGAGGGGGTCGCGGTCCGTGAGAGGTGCCGCGCGAAGACGACGAAACGCAGGACCGCGAACCGTGCGACACCGGCGAGTGCGGAGGCGGACAGGTAGACGACCTGCTCGACCAACGCACTCGGTGCCACGACCAGTTGATGCAGGACGCACATCGCCACGCAGGTCACCGCATACGCGGCAGCAGCGGACCCGGCCGACTGCGCATGCTGACGCAAGGTCACATGCCGACCTGCGCCGAAGGTGAACCGGGCGTGCAACACGGTGGCGACGAGCGTGGACGCCGCGGTGACCAGGGCGTTGGCCAGAACCCAGGGCATCCATGAAGCGAGGGCCACCACGGCGAAGCTGGAGGCGAGCCCCACCCCGCCGCCGCAGAGCACGAAGCGGGCAAAGGCGTTGAGGGCACCAGGTGCCACCTGTTGCTGTCTCTGCGCTGCCGCCATGATTCCCCCCGGTCACCCACTCCGCGACAGGTCCGTCTCTCGACCTGCGCGCCCCCTGTTCATCTTTCCGTGAATCGAAAAGCTACGTTGCATTCGCGAGTTCGGCAACGCAATTTCCGGGCGCAGTCGGCCTTTGTGCAGGTGGAAGCGCGGAAATCATTGCAATGGAGCGTGGGGTAATGCAACGAGCCCGCCTGTTCGTCGTTGCAATGGATGGGCATCGTCGGCGACCTCGGGCTTGGACCTACGTGAGAATGGCCGAGGTTGGTAAAGGAGCCACCAGCCGTTCGCTCACCGACGGTGCCGCGGTACTCCCGCTCTTCGCTCCGGTCCTCTCCGCCGTCGTGACTGTACGGGGCATCCGAGGAGCCGGCGATGTCCGGCGGACAGGCATCTCCGGCCCGACCGAGGGCATGAGCAGGGCCAGGAGCATCGGGCGGTCGGATCGCCGCCAGTCACCACATGACACGAGGAGAGGCGAAGATGACCCTCGAGCATCCGGCCGAGAGAGGTGGGCGCAAGCGCGGCCCCTTCGAGGAACTCGCCGAGCGCGCGTCGAACTTCACCAGCAGCCCGGCGTTCTTCGGCATCTGCCTGTTGCTGGTCGGCATCGTCATCGGCGTGCACATCGCCAAGGCGCCCCTGACCTGGATGATGCTCGCCGGTGAGTCCATGACCGCCGTCACGCTCCTGCTCCTGGCACTGCTCAAGAACAGTGAGCGGCGTGCCGAGCACGCCGTTCAGCAGAAGCTGGATGCCATAGCCGCCGCCCTGCTGGAGACGGGACGCGGTGAGCCGGGCCCGGCCCAGCGCTCCCTGCGCACCGCCATCGGCATCGAGGAACAGACCTGACTCCACCCCATGGCGCGCGGGCCGTCGGAAGCTGTCGGCGTGAGGCGCACTCGCCGAGGCGCGCACCCCCCGGACGAGTCCGCTGTGCCCTCGACCCGGTTCGGGCCGGTGGGCCCGGCTTCGTCGCTGATGTCGACCTGGTGGTAACGGACTTCGACGTTTGCTGCGCCCCGGGTCTCGCTCATCGGGGTGCAGTCCGACTCCTGTGGACCACGAGGCCCACTCGTCGACGCACACGTAGCGCCGCCAGACCGTCTCCGGGACCGCCGGGCCCGTGGCGTGGAGAGTCAGACGTCCCATGACCGTTCCGGCAGCCGACACGCCGGCCGGACAGACCGCGTACTGATCACCGGATCTGATCTTGCAGGTACTCGGTGAGGGCTGTCCCCGGCCGGAACGTGGCCACGCCGTCAGCGGCCTGGAACGTGCCGAAGCTCCCGAGGTGGACGGGCTCCCTGCCCTTGAGCGCCTGGGCGATGGTCCCGGCCTGCTCCACGGTGCCGAAGAGCAGGTCGAGGATCCGGCTGATGTCGTCCGCGGCGAGGTGCCGACCGTTCGGGTCGTCGGCGGCACGGCGAGCGGTCATCTGGGTGAGCTCCGACTTGTCCACGTTGGCGTTCCCCTCGCGTCTGGGTGGCAGCGCTTCAACGCTTCCACCATCGCGGCAGGCCGGACCGGACGCATCTTCGGGCGGGCGCCGGCTCACCGGGCGGCGCCACGTACTGTGCCCACGGTTCGCGGGTGGCGGAGGCGTCGTAGGACTCGGCATCGATGCCGTGGGCTCTCGTCGTGGTCGGACTCCATGCCGGTCGTCTCGGCCGGGGCCGGCGGCGGTGCGCGGTCGTGCACAGGTGTGTTGGGCACGCGCGCGCAGCAGCCGCCGGCTTTGGCGACGGTGGCTCAGATGCCGCAGTTGGGGGCGGACCAGTAGGGGGAGGGGTCGAGTGCGACGTGGGTGTGGTCGTTGTGGCCGGGGTAGCCCGGGCCGAGGATCTCCGAGAAGCCGTGCGTGCGGGCCTGCTGGGCGAGGCGGCACAGGGTGGGGGAGCCCGTCAGGTCGGCGGCGTCGCCGTACAGGTGGCGGCTGGTGGACGAGCCGCCTACGGCGCTGTTGCAGGCGTAGGAGCGGAAGCCGCTGGAGACGGTGAGCGGGACGTCGCCGAGCGCGTGCCGCATGGCCTCCAGTTTCCACATCGTCTTGAGCGCGTTCGCCTTGGCGGTGGCCGCGGAGACCGCGCCGCCCGACCAGTCGGAGTTGCAGCGGTTGAGCTCGGCGTAGGAGAAGTGGATCGGCGTGCAGTCAGCGTCCTGCAGCGCGTAGAGCTTGCTGAAGGTCGCCGGTCCCGCGACCCCGTCGGCGGCGAGGCCGTAGGCGGACTGGAACTTGCTCACGGCGGCGGCCGTGCGGGCGCCGTACTGGCCGTCGTAGGAGAGGCGTTCGCCGGACGTGACCCAGCCCGCGACCCGGATCTGCAGCTGGGTGACATCGCTGCCGGAGGCGCCCTGGGAGAGGGTGCGACTCCAGGTGTAACACTCGTCGGCGTGTGCGGTGCCCGCGGTGGCGCCCACGCCGACCACCACACCCGACGTGATCATGACAAACGCGGTGAGGAGACGTGCGATCCGTCTGAACATCCAGGCCTCCGGGTCGTCGACTTCCGGTCGGTGTGACCACCGCTCTCGCGGCGGTGATCGGTGCCCAGCCTGAGCCCAAGTGCTACGCGCGTCAACGGTGCGGCCGTGGCGGGACGGTGAACGGTGGCGGCTTTTGGGGCTTCCCCACGTGATGGACCGTGACTGGCTCTGACAAAAGCGTTGATCATGTGACCGTCGGCTTGTCCGCTCGCGTGCGTCCGCACCCTGGACGCCGGCTCCGGGAACCCGAAGGAGCATCAGGGCGCCTACAGCGTCGCGTACCTGGAATGACAGCCAGACCTACGTCAGTGACTACGGGTCGGCGGTACTCGGTCCGACCCTCACGATCGGGCTGGGCCTGAGCTCGCCTTCATGCAGCTGACGTCGCTTGCTGTCGCCGAAGTACGGCCGGCCGACTCCGGGCTCGCCGGGGCCTGGTGGACACCACCCGGCAGATCGGCAGCCCTGAGCATCCTGGCCGCAACCGTCACCGCCGCCTCCGAGGCACATCAGCCCCACCTGCACGCTCTGACCGCCGGACACCGCACCGTCTTCGGGGCTCCGCGCTGGTCCTGGTGGCCGCCGCAGCCCTCGTTCCGCTGCTCATCGCCACCGTGCCGGTGCCCCCTTGCCGCTCACCACCACCGCGCAACGATGCCGCCCACCTCGCACCCGGAATCGCAGCCAGTAACTGGCTCCGAGGACAAGCTCCTCATGGACCTGCAGCACCTGCACTGAATGCCCCACGGGCGAACGAGACGTCGAACGGGTCAGAACGCGAATTGTGGCCGGGCTGGCGCCGGGGCGAGCACGCGCCGAGTCGGGATCAGGCGGGCGGAGGCGCCGGGTGCTGGTCCGTAAACCCTCCAGGGCACGCCAGGCTGGCCATGTCCCAGCCGGCGCGCCCGGCTCCTGCCCGGTGGGCACTGTCGTAGGTGGTTGCGTCGAACGCTGGCAGCGAGCCGAATCTTGCCGACGACCTGCGCAAACCGGTGCAGCGCCTCCTTGCAGTCCCGCCTTCCGCCGAGCGGAATCGGCGGGAAGAGCTCCATGAGCCTTCCTTCCTGCTCTGAGGCTCTGGCTGAGCGCGGATACCGGCGGACTTATCCATATGGCGGACCCCGCCGCGCAAGGCACGCCACCAAGCTCGGCTGTGGAAAAGCGTCGGCTTGGCGCGGTTGTGCTCGGGCATCGGAAACTGGGGACCGGGGAGCGAGTCCCGCGGGAGTGATCAACGTTGGGTGTCCCTTGGAAGGCAAGCGCCCTGCGGACGTGCTCCGGTTGCAGTAGGCCAAGGCATCACTCACTGACCTGCCGGGCAGGCAAGACGTTGTTCAGTGCGGAACCCGTCTCGGGGGGAGCAGTCGTGTCCACAGCCGGGCGGGATGCCACCGCTTCACCGAGGGAAGGGGATGACACCCCGCTGCGGCGCGTCCTCGGTCCCAAACTGCTCGTCCTGTTCGTGATCGGTGACATCCTCGGCACCGGCATCTACGCCACCACCGGTCAGGTCGCCGGCAAGGTCGGCGGGGCGCTATGGCTGCCGTTCGTCATCGGGTTCGCCGTGGCCATCCTGACAGCGGCCTCGTACGTCGAGCTCGTCGGCAAGTACCCGCAGGCGGCCGGAGCCGCGCTCTACACGCAGAAGGCGTTCCAGGTCCCGTTCCTCACCTTCATCATCTCCTTCATGGTCATGTGCTCGGGCCTGTCCTCGGCGAGCGCGGCGGCCCGCGCCTTCAGCGGCGACTACCTCGCCGAGTTCACGGACGTCCTGCCGTCCACCCTCGTCGCGATCCTGTTCATCCTCTCCCTGGCGGCCCTCAACCTGCGGGGCGTGTCGGAATCCGTGAAGACCAACATGGTGCTCACCCTGGTCGAGCTGACCGGCCTGCTCGTCATCCTCACGATCGGCGCCGGGGCGGTCCTGACCGGTGACGGTGACCCGGGTCGGCTCGTCGAGTTCCAGGCGGAGGGCACCGGTTCCGCCCTGATCACCAGCGTGCTGGGGGCGACCGCCCTGGGCTTCTTCGCCTTCGTCGGCTTCGAGGACTCGGTCAACATGGCCGAGGAGACCAAGGACCCGGCGCGGACGTTCCCGCGCGCCATCTTCACCGGCGTCGCCGTCACCGGCACCCTTTACGTCCTGGTCGCCCTGATCTCCTCGCTGCTCGTCGACTTCCGCGTACTGGAGGACTCCAGCGGCCCGCTGCTGGAGGTCGTCAAGGCCGGCGGCATCGACTTCCCGCCCAAGCTGTTCGCGCTGATCGCCCTGTTCGCCGTCACGAACTCGGCCCTGATCAACATCATGATGGCGTCCCGCCTCTGCTACGGCATGGCCAACGAACGCATCCTGCCCCGCGGCATGGGCCGTGTCCTCCCCCGGCGCCGCACCCCGGTCGTCGGCATCGTCTTCGTCTCGCTCCTTGCCGTCGGCCTGGTCTCCACCGGAGAGATCGCCGGCCTCGGCGACACCACGGCCTTCCTGCTCCTGTGCGTTTTCAGCGTCGTCAACATCGCCGTCCTCGTCCTGCGCCGCGATCGCGTCGAGCACCAGCACTTCCGCACGCCGACCGCCCTGCCCGTGCTCGGCGCGATCACCGCCCTCATCCTGGCCAGCCCGCTGTCCGACCGGCCCGCGGACGTCTACATCAGGGCGGGCGTGCTGCTGGCGATCGGAATCGGCCTGTGGGTAATCAACAAAATGGTGATGAGACTACGCGGCGAAGCGTGAGTCGCACCGTCTTCCCGGTGAGGTGGGAACATACCGAGCAGCCGGGCAAGCCACGAGACCCCCAGCCTGCGAAGGTGTCCCGCTCGACGTTCTGATCGCCGGCGACGGCTCCGCAGCCAAAGGAGAAGGTCGTGACGGCCGTGGTCGGTCAGTGCCATCACTGCGGTTACGGGCGCGGGCAAGCCTTGGACGCCGCCTCCACGGGATGACTCCGCGGATCATGTCCCAACGCGGCACCGGTGTTCCCGTAGGGGACTTCTCCGGTGCCCCGCGATCGCAGCGGACGGAGCGGGCAGCCGTGGCGGTCATGCCGTGAGCGCGGTGCTCGCTGACGTTCGGGCAGAGCCCTACTCCTGCCCCGGGACCGCCATCTCCCCGAGGAGCGACCAGTCATCCTGCGGAACGGTCGCGTTCACGATGCGCGGCGTCTCGACAAGGTGTGGCGGCAGCGTCTGCTGCGCAGCCTTGAAGTGCGCGGACTGCACATGTGCGGCCCCGGCCGCGTCGTCGCGGAAGGCCTCGACCAGGACGTACTCCGTCGGATCGTCCACGCTGCGCGACCAGTCGAACCACAGGCAGCCGGGCTCGGCGCGCGTCGCCCGGGTGAAGTCAGTGGTGATCTCGGGCCAGCGCTCAGCGTGCTCGGGCCGGACTCGGAACTTGGCGGTGATGAAGATCATGGGATTCCTTTGGCTGAGTTCTGTGCGCCCGGCATCAAGACAGGCGTTGTGTAGGGCACCGGCAGGACGACGAACCGATCCGAGGGCAGGCTGACCTCGGTCACGTTCCGCCCACGCCGGCAGGCTCGCGCCGACACGATCGTACGAGCTCGGCCTGCCGGTACCGGCTTGTGGACTTCACGACGCCGGCCGCGTCGCGGTAATGATGGACGGATCGTCACGACCGGAGTACCAACTTGCCGTCGGCGTACGGAAGGACGTTCGCACGCGGCAGGTGCACCAGGACCTCGTCTCCGGTCGGAACTCCCTCCTCGCGGGGCCTCTTGGCCCTGACGGGTTGCCCGGCGACCTCCAGCTCGAGCACGCGCTGCGCGCCGTGGTCGCTGACGCCCCGCAGCCGGCCGGGGAAGGTGTTGGGGCCGGGGTCGGTGACGATCTTGACGTATTCGGGCCGGACGCCGACCTGGACGGCGGTCGTGCTCCGGGGGATGTCCCAGGCGACGGACAGCGGCCGGCCGCCCAGCGCGAAGGGCCCGTCGCCGCGGTCCACGGTCAGGAAGTTCATCGCCGGTGAGCCGATGAAGTAGCCGACGTAGGTGGCGGAGGGTGCCTCGAACAGCTGCTCGGGGGTGCCTTGCTGCACGGCTTGGCCGTCCTTCATGACGAGCAGTTCCTGCGCGAAGCTCATCGCCTCGTACTGGTCGTGTGTCACATAGATCACCGTGGGCCGGAACTGCTCGGTGATCTCTCGGATCCTGCGCCGCAGCGAGTGCTTCAGCTGCGGGTCGATGACGGTGAGCGGCTCGTCCATCAGGACGGCCGCCACGTCGTCACGGACCAGGCCGCGGCCGAGTGAGATCAGCTGCTTGTCGTCGGCGGTGAGCCCGCGAGCGGGCTGCGCCAGCCGGTCGTGCAGGTCCAGGGCCTCGGCGACCTGCCGGACCTTGGCGTCGATCCTCGCCTTGTCCCAGCGCCGGCACTGCAGCGGGAAGGCGAGGTTGTCGTAGACCGTCATCGACTTGTAGATGACGGGGAACTGGAAGACCTGGGCGATGTTGCGCGCCTTCGTGGGCAGGGCGGTGACATCGGCGCCGTCGAACAGCACCCGTCCCCTCGACGGTCTGACCAGGCCGGAAAGGATGTTCAGCAGCGTCGTCTTGCCGCAGCCCGAGGGTCCGACCAGTGCATAGGTCTTGCCGGATTCGAAGGTCAGCCTCAGCGGCTTGAGAGCCCACCGCTCCTCCTCGGCGCCCGGCGCGTACGTGTGCCCGACGTCGACGATGTCCAACTGCGCCATGTCAACGGCCTTCCACTGAAGCGAGATCGTATGAAGGTGTCCGGACGAGCGCCTCCTGCTCGTCGAAGGCGAACAGCCGGTCGGGACGGAGCCGGAGTTTGACGAGGTCGCCGAGGGTGACGTCGTGGATGCCCTCGATCTGGACGACGAAGGGGGTCTCGCCGACACGCACATGGACAAAGGTCTCGGAGCCGGAGATCTCGACGTACGTGACCTCGCCCTCGACTCCGCTGGAAGCCAGGCTGACGTCGGTGGCGCGCAGGCCGAACCGGTAGGCACCGTCGGGCAGGTCGGCCAGGTGCGCGGAGATGTGCGTGGCCTGGAAGCCGGCCACCGTGACCTGGCCGCCCTCGAGTCGCCCCGCGAAGATGTTCATGGGCGGGTCGTTGATGATGGACGCCACCGTGGTGGTCGCCGGGCGCTCGAAGACCTCCTGCGGGGTGCCGGTCTGGAGGATCCGCCCCTCGTGCATCACAAGGACCACGTCCCCGAGCATCATCGCCTCGGCGGGTTCGGTGGTCGTGTAGATGACGATCGTGTCGCCCTGGTCCGAGAAGAGTGCCTTGAACTCGTCGCGCAGCTGTTCGCGCAACTTGTAGTCCAGGTTCGCAAGCGGCTCGTCGAGCAGGAGGATGCCGGTGTCGCGGGCCAGGGCGCGAGCCATCGCGACGCGCTGCTGCTGGCCGCCGGAGAGCTGGGAGGGCTTGCGCTTCTCGTAGTCGGCGAGCCCCACGCTCGCCAGGCTCTGCCGGACCCGGCGCCGGATGTCGTCCCGTGACAGTCCGGCCCGCTTCAGCGGGAAGGCCACGTTGTCGAACACATCGAGATGCGGGTAGTTGATGAACTGCTGGTAGACCATGGCGATGTCGCGCCGCCACACCGGCGTCCTCAGGAAGTCGGCTCCCGCCCGGGTCAACGAGCCGGAGTCAACTTTCTGCAGGCCGGCCAGGGCCCGCAGCAGCGTCGTCTTCCCGGCCATCGTCCGGCCGATGACGGTGTGGAGCCGTCCCGGCTGGAAGGTGGCGGTCACGTTCTTGAGGTGGTCGACGCCGTCGACGGTCAGGCACAGATCAGTGGCGTTGAGATTCATCGGACCGCTCCCGACAGGTTTCCCTTGGACAGCAGGCGCTCCACCCAGAGGGCGAGCAGGATCAGCGGTGCCACGCCGAAGAGCGCGGCGGCGGACAGCGTCCACCACGGTGGAATGGAGGAGTTGAGGGCGACGACCGCCTGGGGCAGGGTCTGGACCTCGGTGAAGGTCAGCCGGAAGGCGAAGAAGAAGTCGTTCCAGCCGAACACGGCGCAGAACATCGCCCCGACGGTCAGCCCGGGCAGGGAGTTCGGCAGGATCGCCCGTACGAACGTCTGGAACGGGGGGCAGCCGTCCAGCATCGCCATCTCGTCGATCTCCCGGGGGATGCCGTTGAAGAAGTCGACCATCACCCAGACCGCGATCGGCAGCAGCAACGCGACCGTCACGATGACCAGGCCCGCGATGGTGTCCAGGAGGCCACCCCACTGCAGGAGGTAGAAGAAGGGGATCACCAGGACGACGGGCGGCATGATCCGTTGGGAGACGAAGAAGAAGACGATGTCGCCGTTCTTGATGAAGCCCAGCTTGAACCGGTACCGGGACAGCGCGTAGGCGGCCAGGGACCCCAGCGCCAGGCTGATGGCCGATGCGGCGACGGTGACGACGGCACTGTTGATGAAGGGACCGATCACATCGACGCCGCCGGCTCCGCCGAAGATGTTGCGCCAGCCGGTGAGGGTGGGCTCGTACTGCACCCAGGGGACGTAGGTGGGACCGCCCTGGACGGCGTTGGCGCTTTTGAAGCTGGTCGTCATCGCCCAGAAGAACGGTCCCGCGACGAAGCAGGCCCACAGGGCGATCACGGTGTACTTGAATACGGGATAAAGGCGCGACCTCATGAGTCCCCCTTCAACTTGAAGGCCCTGGTGAGCAGGGCGGCGACGACCGTGAGCGTGACGATCATCAGGACGAGGTAGGTCAGGGACATCGCCCCGCTGTAGCCGGTCTGCTGATCGCGGAGCCCCTGGATGTAGAGGTAGTAGCCCGGGGTCTCCGTGGAGGAGCCCGGCCCGCCGGACGTCAGGACGTAGACGCTGTCGGAGAGCTTGGACGCCTCGATCAGCCGGATGATGACCGCCGCGACCGAGACCGGTGCCATCAGCGGGAAGGTCACCTTCCAAAAGGTCCGCCAGGTGCCGGCGCCGTCAATCGCCGCGGCCATGAAGGGTTCCTTGGGCAGGCTCAGCAGGCCGGCCAGCAGCAACAGAAACATGAACGGGGTCCACTGCCAGACCTCGACGGTCATCAGCGCGACCAGCGCTGGACTTGACTCGGTGAGCCAGGGAATTCTCGTCAGGCCCAGCATCCCCAGCAGGTCGTTCAACGGCCCGAGAGACTCATGGAAGATCGTCTGCCAAATGGCGGCCATCACCACGGGCGTGGTCATCATGGGGACGAGAAAGAGCACCCGCCAGAATCTGCGGCCGTGTACCTCGCGCCAGACCAGCAGGGCCATACCGAACCCGATGAGGTACTGGATCAGGACCGTGCCGCCCGCCAGCAGGACCAGCCGGGTGATGGAGGCCCAGAAGCGGCTGTCGTGCAGCATCGCGGTGTAGTTGGCGCCTCCGATGAAGTCCATCTGCGGGTTGCTGACGTTCCACCCGGAGAAGCTGACGCGGATGGTGAACAGAAGCGGGAAAACGATGATCAGAAAGAGCGTGAGCAATCCCGGCAGCAGGAACAGGCTCTTGTGTCGGCGTAGGCCGTCCATGGATCTCCTTGCGGAAGAGGGGCACCCCCGGGTGGCCGGCCGGTCCGGTCCGGCCACCCGGGGCGTCCTGCGGTCGGATCAGGAGTAGTCCTCGAGCGCGACGACGTTGCGATAGGCGCTTCGGACCTTGTCCTCGCCGATCTGATCGGTGATCTTGGACCACTCCTCGGCCACGCCGTCCAGCGCGCGCTGCGGGGACTCCTGGCCCGCCAGCGCTGCGGCGACGCCGTTGGCCAGCGCGGACATGTACTGGTTGACACCGGGAACGCGCAGGTCGAAGACGCGGTTGGTGCTCTTCTCCATGCCGGAGAGCGTGCGCACGTAGGACTCAGCGACGTCCTTGTCCCAGCCCTGCTTCTCCCAGAACGCCGCGTCGAAGTGGGCGTAGCGGTAGGGGTTGACACCGAATCGGCCGACGGTCAGATCCAGGGTGGTGTTGGCCTCGTTGCTGAAGAAGCACAGGTAGTCGAAGGCCATCTCCTGGTGGCTGGACGCCTTGGCCACCGCGGAGGTCCATCCCCAGGTGAAGTAGGCCGCCTGGTTCGCCTTCTTGTCCCACGACTTCGTCGTGCGGTTGTAGACCTCCGTGGAGCCCGGCAGCGGCGCCGCCTGGACCTCGTTGCGGATCCTGCTGTCCGGCTGCTGGGCCTGGATGAAGGCGTCGTCCCAGGAGTAGGACATCAGCGTCTGGCCGCCTCCGAAGGAGAAGATCTCGTCTCCCAGACCGAAGTTGGCGCCACCGGGTGCCCAGGCAGACTCGGCCTTCACCATGTCGTCCAGGGCGCGGACGAAGCCCGGCGTGTTGATCAGCGGCTTCATGGTCTTGACGTCGAAGAAGACACCGCCCTTGACGTCCGGGTTCTTCACGTACGGCGCCGCACGGCTGATGAACGCCGAGAAGGTCAGGTCGTCGCGCTTGGTCACCTCGGCACTGCCGTAGTTGGGCTTGCCGTCGCCGTCGAGGTCCTTGCCGCTGAAGAATTCGGCTGTCTCCTGGTACTCGGCCCACGTCCTCGGGACCTGAAGGTCCTTGCCCGTGGCCTTCTTGTACTCCGCCTGCCGCTCGGGGTCCTTCAGGACATCGGTGCGGACCTTGAGGTAGTGCCGGTCACCGTCCACCGGGTACTGCACGACCTTCCCGTCCCAGGTCGCCACGTCCATGTAGGCGGGGGTGACGTCCTTCATGCCGGGGCTGTTCAGGTACTTCTCCGGCACCGGGGCCAGATACGGGGCCATGTCGCCGATCCACAGGGACGGGTAGAACATGACGTCGTACGCCGACTGGCCCGCCTGGAGAGGCGTGAGGATCTTCTGATGCAGCTCACCGAAGGGGACGTTGACCACCTGCACCTTCCCGCCGGTGATGTCCTCGAACTGCCTGGCGTGCAGTTGGGTCGGCTCGCCGATGACGGGAACGGCGTGGCTGATGATCTTCAGTGTCTGTCCGGAGTAGTCCTTGCGGCTGATCGCGTCGTAGCTGCAGGGTCCAGGGACGTCCTTGACCTTCGTCGCCGGGTAGTCCTTGCCGTACTTCTGGTAGCTGATCTCCGAGCCGGGCTTGAAGAGCCCGGCCTTCTCCTTGGGCTTGTGCTGTGACTCGTTCTGGGCGGTGCACGCGGTGGCGGTCAGGGCCGCGACGGCGACGACGGCGATCAGGCTTGTGCACGGTCTGCTGCGCATGGGGCTTCTCCCGCGGTGTCAGGGGATCAAGATCGCTCGGCCGCGAACGGCTCCGGCGCCGAGGTCGTCGAGGGGCTGCCGGAAGGAGGCGAGGGGGTATCGCTGGGTGTGCAGGGTGACCTTGCCCTCGGCCGCCAGGACCATCAGCTCGGAGAGGTCGTTGTAGGACCCCACGAGGTTGCCTATGAAGTTGATCTCCGTAGAGATGACGTCGATCGTCGGAACGTGGAGGTGGCCGCCGTAGCCGATGACGTAGTAGCTGCCGTTGCGGCGCAGGCAGGCCACGCCGGTCTCGACGGCGCCCCCCTCGCCGACGAAGTCCAGGACGGCCTCCGCCCCGTGACCTCCGGTGACGTCCCGTACGCGGTCGGCTTCGCTTCCGTCCGTGACGAGGGTGTGGTCGGCGCCGAGTTCCTTGGCCAGCGCGAGGGCCTCGGGGCTGCGGTCGATGACGATCATCTCGACCGGCGACAGGGCCCGCAGCACCTGGATGCCTATGTGTCCGAGTCCGCCGGCGCCGATGACCACGGCCTTGTCACCGGGCCGCAGTGCCCGGGCCGCCTTCGCGACGGCGTGGTACGCGGTGAGCCCGGCGTCGGCCAGGGCCGCCACCGAGGCCGGCTCCAGGGACGGGGCGAGGGGCACGACCGAGCGAGCGCTGGTCTTCATGTACTCGGCGTAGCCCCCGTCGGCGTCGATGCCGGGGAAGGCCGAGTTCATGCAGTGCACGTCATCGCCGGCCCGACAGGCGCGGCACAGACCGCAGGTCACCAGCGGGTGCAGGATGACCGGGTCACCGATCTTGACGTGGGTGACGGCCTGCCCAACCTCCGCGACCCAGCCGGCGTTCTCGTGACCGATGGTGTACGGAAGGGCGACCCCGCTCTTGTCCTTCCACTGTCCTTCGAGGATGTGCAGATCGGTCCGGCAGACTCCGGCGCCCCCGATCTTCACGATCACATCCAGCGGACCGGTGATCTGCGGGTCCGGCACGTCCACGAGCACCGGTGGCTCGTCGTACGCGATGACCTGCACGGCTTTCATGACGGCTCCCAACGAGTCGGCGGGTGGGTGGTGTGCCGATTACACAGGCCGCCGATCACGGGTCGATGTCTCAGAAACCGTCCGCGGATGTCTCAATGTGATACACGCTGTATGCGCCACGCCGTAGAACTGGTCCAATCACTGCACCGACGGATTGTGACGCGCGCAGTACGGGAGTGTTAATGCCCCGCCGACCCGGAGGCTCACTGAGAGCAGCCAGAGAGCTCTACCTGGAAGTGACCAAGGATCCAGGCGCCCGGCCGCTCGTCGTGGCTTCATGGCATCGCTCGATGGAATACGAAGTAAAGCCGGGCAGCCTCGACGCCCCGTACCTCGACAACCCCAACCTGGACAGCCCCCTCGCCAGGGCGGCGCTGCCGATCCTGGACAGGCTGCACGAGCAGCTCGCCGACGACCCGGTCTCCACGATGATCACAGATCGCAACGGCGTGGTCCTCTCCCGGAAAGTCTCCCACGAGGGGCTGACGACGAGCCTCAACCGCGTGCACCTGGCCCCGGGCCATGTGTTCGCCGAGCGGTACGTGGGCACCAACGGCATCGGGACCGCGCTGGCCAGCGGCCGCCCGGTCATGATCGCCGGAATGGAGCACTACGTCGAGGCGCTGCGGGACTTCCACTGCGCGGCTGTACCCATCCTGCATCCCACCCGGCGCACCCTGCTGGGAGCCTTCAACCTCACCACCATCCGTCAGGGCTCCGACGGCATGCTGATGGCCTTCGCCCGTTCCGTCGCGGCGCAGATCGAGGCCGAGATCGCGGCGATCACCTCGCGGGGCGAGCGGGCTCTTTTCCACGACTACATGGAGGCGTGCTCCTCGGCGCGCCCGGGACCCGTGCTGGCCCTCAGCCGCGATGTCGTCATGATGAACGAGCAGCTCAGCGCCGCCGTGACCGGGCCGGATCACTATGCGCTGCTCGACCACGCCCGTGAGATCGCCGACCATCCCCGGCTGGAGGGCACCCGCAGCATCGCCCTGCCCTCGGGACGGGTCGCCGAACTCAGGGTCAGTCGCTGTCGGCGCGAGGACAGCGACGCGGGCGCCGTCTTCCGAGTCCGGCTGATCGGACGGCTCCAGCCCACACCTGCGATCTCGGCCGCGCCCGCCCGCTCCGACCTGGGACTGGTGGGCTCGTCCCCGCACTGGCTGCGCGCGGTCGCCGACAGTGAGACAGCGTTCGTCGCCGGGGCATGGCTTCATCTCCTCGGCGAAGCCGGTGTCGGCAAGAGGACGCTGGTCGCGGCCCTGCACCGAGCCCACGGCGCCGGACGTCGGCTGGAGATGACGGAAGCGCCGCCGACGGATTCACCAGCCGTCACCGAGCGCTGGCTGCACGACATCAGAGAGCTGCTCGTCGTGTCGTCCAACGTGCTCGTCCTGAGCGATGTCCACCTGTTGGGCGACCGGCTGCGGCAGCGGCTGACGAACCTGCTGGTGCGGTTGGACGGCAGCGCGACCGGGCAACTGGTCATGATGAGCCAGCCGTCGATGGTCGGCGCCGACGACCAGCTCGACCAGCTCTGCGGCGCCACGGTTGAGGTGCCTGCCCTCCGTCACCGCTTCGGGGACATCGAGCAGCTGGCGCGGTTCTTCCTGCGCAGGTACCGGCCGAGCGGCGAGAGCAGCTTCTCCCCGGAGTCGCTGAGCATGCTGCAGCGATGCCCCTGGCCGGAGAACGTCCGGCAGCTGGAGTCGGTGATCCGGGGCCTGGCGCGGCGGCCTTCTGGCCGGATGATCCACGTGGAGGACCTGCCGCCGGAATGCCGGGTGTCGTCGAACAAGGTCCTCACAACCATCGAGGCGCTGGAACGCGACGCCATTCTGCGTGGGTTGATGGACCGCAACTCCAACGTCCAGCGAACCGCGCAGGACCTTGGGATTTCCCGCGCCACGATGTACCGCAAGATGCGTCGCTACGGGATCGTCCCATCGGGCCTGACATGACGGGCCGTTCCGGCACCGGCTGTCGGCCGCGGGCGAAGAACCAGGGGGAAGAGCCCGCTCGAGCTCTCCATGGGAAAGCACGATGCCGAGGGGGTGAGGGCGCGGTCAGCCGAGCTTGAGAAAACCGGCTTCGACGATGGTGCGGCCGAAGGGTCTCGCGAGTTCGGCGAGACGCTCACAGTCGGCGTCACCCAGGGCCGCGTAGGCCGGAAGAGCCAGGCGGTCGGTGCGGTCCTCGATATCGTTCAGGGCGGGCACGTCGTGGATTCCCGCTCGCCGCAGACCCGCGTACCGTCGCCTCGCTTCGGGGACGAAGTGGATCATGGCGTGTACGGGATTCCCTCGGGATGGGACAAATCAACCTCGGTGCGACAGAGCTCGTTCACCGGCCGCGTTGGCCACGGCCGGATTCGCGGCGCTCGGGCTGCCGCTACTCCCGCAGACTTTTGGTGTTCACCGTGGTGGCTGCAGTCAGCGTGTTGCTCCTGCGCCCCTTCGCGCTGCTCGGCACGGCAGAACCCGACCGGCGGCACCCGTCCCGCTGCTGTCTTCACGCACTGTGGCGGCATCATCGTCCCGCCCGGTTGAACCGACCGGACCGTCTTCGCCCACGGCAACCCCCTATGGCGTCTCCCACAAGGACCACGGTGGCGACAACCCGGTCGGCGACGTCCAGGCGGCCGGAGCGCGCCACCTCGGCGGCCGTGCCACGCAGGTCGCCTCATCGCCCCCTGGCGGCCGCGCCACGGCACAGCCACACCCCCTCTCGGCAGGCCGTCGTCCTTCTCCGGGCGGCGGCCCGCCTCTCACGTGCGTCCTGGGGATGTCGGCGAGACCATGAGGGGGTGACGACCGGCCCGGGTGACCGTCCGATCTCGGACTATGCGCTGCTCTCAGACTGCCAGGGCGCAGCGCTGGTCGACCTGGACGGTTCCGTCGACTGGCTGTGCCTTCCGCACTTCGACTCCCGGGCGGTCCTGGCCCGGCTGCTGGGGCCGCAGGCCGGCCACTGGGCCATCCACCCGGCAGGCCCCTACACCGCGCACCGCCATTACCTACCCCGCAGCCTGGTGCTGCGCACACAGTTCTCCACCCGCACCGGCACCGTGACCGTCACCGACGCGCTCGCCACCGGCCTGAACGAACGCGGCCACAACCTCGGCGAGCACGCTCCGCATCTGTTGCTGCGCGTCGTGGAGTGCACCGGCGGCCAAGCGGACATCGAGCTGGAGTTCGCGCCCCGCCCCGAATACGGCCTGGTGACGCCCCTGCTCATCCCGGTGGAAGGCGGACTGCGCTGCCACGGCGGCCCGGACACCCTGAGTCTGTGCTGCCCGCTGCCCCTGAAGGTCACCGACACAGCCCGCGCCACGACCCGCCTCCGTGCCGGCCACAGACTCGCCTTCGCCCTGCGGCAGGTGCCCGCCGGCGGCCACCCCACCCTCCTGACGCAGAACGAGATCGTCGCGTACCTGCAGGACACCATCAGCGGCTGGCGCTCCTGGTCCGAGCTGCACCAGACCTACCAGGGCCCGTGGGAAGAACTGGTCCACCACAGCGGCCGGGTCCTGCAGGGCCTGACGTTCCAGCCGACCGGCGCGATCGTCGCCGCCCCCACCACCTCACTGCCGGAAACCGTCGGCGGCGTCCGCAACTGGGACTACCGCTTCGCCTGGGTGAGGGATGCCTCCTTCACCCTGGACGCCCTGTGGGTGGCCGCCTGCCCCGACGAAGCCGAAGCCTTCTTCCGGTGGATGGCCCAGGTCGCCGCGAGCGACACCGCCCACTGTGAGGCCATGCAGATCATGTTCGGTATCCGCGGCGAACGCGATCTGGCCGAACGGGAGCTGCCCCAGCTGCCCGGCTGGCGCGGCAGCCGCCCGGTCCGCATCGGCAACGGCGCCTGGCAACAGCGTCAGCTCGACGTCTACGGCGAACTGCTCGCGGCCGCCCACCGCCTGCGCGACTACCTCGGCGACCTGGACGACCCCACCACCGCCTTCCTCATCGCCTGCGCCGACATGGCCGCCACCTCCTGGGATCGACCCGACCAAGGCATCTGGGAAGTCCGCAGCCACCCGCAGCACTTCGTCTACTCCAAGCTCATGTGCTGGGTCGCTCTCGACCGCGCTCTGGCCCTCGCCGACGCCCTCCACGCCCACGACCGCGTCCCCCACTGGACCAAGGCCCGCGACGACATCCGCGCAGCGATCGAGGAACACGGCTGGAGCGAGCAGGCCGGCGCCTACACGCAGGCCTTCGGCAGCGACGTCCTGGACGCCTCCGCCCTGATGATGCCGATCGTCGGCTTCCTGCCCGCCGAAGCGCCCCGCATACGCGCCACCATCGACGCCGTCCGCGACCGGCTCACCGGCAATGACGGCCTGGTCTACCGCTACCTGGGCGTCGACGACGGCCTGCCCGGCGAGGAAGGCACCTTCCTGCTGTGCACCTTCTGGCTGGCCCACGCCCTGGCCCTGTCCGGCGATACGCGAGCGGCCCGCGAGGTGTTCGAACAAGCCGCGCGCTGCGCCAACGATGTGGGGCTTCTGGCCGAGGAAGTCGATCCGCACAGCGGTGAGCTGCTCGGCAACTTCCCGCAAACCTTCAGCCATATCGGCCTGGTGAACGCCGCTTGGGCCATCCACCAGGCCGAAGCCGCACCCGCAGGCCGCTGAAAACCCTGTGGGCCGCCCGGTGCATTCCACCGGCTCTCGCCGGTTGCCGGCGTGCTACTTCCCCTTGGTTCCCATCTGCAGCAAAGCCGCCAACGCCTTTGCCCACGGGTTGGCTTCCTCCTGGCTGCCCGGCATGGACGAGTCGACGCCAGTCCAGGCCTCACCCCTTTGCGTACGAGCCGCACACGGCTGGTGCCCCGACCCGGGAAGGAAGGCCGGGGCACCACCCGACCAGCCCGACGCAGACGTCCGCCAGGATCGCTGCCGTGCTCTGCCGCCCGGGTCAAACCGTGACCGCAGAAGGGAACCCGAAGGAGGGGCGAGAAGCGGGAGGCGAGAGGCGGTAGGTGGTCGCGCCGCCCGGGGGGTTTCCGGCCCGTTCACCCGGACCCGTGAGACTTCGGCCGAACGTTCACATGCGGCAGTTTTCCCGTTCGGGAACGAGAGCCCCCGGTTCTCACGGACGATGGACGGGACATGATCGCGCACGCACTCCATCTCACCCGACCCGACCGCCCGCACTGTCGCGGAGCGGCCGCGACAGGAGTGCTGCCTGCCGCAGGAGTGTTGCCCGCCGCTTTCTTCGCCCTCGTGGCGACGGCGCTGGCAGCCGCCGGCCACCACCTGGTGTTCGCGGGTAAGGCGTCCGCCGTCGACTGTCTGGTCGCGGCGATGGTTCTCTTCGTCGGCGGTCTGCTCCGTGCGCCCGGGCGCGGATCCCTCCCGGCGGACTGCGCCACCCTCACCCTCGCTCAGGTGTCCGCCTGCGGACTGTTCGCCTGCCTCAGCCCCGGTGCGACTCCCGTGGGCGCGGCTCTGCACGGCGCACTCAGTTTCGTTGTCCACCTCGTGATGACGCTGATCACGGCCTGCGCTCTCCGTGCGGCCGCAGCCTCCCGATCACCTCTGTCCGCGGTGCTTCAGGAGCAGCTGCGCGCCCTCGCCCACCGTCTCCGCGCCCTGACCGTCGCCTGCACCACAACGGTGCCGACCGTCGCCCCGGGTCGGCCCACCGGCGTCTGGAGCGGCTGCAACGAGGAACCCCGCTCCGAAGTACTGGTAACCGGCACGACCGGGCGCCGGGGCCCGCCCTGAGCCGTACGCCGTCCCGGTACCGAGGACGCATCAGCGGTCGGCTCACGCTGCCGAAGCCACTGTCTTGCGCGGCGCGTTGCCCACCGCTGCTTCATGCGGCATGTGTCTCAGGTTCCCCCCGTCCCCCGCCCCAGGGCCCATACGCCCCGGGCAGCCTTCTTGCGCGCGCCCCCCGCCTCGGCCGTGCGCCGTGCTCCCCCGCGAATCAGGAGTCCCTGTGTCCACACCGCGTATCGACATCGTGCATCCCGGCGAGCTGACGTCCGCAGACATCGATCTGTGGAACGAACTGCGGACCGCTACCGCCACCGCGGCCAACCCCTTCATGAGCGCTCAGTTCAGCCAGGCCGTGGGCCGCGTGAGGTGCGACACCCGGGTGGCGGTCCTGCGCCGGGGCAGGAGTACGGTCGGCTACTTCCCTTATCAGCGGGGCCGGTGGGGGAGCGGCGGGGCGGTCGGCCTCGGCGTCTCCGACTGCCAGGGTGCCGTCCTGCATCCTGACCTGAGCGTCGACCCGCACCACTTGATGCGTGCTTGCTCCCTCAGTGCCTGGGAGTTCAACCACCTCGAAAGCGGCCAGGACCTCTTCCTGCCCTATTCCACCGGCCAGTTCGCCTCACCCGTCATCGACCTCAGGGGTGGGTTCGAGGCGTACGAGAACCATCTGCGCTCCCATTCCCACGGCTTCCTCAAGGCGGCCCGGTCCCAGGAACGCCGGATGGCCCGGAACCTCGGCCCGCTGCGCTTCGTCTACGACGAACGCGAGCCGGCAGCCCTGCGCGCCCTCGTCACCTGGAAGTCCGCCCACTACCGCCGCACCGGCCGCCGGGACCCCTTCGCCCAGCCGTGGATCGCCCAGCTCGTCGACCTGCTCTCCTCGACCGCCGCACCGGACTGCTCCGGGATCCTGTCGGTGCTCTACGCGGCCGACCGGCCCGTCGCCGCCCACTTCGGCCTCCGCTCCCGCACCGTCTTCTCCTGCTGGTTCCCCTCTTACGACCGGTCCGCCGCCACCTACTCGCCCGGCCGCATCCTCTACCTGCGCATGATCGAGGCCGCCGCCGCGTCCGGCATCCACCTGTTCGACTTCGGCAGGGGTGAGGCGGCCTACAAGAACTCCTTCAAAACGGGCGACCTCATCGTCCACGAAGGAGCCCTGCGCACGACGGGTCCGGGTGCCGTCCTCCACTGGCTGCGCCGCGAGCCGATGCGGGTCGCCCACCGGCTGGTGCGCGACCACCCGACCCTGAAGACTGCGGCCGTACGAACGCTCAGGGCAGTCGGCACGATCCGCGATCGCTGACACACCTGAAGCTCGCGGGCCGCGTCGACATGAAACAGCTCCTGCGCTGCGGCTCAGGCCGGAAGACGGGACCCTCGATCTCCCGCCCCACACCCGGGCGGGGAACGTCCGGCCGATAGTGGACAAGGATGGCCTGCCGTACGAGGGCTACCCGAGGACGTCGCCGAAGCGATCGGCCTGCAGCGGTCCCGGCGTCGACCATGCCTGAGCCGGGCGGAGCGAGAGCATTCGGCCGTTTCAGTGGCGGGCCTGTGCCGCTGTCAGGTCGTTTCGGGCGGCGCGCTCACAGGAGGCGGCCGGGCGGGGACTGCAACGCTCCGCCGGTACGGAAACCTCAGCACCACATGCCAAAGGCGGCTGCCACATCGGGCAGCCGCCTGGCTCTACATCCTCGTGCCGGTCAGCCCCGAACGATGTTCTGGGCCTGCGGACCCTTCTGGCCCTGGCCGATGTCGAAAGTGACGTGCTCGCCCTCGGTCAGCTCGCGGTATCCGCTGCCCTTGATCTCGGAGTAGTGCGCGAAGACGTCCGGGCCTCCGCCGTCCTGCTCGATGAAGCCGAAGCCCTTTTCGGAGTTGAACCACTTCACGGTGCCGCTGGCCATACTGGTCGATCCTTCGTTCATGCCCGGGAACAGCCCTTCATCCGGGCATGCTCCGACTCACTGCAATCGCAGGAGCCACCAGGCTCCTACCCCGGAACACGACGCTCACCCATGCGGCGACACATCCGTTTCGGCTCCGGGGTTACAGCGGTCATGCGGCGGCCGCTGGGCCGAAGATCGCTCCCTCACTGGCGCGGGTACTGCACCTGGACGACGACCAGCGCGTCTACCTGTACGAACTCGCGGCCAGGGAGACTACCGCCCGCCCAGTCGCCGGTAAATCGACCTGTCCGCGCCGATGCTGGAGCGCGCCCGCCGTGACGCAGTCGCGAAAGGTCTCGACAACGCCGAATTCGAGCGCAGGGCGGCGCACAAGTGCATCCGGTCCCCGACCGTGGGTTCGATGGCCTCATCAGCCGTGGCGGTGTCATGTGGGTGAGCGCACGAAGACGGGCCAAGGCCTCGCAGGTCGCGAACTGCGCCGCCATGACGGGGCGATCTGGTCCCGTCGATCGGCGTCGTCCATCACGATCACCGGTCGGGCGGCCTGCGCATCACCCTGGCGCCCGGCGCCCACCGACTGTCATGAAGCACGCCACCCACTCCAGCGCACGACGTCGACGACAACCACGGGGCCTGCGGGAGGCCGCCCGGTGTACTGCCCGTACTTTGCCGTCAGCAGCGCGATGCAGCGTGCGGCCTCGGGAGACCGGTCCGCCCCCGGCAGCACACGCGCCTCCCCGTCCGCGCGGACCCACCACAACCGGTCCCAGTCCTCCTCGTAATGGTCGGCGAGCAGGCTGACCGCCGGGTCGGCCTCGATGTTGGTCAGGCGCCTGAGTCGCGCCGTGCCCTTCGGCTTGTGGTCCACGGCCGTCATCACCGTGTCGCCGTCCAGAGTGAACACGACAGGGACCAGATGCGGGCGGCCTGCCGGGCCGACCGTGGCGAGACGGGCCACCCGGGCCGCCGCGAACCACTCCCGCGCCTCGGTGCTCGTCAGGGCGGGCATCGCACCCCGTCTCAGCGGAACCCGGACGCGACCCCGGCCAGCCGGTCCAGGTACGACGCGGTCTCCGACTCCGGCACCGTCGGCAGGTTGAACAGCACCCGTTCGACTCCGAGCCGGATGTAGCCCTCGACCAGCCCGGGGTCGTCCGGGACGGCGTACACCGTCACGGGCACGTCACGGCCCGCTCTCGTCCTCAACCGTTCGATCTGCGGGCCGAGTTGTTCCGGGGAGACGTTGGTGGCGAGCCAGGCGTCGCCGATCTCGGCTACCCGGCGGAACGCACCCTCGCCGCCGCCAACGTAGATCGGAGGATGGGGGCGCTGCACGGGCTTGGGCCAGGCGTAGACGGGGTCGAAGTCCACGAACTCGCCGTGGAACTCGGCCTTCTCGGCGGTCCACAGCTCCCGCATGGCCAGCAGCCGCTCATCGGTGAGGCGGCCGCGGGTGGCGGGGTCGGCACCGTGGTTCATCATCTCCTCACGGTTCCAGCCGACGCCCACGCCGAAGATCACACGCCCCTCCGACACCAGGTCGAGCGAGGCCACTTCCTTCGCCGTGGTGATCGGGTCGCGCTGCGGGACGAGCGCGATGCCGGTGGCCAGCCGCAGGCTCCGGGTGACCGCGGCGATCGCCGACAGGGCGACGAAGGGATCCAGCGTGCGGTAGTACACGTCCGGCAGCTCGCCGCCGCCGGGGTAGGGGGTTCGGCGGGACACGGGGATGTGGGAGTGCTCGGCGATGAACAACGACTCGAACGCGCGCTCCTCGAGTGCCGTTCCCAGCGAGGCCGGGCGGATTCCCTGATCGGTGATGAAGGTCGAGACTCCGAATTGCACAACCGCTCCTCGGGGTGGAGTACGGGAGTGGGCGGGTCCCCGCCCGCGGCAGGCGTTCGGGCGGCCCGGTCAGGACATCGAGCGTGGTCCATTCTCCTAGGAGCGGGGAAGTGGCGCACGCTTCGGAACGAAGCGCGGCACGGGCGGTGAGTCGGTGGTGCCTGGGTAGCGGCAGGGGCAGGGTCGACGTGCTGCCTCGACGGAGCCGGTGACTCCCGTTGCCGGGGGCCGGTGGGGGAGGGGCCGCAGGCGCAGGTCCCGGCCCCGGGAAGCCGTCATACGCGCCCGGCGAGCAGAGGGGCGCGGCAGGCCCCGACGGCGTGCCGCGCCCCGTCCCCCGCTCCCGCGGCCTGCCGACGTGCGCAACAGCGCACACGACGGTGGCGCCTGGGCGGAGAGGCGTACCTGAATCGGGGGCCCCACCCGCTGGCGGCTCGGCGAGGACAACAATGTCCAGCGGCCTCGCCGTGACCCCGCCACCGACGATCCCGCCACACGCCCTGGACAAGCACCGCACCCGGACCACCTCCACCAGCCGCCTGGACTCGATGCCCGACCACGTGAGCACCAGGCCCGGTGTGCCCGACAGCGTCGCGGAGGACAGCCTCCTCGGAATCTGCCGGCGCGCAGATGATCGTGACCACCAGTCGCTGACAGATCGGATACCCACAGCTGCGTCGGCAGACCCGTCTATTCCGCGGTCCGGCCGACGGGGCGCACGGCCACTGCATCGATCTCGAAGAGCATCCCAGGCAGGCCGAGCGCGGCCACCCCGCTCAGTGTCGCCGCGGGCAGCCGGTCCCCGAATGCCGCGTGCATCGCCTTGCTGAGGATCTCCAGTTTGGCGAGGTCGTGGTCGACGACGTACAAGCCGAGCTGGACCACGTGCTCGAAGCCGAGCCCGGCTCCTTCGAGAGCGCGCCGCAGGTTGGCGAGCGACAGGTCGACCTGGGCGGCGAAGCCGCCGGGCACCAGAGCTCCGGTCTCCGTGTCGGAGGCGTACTGTCCCCCGATGAAGGCGAGTTCGCCGGAGGCGGAGACGACGTGGCTGTAGCCCATCGGGATGGGGTTGTGCAGCGTGGCCGGGTTGGTGATGGTGCGCTGGTCGGTAGTCATGTGCGCGTGTCCTTTCCATGGGTCGCGGTCGGCCAGGGTGAGGCGGCGCAGGCACGGGGCGTTCGGGTCTCCAGGAGGCAGTGGGCGCCGGCGCCGGTGCCGTCACCGCCGCTGACCTCGTCCTCACCCGTGAGAATGCGCTACACCGCGAGTGGCTCATTCTGAACGGGCGCGGCGTCGACCGGCAGGACTGGTGGACGCGCAGGTATCAGGAGCGGTGCATTCGACCAGGCTGTCCCAGGGTCCGAGATCACCCCAGCCGTGCGGCCGTCCTGCGGCTCTCAGCGCCTCGCAACCCGTGCGTTGTCCACCCGTCGCCCGTCGTAAACGCTGCGGTAAGCGGCACCAGTAGCCGGCGATGGTCGCTGAGCGTCAGCGAGGCAGTCACAGCAGATCATGACAACCTGCCTCTCAGGGGAGGAAACCCATCTGTGCATCTTAGTCTCCGTGCCTGCCGAGGCGCATTGGCTCTGGCTCCGTACGGGAGTCGTACAGGCGGGTCCGCTGCAGCGCGTGCGCGATCAGCGTCCGAGGGGTTCGTCACGCACGAGCCGGCCCCCTGTAGGCCCGGTCGGCGACGGTAGGGCCGCCTTGGCGTTCAGGGATCCGGGTGATGCGGTGGGTGCGGGCCGCCGTCAGGTCGTGGGCACGGCCGGGTAGCGCGAGCGAGATCCACAGCAGCCGCCCTGCCGGGTCGGTCACCACCTGCACGTTTGCTCCGTGCCGGCGGTGTTCGTGGGAACAGTCGGCCGGGCCGTCGCCGGCCCGGTCACACTCGGCCGGGGTGTCATCCAGCAGGACGAAGTAGGGACCGGCTTCCCGCAGGCGCGCCGCGCAGACCCGGTGCGCGGTCAGCCGGCAGGCTGATCACGATGGCCGTGTAGGCGTGGGCGATGCCCGACGGAGATATCGAAGCCGGCCGCGATCTGCGCGAGTGTGTCGTGCCGGCGCAGCGAAGGTGCGTGACGGGCTCGGCCCGGCGACCCGCTCCCCGGTCGCGACCCAGGCCGCCCTCATGGACGAGGGGTGGGTGGGTGCGCCGCCATCCGCCATTCGTTGCGCCGCAGTTTGAGGGGCGGGCGGACACGGTAGGGAAAGCTCCACCGCTCACACGCAAGGGACACCCCGTGGATCTGAAGCTCGAAGTCCTCGTACTGCCTGTCTCCGACACGGACCGGGCCAAGGCCTTCTACGACAAGTTGGGCTTCCGCCTGGACCTCGACACGGGTGCGAGCACCGACTTCCGGTGCGTGCACTTCACCCCGCCCGGCTCCGGGTGCTCGATCATGTTCGGCGAAGGGATGACCGCCGCCGAGCCCGGTTCGATGCAGGGCCTGTACCTCATCGTCTCCGACATCAACGCGGCCCGCGCCGATCTCGCCGACCGGGGCATCGACATCAGCGACGTCTTCCACGACGCGAACGGCGTGCTGTTCCACGGCCACGAGGGCGGAGACGTCACTCACAGCTTGCCGGGCCAGGAGCGGCTGGCGGGCCGGCACCCGGAGGGCAACACCTACTCCTCCTTCGCTTCCTTCGCCGATCCGGACGGCAACGGATGGGTTCTGCAGGAGATCACGGAGCGGTTCCCCGGCCGCTGACGGCGTCACCGGCGAGGAGCCGTACGGGAGGATGAGGTTGCTGGGTGCCACCGGTATGGTCGGCAGCCGTATCGCCGCCGAGGCCGTTGCCCGGGGTCACCAGGTGACCTGCGTCAGCCGGTTCGGCGAGGCCGGGTGTGCCGACCGCCGCGGACGCGGCGGACACGCGCCGCATCGCGGCCCTCGCCGCTGGGCACGACGCCGTCGCGTCCGCGCTGTACCGACGCGACGGCCGCGACCGGAGGGAGGCCTTCCTCGCCCTGAACCGCGCCGTGGTCGATGCTGTACGGGGAGCAGGTGGTTCCGGGAGAGCCGACCGGTGTGCTCGGACCGTCCTGTCCGTCCTCCTCTGTTGCGGCGGATCGCAGTCGGGAGGATCGTGGGATACGCGCTCGGACGGAGTGGCGGTCGGTCCTTTTCGTCCCTGCCCGCCGGATGCCGGCCCCCGCTCCGAGGAAGGGCCGCACCATGACGCACCTCGGTCTGCCGGAAACGATCGGTACGTGCCTTTTCGACCTGGACGGTGTCATCACCAAGACCGCCGCGGTGCATGAGGCCGCCTGGCGGGAGACATTCGACACCTTCCTGCGCCGACGGCACGGAGCCGACTTCAGGCCGTTCGACATCCACGACTACAACGAATACGTGGACGGCAGACCGCGCGCCGACGGCGTGCGGAGCTTCCTCGCCTCCCGCGGTATCGAGATCCCGGAGGGCCTCCCCGGCGACAGCGCGCAGGAGGACACGGTCCACGGCCTGGGACGCCGCAAGAACGAACTGCTGTTGGAGAAGATCCGTAATGAGGGCGTAGAGCCGTATCCCACCACCCTGCGCTACATCCACGAGGCGAGGCGGCTCGGACTGAAGACCGGTGTGGTGTCCTCCAGCGCCAACTGCCGCGAGGTTCTGCGATCGATACGCGCGGAGGACCTGTTCGACGTCCGCATCGACGGGCTCGTCGCCGAGGAACGGGGACTGCCCGGAAAACCGCACCCCGACATGTTCCTGGCCGCCGCCCACGACCTCGGCTCCACGGCCTCGGCCTCGGCCGTCTTCGAGGACGCGCTCTCCGGGATCGACGCCGCCCGAGCGGGCCGCTTCGGCTTCATCATCGGCGTCGACCGGGCGGGTCAGGGGGACGCCATGCGCGCCCACGGCGCCGACGTCGTCGTGCGGGACATCTCAGAACTGGTGGATTCGGAATGATCACAGAGTCCTGCTTCTCCGTGGACCGCTGGAGTCTGAAGGAGACACCACTCAGACTGGAACTGCTGCCGCAGAGCGAATCGGTGTTCGCGCTGTCCAACGGTCACCTCGGCTGGCGAGGCAACCTCGACGAGGGCGAGCCGCACGGGATACCCGGCTCGTACCTCAACGGGTTCTACGAGGCGCACCCCCTGCCGTACGCGGAAGGAGGATACGGCTATCCGGAATCCGGTCAGACGGCGATCAACGTCACGAACGGCAAGGTGCTCCGGCTGCTGGTCGGTGACGAGCCCTTCGACCTGCGCTACGGCAGGCTCCACAGCCACGAGCGCACACTGGACCTGCGTGCCGGTCTGCTGCGCCGCCACTGCGAATGGACTTCGCCCGCAGGTTCCACCGTGCGCGTGCACTCCACCCGGCTGGTCTCCTTCACTCAGCGTGCGATCGCGGCCGTCGCCTACGAGGTCGAGGCCGTCGACGCCCCCGTGCGCGTCGTCGTCCAGTCGGAACTCATCGCCAACGAACAGTTGCCGGCGGTCTCGGGTGATCCCCGCGCAGCCGCGAGCCTGAAGTCGCCGCTCGAGCCCGAGGAGAACCGCGCGTCGGGAAACCGGCTGCTGCTGGTGCACTCCACTCGCCGGAGCAAGCTCCGGATAGCGACGGCGGCCGACCACACCGTCGACGGACCCCCCGGGACACGAACCAGCAGCGAGAGCACCGCGGACGTCGCACGCCTGACCGTCACGGCGCAGCTGGCGGTGGGCGAGAAACTGCGGATCGAGAAGATGGTCGCCTACGGCTGGTCGAGCATGCGGTCGCTTCCGGCAGTGCGGGACCAGGTCGAAGCGGCGCTCGCGGCGGCGAGCAGCACGCGCTGGGAGGGCCTGGTGGAGGAACAGCGGGCCTACCTGGAGCATTTCTGGGCACGGTCCGACGTCGAGGTCGACGGCGACGACGAACTCCAGCAGGCCGTTCGCTTCGCCCTGTTCCATGTGTTGCAGGCCGGTGCGCGTGCCGAGCAGCGCGCCATCCCCGGCAAAGGGCTCACGGGCACGGGGTACGACGGTCATACCTTCTGGGACACCGAGGCCTTCGTGCTGCCGCTGCTCACGTACACCTCGCCCGGCGCCGTCGTCGAAGCGCTGCGCTGGCGGCAGAGCACGCTGCCCGCAGCGCGTGACCGCGCACGCCAACTCGGACTCCGCGGGGCCGCGTTTCCCTGGAGGACCATCGACGGCTCGGAATGCAGCGCCTACTGGCCGGCCGGTACCGCGGCCTTCCATATCAACGCCGACATCGCCGACTCGGTCATACGTTATGTCTCCGCGACCGGCGACGAGGACTTCGCCCGCAACAGCGGTGTGGAACTGCTCGTGGAGACCGCCCGGCTCTGGATGTCGTTGGGCCATCACGACCACCGCGGCGCATTCCATATCGACGGCGTCACCGGACCGGACGAGTACAGCGCGATCGTCAACGACAACACTTACACCAACCTCATGGCGGCGAGGAACCTTCGCGGGGCCGCCCACGCTGTTGACCGCTACCCCGACGAAGCGGCGGCCCTGGGCGCGGACGACCGGGAGGCCACGTCGTGGCGTACCGCCGCGGACTCGATGCACATCCCCTACAACGAGGACCTGGGGGTGCACGAACAGCACGCCGGGTCCACCGACCGCCAGCCGTGGGACTTCGCCGCCACCCGCCCCGACCAGTACCCCTTGATGCTCAACTTCCCCTACTTCGACATCTACCGGAAACAGGTGGTCAAGCAGGCGGACCTCGTACTGGCCATGTACACGTGCGGCGACTGTTTCGACGCGGAGCACAAGGCGCGCAACTTCGCGTACTACGAGTCCTTCACCGTGCGCGACTCCTCTCTGTCGGCCTGCTGCCAGGCGGTCATCGCAGCGGAGGTGGGTCAGCAACGCATGGCTTACGAGTACGCCGTCGAAGCGGCGTTCATAGACCTCAACGACCTCCACATGAACACCCGGGACGGGCTGCACATCGCCTCGCTGGCCGGCACGTGGATGGCTCTGGTCGGCGGTTTCGGAGGCATGCGGCACAACGAGGACACCCTGATGTTCGTACCCAGGCTGCCCGAAAAACTCAGCCGCCTGGCATTCCACATATACATCTGGGGCCGCTGCCTCCGGGTGGAGATCACGGAGGGGGACGCCACCTACGTCATGCTCGCAGGAGAGCCGATGTCGATCTGCCACCACGGCGACGTGGTCATGCTCGTGACCGGCTCGCCCACGCGGTGCCCCATACCCGACACACCTGCCCAACCGTCGCCGAAACGGCCGCCGAACTGCTGGCCCGGGCAGGGCAGCCCCCGACGGGAGTGACGGCGGCGAAGAGGTGCCCGCCGACCGCGGCGCGCATGGTCGATGCCCTGCAGATCGAAGCGCCCACGGAGCGGGCGGTGAGAGACTCGGCCGGCCGCTCGAGTCGCTGCCGAACAGCAGAACTCAGGCCGCCTCAACCCGCCGACCGTCGTGCTTCGTCACTGGGGAAGCGCGGCTGATAGCTGCGGGACACCTCGTGCACCTTGCGGAGGCCGAGGAACCCGAGGACGACCGCGGTCAGGATGACCGTGGCGGCGGCGACCAGGGTCCGCAGGGTGTCCCCGGCGCCGGCGGCCTCGCAGGCCACCGCGGCCAGCACGCCGGTGACGACGGAGTTGGTGACGCCGATGACCACGGGTGAGCCGGACAGCCAGTGCGTCACCCCGATCCGGCGCCGGAAGCTGTAGGTCGTCCAGATCCCCGGTGGGTCGTCGTGGTGGCTCGCGATGAAGTACGGCTCGATTTCCGGTGCGAGCTCTACGTAAGCGTGCCGCAGCCGGTTCATGCCGATGATCAGCCAGGTGTCCTCGATGTCCGCCTCGATCAGCCGGAAGTACGTCCCGAACCCGACGAGCAGGACGACCGGCAGCACCAGCAACGCGAACGTCGTGAACCCGGCCCCGAAACGGGTTGCGTTGGCCACCAGCGAGAGCGCCACCACCGAGGCTGACAGCACCGTCAGATACGTCCCGGTCCGGCTGAAGATCTCTTGCCACGTCATGCTCCGCGTCGCCAGCAAACTCCAGTGCTCGGCCGCCAGAAACTGCGCATGCGGCATTCCGGTGTCAACACCCCTGAGCTCTCTCATCCCCCGAGTCTGACCTCAGTCGTCGACGAGTTCGAAAAGGCCCGCCGGTCGTGTTTGAAGTGAGTTCGACGATGAGCTCGCCCCTTGGGGGCCGGACCGCGCCGCCCTGGACGCGTCGTCACCGGCCCACGGACTCGGCAGTGCAGCCGGTGCCGTGCGTGTGCCGGTTGTCGTGCCGGGGGAGCGCCGTTACTCATGCCATCCGGCGAAGAAACGAGCGAGGGAGGATGCGAGCGGTTCCGGAGCCTCTTCGGCCACGTGGTGCCCGGCGTCGATGCCGTGGCCGCGTACGTCCGCAGCCCACTGCCGCCAGATCTTCACCGGGTCCCCGTACAGATCCTCGAGGTCGTCTCGGAGCGACCAGAGGATCAGTGCCGGGCACCGGATCTGTGTCCCGGCGACGCGGTCGTCCTCCTCGTGCCGCCGGTCGATGGTGAGGCCGGCCCGGTAGTCCTCCAGCATCGCCCGCACCACGTCAGGGTTTCTCGTGGCCGAGCGCCACTCGTCGTAATTCTCTGGCCCCATCTTCTGGGGATCGCCGCGGTACCAGCTGTCCGGATCGGCGTTGATGACCCGCTCGGGGATGTCCGGCTGGGCGAAGAAGAACCAGTGCCACCACTGCGTGGCGAACTCGGTCGTGATGCGGGACAGGTGCTCGGTGAGGGGCAGACAGTCGATCAGCGCCACCCGCGAGACCGCGTCGGGATGATCGAGCGCAAGACGCAGCGCGACACTGCCTCCGCGGTCGTGCCCGGCGAGCGCGAACCGGGCATGGCCGAGGGAGCGCATCACCTCGACCACGTCACCGGCGACGGCCCGCTTGGAGTATCCCGCGTGGTCCGCGGTAGGCGCCGGGCCGGTGGATCGGCCGTACCCCCGCAGATCGGGACAGACCACGGTGAAACCGCGTCGGACGAGGAGCGGGGCGACGCGATGCCAGGTCGCAGACGTCCGGGGGTGGCCGTGCAGCAGCACCACCGGCGGCCCTTCTCCGCCGTAGCGAACGAAGACCGATGCTTCGTCGACCTCCACCCGCCTGGTCTCAAAGCCCTCGAACAAGGCCCGAACCTCCCGCCCTCGTTGATGCACCGTCCACGGCACCTGTCGGCCCGGGACAACTCCTCACTCGCCCATGAGGACCACCGGGCCGGCAAGCTGCGCAAGCCGGCCCTCTCGCCGGCGAGTGCTGAACCGACACAGCTCTCCTCTTGCCCCCGCGGGCGCCGTGGACACAATTTCCGCATGTGCCAGCGGTGCTGTGTCGGGGTCGGTGTCGGCGGGGGAGAGGTCGGGACGGGCGCGGTGCGGGCGTGCGGGGCGGCGCCACCGTGCCGGAGGCGTCGCGGGCGACGTCGACGCCCGCTTCCACCACCAGCTCGAGCTCCAGCCTTGACGCGGTCCGGCCGCATGCCGCGCGCCGGGGTCTGCCGGGAACGATGACACCGTCCCCGGCAGACCCCGGCCGTCGCTGTCAGGCGGTGTGCAGCCTCAGACCGTAGCGGGCGAGGATCTCGTTGACCGGCTGGAACCATGTCTCACCGCCGGTGGAGCAGTTGCCCCACCCACCCGAGGTCACGCCCTGCGCCTGGTCCCCGCTGATGAACGAGCCACCGGAGTCACCGCCCTCGGCGCAGACGCTTGTCTTCGTCATCTGGTGCACCGCGCCCTGGCTGTAGTTGACCGTCTCGTTCTTCGCCAGGACGGTGCCGCAGCGCCAGTGGGTCGTGGAGCCGGAGCGGCAGATCGACGAGCCCACGGGTGCCTCCGCCGAGCCGCGCACCAGACGGTCCGGGGTCGCTCCCCAGCCGAGGACCACCGGCACGGTCCACCAGCCGCTGTGGATGCTGACGTAGGCGTAGTCGTCGCCGGGGAACGACGAGCCCTGGAAGGTCCCCATGGCGGAGCCGTCCCAGCCGCGCACGGCCGCTCCGGCCCGCCCGCAGTGGCCGGCGGTGACGAAGCCGCCGTGTACGGAGAACCCGATCGAGCAGCGGACGTTGCCGGTGTAGTACGGGTCTCCGCCGACCGTCCCCGCAGCGTAGGTGCGCGGCGCCTCGGCCGTCTGCTCGACGGTGACGGGGCCGCTGCGGCGGGCCCGCTCGACGAACGCCTGGACGGCGGGGGCGGTCCGCTCGGCGCGCACGACCGTGACCACGACCGCGTTGGCCTCGGGGTCGACGTGCCAGCCGGCGACACCGGCCGGGGCGGGGAGCTTGTCCAGCTGTGACCTGGCCCTGTCCAGGACCTCGGCGCTGTGCCGCACGAGGCGGGTGTCGGCGCCCAGTGCGCGCACCTCGGGTGCTTTGGAGCGGTCGGTGAGGGCGACGACGAGTTGCCCCGTGGCGGGCTCGAACCACGAGCCGCCGTAGGCGTGTCCGGCGGTGGTGCGGGCCGCCTTCTCGATGTCCGCGGCGGCCCGTTCGGCGCGCAGCCGCTTCTCGGCCTGCGGCGCGGTCAGGCCGAGGTCCCGCTGCATGGCGTCGAGCAGTCCGGGCGAGACGGAGGCGGTGGCCTCGGTGCGGGTGGTCGAGGGGGCGGCGTTCGCGGCGCCGGCGTGGGCGGTGCCGAGCCCGGCGGCGAGCAGCAGGGCCGCTGCCGCAGTGCGCAGCGTGGCGGTGCGTTTCACGGGGCCTCCTGGTGGGGGTCAAAGGCGTGAGAGCGCTCTCAGGGCGCCGTCCGAAGGCTAGAGCCATTTACTTGGCAGGTCCATACCAAGAACTGGCCGTCCGTCGTCCGTCTTCTGGTGGGGCCGCTCACACAGCTACGGCAGACCGGCTTTCAGCGGTAAGTGACGACCCGTCGGGGCTTGTCGCGTGAATGCGTATATCTCGCCTGCGGCAACGCGGTCGGCGTCGTCCCTGCTGACCTCGGGGTGGCTCGGTGAGCAAGGCGTGGACCCAGTGATCGGGATCGGCTCCGAGCGGATGCACGAGGGCCAGGCCGCATGGACCCTCACCGCCGACGGCGGACCTTTTGCCCGAGCCGAAGGGCCCCTGGAGACGATCCTCTCGACGTGTCTTTCTCGCTCGCCCGGCGGTGGTGAGGGGCCGCCGGTCCGTGTGTGTGACGGCCCGTCGGGGATGGCGTGCTGGTTGTCAAGATCGCCGTTGCAACGCCGGGTCCAGGTCGCAGGTTCCTGATGTCGACATGCCGTCCGTGCCTATCAGTCGTACGGTGGTCCGGCCGTCGGCGTCGTGGCTGTAGGCGATCGTGCAGATCAGCTGGCGCAGTGCGGTCCGGTTCAGTCCGTCCAGCGCGATGGGCAGGTCGGTCGTGACTTCATCGCTGCCGGGTGAGACCTCCACCTGGAGTGCTCCGGCCGGCGGAGCGGGGGGAAGGGACGTGGTGAGCCCCGCTTCGCGGTCCAGTTCGGCGGGGCCGGAGAGCAGCGCGAGGATCACCTTTTCCGTCGGCACGGGTACGGCCTGGCCGTCGACCATGCCTCCTTCGGGACCGTACTCGATCATCGACGCGGTGGACCGGATCACCGGAGTGATCCCGCCTTCGCGGGAGTGGAAGAAGAGCAGCATTTCGTAGTCGCGGTCGACGGGCGCCTGGACGGACGCGGGACCGCCCGCCTCGATGACGGCGGTTTCCTGGATGCCGCAGCCGCCGATCAGCAGCATTCCCGACGCGACGGCGACCGCGCCGGTAAGCCGGCACGTCCGCGTACGTCTCATCCGTCGGCCTCCTGCGGGTGGAGCGGGATTTCGACGGTGAAGACGGCGCCGCCGCCGGGGAGGTTCCCGGCGCGGACGGTTCCGCCGTGCAGCCGCACGTTCTCCAGGGTGATCGCGAGCCCCAGGCCGCTGCCCGCCGACCGGGTGCGTGCCGCGTCGGCTTTGTAGAACCGGTCGAAGATGTGCGGAAGCACGTCGGGCCGGATGCCGGGTCCGCTGTCGGCGACTTCGGTGACCAGCACGGGCGGGCCGAAGGGGCGTGCTTCGCTGCGCAGGCTGACGGTGACGGGTGCGCCGCCGTGCCGCAGGGCGTTGCCGACGAGGTTGGCGATCACGATGTCGAAGCGGCGCGGATCGAGCCGGGCGCGGATGCCGGGAGGCAGGTCGGTGCGGACGCGGTCGTCGCCCCAGTGCCGGTTGTGCAGTGTCTTGCCGATGGTCTGCGCGACGTCGACCTCGTCGGTGTTGAGTTCGGCCGCGCGGGCGTCGAAGCGGGAGATCTCCATCAGGTCCTCGACGAGCACGGCGAGTTTGCCGGTCTCGGCGCTGACCAGGCGGACCGCCCGGGCGGTGTCGGGGTCCAGCCGGTCGGCGTCCTCGTCGAGGACCTCGGTGACGGCGAGCATTCCGGCGAGCGGGGTGCGCAGCTCGTGGGAGACATCGGAGGCGAAGCGGCGTGCGCGTGCTTCGGCCTCGCGCAAATCGCGCACGGAGGTCTCCAGTCGGGCCGCGGACTCGTTGAAGGTGCGGGCGAGGTCGGCCAGTTCGTCGCTGCCGCGGACCGTGATCCGGGTGTCGAGTTGGCCGTTGCCCATGCTCTGCGCGGCCTTGCGCAGGTCCCGCACCGGGCGCAGCACGCTGCGGGCGGCGATCAGGCCGGGGATCAGCGCGATGGCGAGACCGGGCAGGGCACCGTCGCGGGCGGCCATGAGGAGCGCGTCGACGTTCACCTGTTCGTCGGTCATCCGCATCACGGCGTAGAGGATGAGCCCGCTGGGCAGCAGGCCCTCGGGGCCGGTTCTGAAGACGGTGGGCATGGCGATGGTCAGGTAGGGCACGCCGTCCTTGACGACCCGTTCGAAGCTGCCGTGGGGATTGGCCAGCGCGGCGCGGCGCAGGTCGCGGGTGATGACGGTGGAGACGGGGTTCTCGCCGGAGGAGGCGCGGACCGAGCCGTACTCCGCGAACACCACCCAGGGGTGCGGCTTCGCTCTGCGGGCGATGTAACGCAGGGTTTCCTGCAGTCCTTCCCTCTGCACGGGCAGGACCCAGCTGGTCTGCTGGACCTGGTCGCGGAACGAGGAGACCGCGGTGTCCTGGGCCGTCTTCAGCAGCGCGTTGCGGGCCTCGCGGTAGGTCAGCGCGGAGGTGGTGCCCGCGCTGACGGCGGCGACCAGCAGGAAGGCGAACACCAGCCGGGTGCGCAGCCCGAACGCCCTGGCCCGCGCGCGCCCTGCGGGAGCGTGCGCGGGCGTCGTACCGTCGTCGGCCGTGCGGCGGCGGACGGTGCGTGCGCCGAGAAGCCGCCGCGCGAGGCCGGCGCCGGGGGTCACAGCGGTCCGAAGCGGTAACCGAAGCCCCGCAGCGTCTGGATGTAGCGGGGGCTGCCCGCCTCGTCCTCGATCTTGCCGCGCAGTCGTGCGACGCAGGCGTCGACCAGTCGTGCGTCGGCGTGGAAGCTGTGCTCCCACACGTGCTCCAGCAGCTGCTGTCTGCTGAACACCTGCTCGGGAGCGGCGGACAGATGCAGCAGCAGCTTGAGTTCCGAGGGGGCGAGCGCTAGGCGCCTGCCGGACTTGGTGACATTCAGTCCGGCCCGGTCGATGGCCAGGTCGCCGTAGACCTCGACGGCCGTGCGGCCCTGGCCGGTGTTGTCGATGCGGCGCAGCACGGCGCAGATGCGGGCCTCGATCACCTCGGTCCGGGCGGGTTTGACGATGTAGTCGTCGGCACCGGCCTCCAGACCGATCACCACGTCGAAGTCGTCGCCCCGGGCGGTGAGCATGATGATCGGCAGCTGGCTCCGCTCGCGGACCCGTCGGCACACCTGCACGCCGTTCATGCCGGGCAGCATCAGGTCCAGCAGCATCAGATCGGGCCGGAATTCGGCCAGTGCGGCGAGACCGGCCTCGCCGGTCGCGGCCACCCGTACCTCGTGTCCACGGCGGCGCAGACCGAGTTCGACTCCTTCGCGTACGGAAGGGTCGTCCTCGATGAGGAGCACGCGGGGCATGAGCAGTTCTCCCTCGGTGGTGGTCAGGACCGGGTCAGTCTCCGGCGCAGGCCGAAGAGCAGGGCGTCGAGTTCGGTGAGCCGCAGCGGGCGGGCGAGCACGGCGAAGGTGAGCACGACGACGGCGGCACCGGCGGTTGCGGCGGCGAGGGCTCCCGCCCGTGCGGCGCCCAGCGCGGCGAGGTGGCCCAGCACGGTGGCGGGTACGGCGGCGACGAGGAGCCGGGCGTGCGTGGCCACGGCGGTCGAGCGCAGCGGACGGGCGACGGCGAGACGGCGGCCGAGTACCCGGGCGGTCACCGCCCAGCCCGCGCACAGCGCCACCGAGTACGCCGCCGCCATGCCGGTCACGGCCCAGCGCGCGGGCAGCAGGTGGGCGGCTGCCACGGACAGTCCCGCGTTGACGGCGACGATCACCAGGTTGAGCAGGAACGGGGTGCGCGTGTCGGAGAGCGCGTAGAAGGTGCGCGACAGCACGTACTGGCCCGACATGGCGAGGAGTCCGGGCGCGAAGGCCATCAGGATCCCGGCCATGGCCGCGGTGTCGCCGGTGCTGGTTCTGCCGTACCCGAAGACGAGGGCCATCACCGGCTGGGCGAGGGCGAGCAGCATGCACGCGGCGGGTACGACGGCGGACGCGGAGGTGCGCAGGGCCTGGGAGACGTCGCGCCGCAGCGCGCCGGTGTCCCCGTCGGCGGCGGCCGCGCTCATCCGGGGCATCAGGGCGGTCACCAGGGACACCGTGATGATGCCGTGCGGTACGGCCCACAGGACGTAGGCGTTGTTGTACGCGCTGTATCCCGGGCCGCCTTCGAGGCCCGCGGTCGTGGCCAGCCGGGTCGTGACCCAGTAGGCGGCCTGGTTGGCCAGCACCAGCAGCACCAGCCAGAAGGCCGACCGCAACGGGCGGGTCAGTCCGCTGCCGCGCCAGTCGAAGCGGGGCCGCCAGCGGAACCGGGCCGCGCGCAGCGCGGGGAGGAGGGCGAGGGTCTGGACGGCGATCCCGGCGGTCGTCCCCCAGCCGAGCAGGGCCGTTTCGGTCGGGCTGAGCGTGTCCCCGCCGCCCGTGGCGAAGGCCAGATACAGGCCGAACACGGTTATGACGACGAGGTTGTTGAGAACCGGCGCCCACATCATCGCGCCGAACCGGCCGCGTGCGTTGAGGACCTGACCGAGCAGGGTGAACAGCCCGAGGAAGAAGATCTGCGGCAGGCAGTAACGGGCGAACGCGGTCGTCATCGAGGCCTGTTGGCCGCTGTAGTCGGTGTACGCGTCGACGATCGCGGGAGCCGCCCACACCGCGATCGCGGTGATCGCCAGCAGGGCGGCCACACAGACCGTGACGAGCCGGTCGGTGTACGCGACGCCGCCGTCCACGTGCTCCTTGGCCGCCTTGACCAGCTCGGGGACGAAGACGGCGTTGAGCGCGCCGCCGAGGAGGAGCATGTAGACGATGGTGGGCAGCGAGTTGCCGACCGCGTAGCCGTCGGCGGTCGACCCGATGGTGCCGAGCGCCGCCGCGACCACGGCGGAGCGGGCGAAACCGGTGCCCCGGGAGACGACCGACCCGGCGGCCATGACGGCACTGCTGCGTGCCGTGGACGCCGCCTTCGCACCGGCGCCGCCGTCGCCGGCCCGTTCGTCGTCCGGCCGGGACGCGGTGCTGCCCGTACCGGTCCCCGTCGTGGCGCTCACCGGCGGTTCAGGTACGCCTGGAAGGCGCGGTAGAGCGTCTGGTTGGTGGTGCCGCCCAACGGTGTCTCCCATTCCCCCAACGTCTCGACGACCTGTCCGCCGGTGCCGAGCTTCCACCGCAGCAGTCCGTACGCACGTTCGCCGGGGTCGAGAGTGGAGGGTACCCCGCGCATGTCGTAGACGTCAGCGCCCAGGGCGTGGGCGTCCAGCAGCATCCGCCACTGCAGGGCGTTGGAGGGCCGTACCTCGCGGCGGTGGTCGGCCGAGGCGCCCGTCTGGTACCAGACCCGGCGCCCCACCGTGATCATCGTGTGGGCCGCGAGGATCTCACCGCGGTGACGGGCGAGATACAGCTTCATCCGGCCCGGCTCCTCGGCGTTGAGCGCCGCGTACTGACGCTCGTAGTAGGCGAGGGAGCGGCCGAGCCGGAAGCCGTCGCGCCGCTCGGTGATGCCCAGCAGCCGGTAGAACTCGGGGAGTTCGGCGGCGCTGCCCACGACGACCTCCACGCCTTCCTTCCGGGCGCGCCGGATGTTGCGCCGCCACTCCTGGTTGAGTCCCGACCACACATCGTCGGGGGTGCGTCCGGCGAGCGGTATCCGGAAGACGTGGCGGGGCTGGGCGTCCCCGTCGTCCGCGGACCCGTCACCGCCGCAGCGGCGCCACCCCCGCGCGCGCAGCCGCTCGGCGACGGCGGTGCCGAGCGGGTCGACCTCGCTGGCGAGCACGTCGCCCAGCCGGCGGCCCGGTCCGGTGAGCGGCTTCAGCGTGGAGGCGTCCCAGCGCCGGTACGCGGGCGAGGGGCCCATGCGTACGGCGAACGCGCCCGCGCCGCGCAGGTGGTCGAGCAGCGGCGTGAGCCAGGCGTCGACGTCGGGATCCGCCCAGTCGGCCACGGGTCCCTCGGGAAGGTAGGCGAAGTACTTGCGTGTGCCGGGGAACTGACGCAGCAGCACCAGCGCCACGCCGCTCAGCGCACCCGGTCCCGGATCCGTTCCCCAGCCGAGCAGTTGGGCGCGCCAGCCCTCCTTGACGTCGGCCCAGGAGGGGCACTGCAGGAAGCCGGGGCGGAGGGCCCGGCCGGCGGGTGACGCCAGGAAGGCGCGGTAGGCCTCGGGCGTGACGGGCCCGAGGAACACCGGTCCCTGCCCCGCTCGGGGGGCGCGGCCGGGCGGTACGAGCAGTGCTGACACGGTCTGAGCCTCACCTTCTCCCCGGCTGGTCACGGGGACGCTGAGGATGCTCACAGCGGCCCGTGACCGCTCCACGCGGCGAATGTGACGGGACCATGACCGTTCCTCACCAACCGCCGTCACATTGCTCCGTAGCGGCTGACCTGGCCTTTTCCGGCTCTACAGTCACGATGGTCCGCTTGTCACCGCGGAGTCGTCCGTTCCGGAGGTCCCCTTGCACCGCACACGTGTGTTCGCCCATGCCCCGATACGGGCCGCCGTCGCGGCGGCCCTGCTGGCGCCGCTCGCCGCCTGCTCGTCGAGTTCGCCGCCGGCCGCTTCGGACGCGTCGCGCACCGAGAAGTCCGACGACCGGCCCGTCACGGTCACCGTCACGCCCCAGGGGCGGCGGGCCGCGCCGGGCCGGCCGGTGACGGTCACCGCCTCTCACGGCCGTCTCACCTCGGTGACGGTCACCGACACCGACGGCCGCCGGCTGCCAGGCAAGGTCGCGGCCGACGGCGGGAAGTGGGTCTCGAACCGCAAGGCCGCACCCGGCACGGCGTACACGGTCACCGTCGCGACCCGGACCGAGGGCGGCAGCGCCGCCACCACGAAGGCCTCTTTCACCACGGCCGAGGCGGACAGGGTCAACAAGGTCGACTGGCGTCCGGGCACCGGCACCACCGTCGGCGTGGCCCAGCCGATCTCCCTGGTCTTCGACCACCCGGTCAACAACCGCGCCGAGGTCGAGAAGCAGCTCCACGTCACCACCTCGGACGGCACCGAGGGCTCCTGGGGCTGGATACGCGACTGGTCGGGCAAGGACCGGGCCGACTGGCGTCCGAAGTCCTACTGGAAGCCCGGGACGAAGGTGACACTCAACGCCGCACTGAACGGCACCGACTCCGGCCCCGACGGCGGCTGGTTCGTGCGCGACTACACGACGACCTTCACCGTCGGCGCCCACCAGATCGTCAAGGTCGACCTCGACCGCCACCGGCTCACGCTGGTACGCGACGGCAGGACCGTCCGGAGCATCCCGGTCTCCGGCGGCACACCCGGCGGCGACAAGCGCTCCTGGCGCGGAACAGCCGTGCTCATGGCCAAGGAGGGCACGATCAACATGAACTCCGAGACGGTCGGCCTCGGCGACGCCTACGACAAGATGGTCGACTACTCGATGCGGCTGACCTGGTCGGGCATGTACGCGCACGCGGCCCCGTGGAACGCCCCCCACTTCGGCAACGCCAACCGTAGTTCGGGCTGCATAGGCATGAGCGAAGCGGACGCGGCCTGGTTCTACGGGCAGGTACGACCGGGCGACCCGTTCGAGATCACGGGCAAGGACACCAAGGGCGTGGTCGACCCGGGGAACGGCTTCGGCGCGTGGAACGTGCCGTGGACCGCCTGGCGGCAGAAGAGTGCGCTGCGGTGAGGACGGCGACGCCTGCCGACCGGGGGCGTGGCCAGGAGGCCGAGTGCCGCTGAGCGGCCGGACCGAGCAGTGACGACCCCGGGGCGCCCGTGAGCGCCGCGACGGCCGCCAGCCTCGTGACAGTGCCGTTGGACCCCGCCCTGGCGACGGCGGCTTCCGGTCTGTTCCTGCAGTCTCTGCCGCTTACAGTCAGCGCCTGCCGTCAGACGCTTGTTTCCTCGAGGCTGTTACAGGCGGCTACGGAGGGTGCGTCGACGGCCCAGCAGGAGGGCGAGGCCGATCATGCCGAGGCCGAGGACCAAGTGGAGCCAGTTGTCGGCGGCGTTGAAAGGTACGAAGTTGGCCTCGGTGCCGTGTCCGACGACCAGTCCGTAGATCCACAGCACCAGGTAGATGGCGCCGCCACCGAGCAGGTACGTGTACGCGCCCGGTGCGGTGCGGGCCATGAGCAGGCCGGCGATGCCGAAAGCAAGGTGGACGAGGTTGTGCAGAACAGAAGTCTGGAAGATGCCGAGCAGCATTGCTTCCGATTCATGGGAGGCGAACTCCATCGCGGAGTAGTTCGTCGTGATACCCGGGATGAAGCCCAGGATGCCGATAATGAGGAAGACCGCTCCCACCACCATGGCGGCTTGCTGGATGGAGGTGCGGGCAGCGGAACGGGCGTGTGTGGTCATGACGGCGGATCCCCTCACGATGGCGGCTATGCGCAGTCGCTTCGTGTACCCGTGTACCCCGCTGTCGGCTTGCCGACCACGATGCACGGCCTGCCCCGCCGGCTGTGGACGCCCCACTACCTGGACGCCGCCGTCATCGCTCTGTGGTCAGCGCGCGGGCCCACGGTAGGGAGCCGCCGTCGATGACCTACGGTCGCCGACCGTGGTTGCCGCTGGCTGCGGCGGTGACCGGGCGAGATTGTCGTCGGAGGTTGACGGTTTCCCAGCAGGCGCAATGTTGTGCCCCTGTCAGGGCGGGTCTCGGACCTCCCGCACACGCCGCCAGGCCGTCCCCCCGCTGCAGCCAGCCTGTTCGGCGGGAACGTCCGCCAGCTCACACTCAACCGAGCTGGCGTTCAGGGCGACCACGAACCCCGACCACGAGGCCGACCACGCCTCCAGCCCCACCACGCCCAGCCCGACCACGGCTGGTCGTGCAGGCGGCGGCGTGTCCGCGATGACAGTGAATTTGAACAGTGGATCTGATTCTGGGGGTGGACACCACCGACTTTCCCGACGACCAGGTGCAGACGCAGCACGTCTGGAGCGCCGCCAGGGCCGCCTTGCCGCGCCTCGTCCGCCGAAGGCGGCTGTACGCCGCCGACCGGCTCGACGACGACCACCACCCGTCGGACACCATGGGCAGTAGGCAAGGTCGCCGAGATGATCGGTGTCAAGTCGGGGACCATCGATCCACTGGTGTGTCGGTCTGCCGATCCGCCTGCGGTCTTCGGCGAGGGTTTCCATGACGGGAGGGGCAGCGTGGTGGACGGTGTGGGAGATGCGGGGCTGTGGTCGTCGGCGGCCGAGCAGGGCTTCTGGCGGCACGTCGTCGGGCAGCTGGGCACGGCCCTGATCGTGGTGGACCCCGCCGGACGGATCCTCGCGGTCAACCCGGCCGCCGAGCGGCTGCTGGGCCGTGCCGCCGCGGCGATGCGCGGGGAGGACGCACACGACCTGCTGCACCGGGACGCGGACGGCGGCAGGATCCCACGGGAGCACTGCCCGCTGCTGCGGGCCCTGGCCGAGAGGCTCGAGGCGCGAGGGGAGGGCGACAGCTTTCTGCGCGGTGACGGTGGCCTGATCGCGATCTCATGGTCCGCTTCTCCCCTGACGGACGACGGCTCCTTCATGGGCATGGCCGTGCTGTTGACCGACGCCGCCGGCGACCGCAGCGCACGACGGGAGCGTGCGGCCTATACGCGTGCTCTGGAGGACCTCACCGAGCGGCTGACGCTGGTCGCGGAGATCACCGACGTGCTCGGTCAGACGCTGGAGACCGATGAGGCTCTCGCCCGGCTGGGCCGCCTGCTGGTTCCCCGCCTCGCCGACTGGGCGGCGGTTGACCTCCGGGTCGGTTCCGGACAGGTCCACCGTGTGGCGGCGACGGGTCCCGAGGGCCGGGACGCCGCTCAGGAGGACTGGCGCGAGCGCCTTCCCGAGGCAGGCGAGGCGGCCCGCTCACCTCTGGTACAGGTACTGCACGGCGGTGATCCCGTCCTGCAGCGCGAGGCGGACGTGGCCGCACCGACCGCCTCTGCCCTGGCCGCTGTCCACAGCGGCTTCCTGCGGGCGGTGGGTGCGACGTCCACCATCACGGTGCCGCTGGGCTCCAGGCGTCGGGTCACCGGCGCCCTGACGCTGGTGCGCACCGACCCGGCGTACCCCTTCGACACCGACGACCTGAAAGTGGTGGGCGACATCGGCCGCCGGGTCGGCCTGGTCATCGACAACGCCCGCCGGTTCGGCCGCCAGCGGGCCGTCGCCGAGGCCATGCAGCGCAACCTGCTCGCCCCGCTGCCCCAGCCCGGCCGCCTGCGGCTGGCCGCCCGCTACCAGCCCGCCCCGGCCGGCTCGCAGGTCGGCGGCGACTGGTACGACGCGTTCGAGCTGAAGAACGGCACGATTGCGCTGGTCATCGGCGACGTCGTGGGCCACGACCTGACCGCGGCGGCCGGGATGGCGCAACTGCACGGCATCCTGCGGTCTCTGGCCTGGGACCACACCGGACCGCCCGGCGCCGTCGTCGACCGCCTCGACGACGCCATGCCCGCCATCACCACCGTCCCCATGGCCACCCTCGTCCTCGCCCTGCTCGACGGCAGCCCGCACACCGGCCCGTGGACGCTGCGGTGGACCAGCGCCGGGCATCCGCCGCCCCTCCTGCTGGACCAGGACGGACAGGCGCGGTACCTCGAAGCCGGGCAGGGACTCCTCCTCGGCGCCGGTCCGGGCACCGGCGGCAGCCGGCCGAACGCGGCGCTGCCCCTGCCGCCGGGTTCCACCCTGCTGCTCTACACCGACGGCCTGATCGAGATTCCCGGCAGCGACCTCGACACCGGCCTCGCCCGTCTGCGCCACCACGCCCTCGCGCTCGCCCACGAACCGCTGGACACGCTCTGCGACCAGCTGCTCGCGCGCATGCCGCCCGGCAGCACCGACGACGTGGCCATCCTCGCCCTGCGGCTGCCGACGCTGTGAGGCCGTGACGGCGTTGGCGCGGGACGTGGGCTCAGGTCTCGGGAACCAGGACGCGGAACGGGCCGAGCAGGGCCGTCCGAGGTGTGTCGCCTTCGATGTACCGCCACGCTTAGGACCGCAGTGCCTCGACGGTCCTGTGGTCGGAACGGTTCACCAGCGTGACGCCGAGCGCGGCACCGGGCAGGTCGCAGGGCCGCGCAGGAGCTGGGGTACCAGGTGGGCGTTCTTCTTCCCCCCTCCCTCGCCGACGCCCCGGTCAAGGCGCACGCCGTGGTGGCGGTTCCCGGTTCCATGGCCGCCTACCCGCACAGTCTTATGGATTGTTGCGCGAGCTCGACCGGCGGGGTGCGACCTCATCGTCGCTTCGTTGCCCGGTGGAGGAGGGGCTGGGACTGGCTATCGCCAACCGGCTGAGCAACGCCGCGGGCCCGGCCCAGCATCGACGCCGTTCGATGATCCTGCCAGAGCCCACCGAATGCGCGCCGACCCCGATTGCGCACGGTCGTGCCCCCGCAACGCTGAACACCCCGCGTCACGAAACCGCGTGTGCAGATACCTCAAGGCCGCGGGCGGTGACCAGGCGGGCCGTTCGGTCGGCAAGCCGGTACGACAGTCCCACCACGGCGGCCTGTCCGGCTTCGACCGCCTGCGCCAGGACGCGGGAGCGGTCCAGCAGCAGGCCGACTGTGCCGGATGTGCTCGGCGATGAGATCGGCGTCCTCGGTTCACCCGGCGGCGCGGGCGGCCAGCACGCTGAGGGTCACCCGCTCGATCACGTCCCGCACGTAATCGCGCATTCGGCCTATGGCTCGGCTTCCGGCGGCGGGCCGCTGGCGATGACCGGCCGGCGTACGGCCTCGGCGTCGAACTGCACCTCAGCAGCATCGCGAGATGGGTTAACCACAGTCACACCAGGAGGACGATGACGCCCGCCATCGTCCCGTAGGTCTTGTCGTACTGAGGCGAAGTCGGCGACGTAGACGCGACACCAGGCGATCGTGACGGTGCCGCCATGGGAGGGGCACGGCAAGGGCTCCGAGTTCGTAGTGGCCAGGGCCGACAGCGTTCCGGGGCCGAAGAACGGACGGGCGAGCGGCGGACCACCGCGGGGCCTATCTGCGTGTCGCGGCCAGGTTGTGTCGCTCATGGGCTGCCTCTCACGACGGCTGTTACGGATTGTGGTCCGTTCGCCAGTGCCCGAGGTGCGGCCCGTCTTGGGTCGGGCAACAGTGGATGCAGCACCGGTGTGCTGCCGGCCTCGCTGTCCACCGAAAGGAAGTCACGAGATGTCGGAACGCAATACCGTCATGCGCAGCCTGCACGACTTGGGGCTGGCTGCATGGTTCGGCGGCGCTTTGATGGGCGCAGTGGGCCTCAACGGCGCGGCACGAGCTGAAGGCGGAACGCAGGCGGTCACCGCGCGGATCGCCAGCTCCGGTTGGGCGAAGTGGGCGCCGGTGAACGCCGCGGCCATCGGCACCCATCTCGTCGGCAGCAGTGGCCTGCTCGCGGCGAACGCCGCACGGGTTGCCACCCAGCAGGGAGTGGCCGCCTCCACCGTCGCAAAGACAGTTCTGACCGGAGCCGCACTGGCGGCCACCGCCTACAGCCGGGTGCTGGGCAAGAAGATCGAGCTGGCGTCCTCCAGTGACCCGGAAGACACCGAAAAGGCCCAGGAGCACCCCGTCGACACGGACAAGGCGCAGCGGCAGCTCGCCTTCCTGCAGTGGACAATCCCGGCGCTGACAGGCGGAATGCTCGTCCTGAACGCGCTGCACGGAGAACAGCAGCGCCCCGAGGAACAGGCCCGGGGGATGTGGCAGCGGGCCATGAGCAGAACGCCGCACATGCCCTCCATGCCGCATGCGCCGTCCATGCCGGACTGGCGCTGGATGCAGCACTGACTACCCCGGTTCTCTTCGCCGGCGGCCGCCCATGAGGACAGAAGGCCAAGAAGGGGTGCTCACCGAAGGTAGTGAGAAACCCCAAGCCGCGAGAGCAGGCCGAGGGTGCGTGTGTGCGGCGGAATTCCAAGCGACCGGGCACTTCCGGCGCCTATCGCCGAAGAGTCAGTGCCTACTCCACGGCCGCAGGGCCGCCGGCCGCAAGCACGGCGTGCCCTCCCGCACCAGGGCCGCAGCACAGCGTTGATAGCGAGCTCGCGGACGACGCTGCCCGCTTCGCCGTGGAGTAGGCAGCCTCCGAGCCGCCTGAGTGACCCGCCCCGGCACCTGTTCGCGGCGGGCAGCAACTCGGTACTGAGGACGAACAACACCAGCAGCCCGCAGAGCTCAAAGCCCATGCGGCGAGTGCCCCATCCATACGGTGACTCGGCATGCGCCGTGTCCGGCCGTTGGGAAGGTCACACGGGCAGACCAGGGTGGGCCGCCGCGGTGTGGTGCGGCCGGCTCGCTGCCGGCACCTTGCCGAGCGGCAGGTGCAGGACCTGGGTGAGTTCTGTCAATTCGTCCCGGGTGGGTTGGAGGGGGCCTGCCGCTCCATCTTCGGTGCATGCCTTGATGCGCGGGGCGCGGGGCGCGGGGCGCGGATGCCGGTGGCGTAGGCGATCGCCTCGAACCACGTCGCCGACGATCCGCAGATCCATCAGCCCCGGAACGAGCGCGTACTGCGGGCGTTGGTGACCAGCTCGCTGACCACCAGCTGGGTCAGGTCCGTGGCGCGCTGGGAGACGGGCGGGCCGTGCTCGGCATGCACACGGTTGAGAAAGTCGGCGGCCAGATGGCGCGCCCGGGCGAGGCAGGTGCCGTCGCCGTCAAGGGCCACCGTGGCCTGTATGGCCTGATCGCCCGGCGCGGCGCTGTCCTCACCCACAGGGACTGCTTCCACGCCGACCGCCTTCTCTTACCCCGTTCACACCCCCCCGCGCGTACCCGCGCATGCGCGCTGCACGCTTTTCACCCTGCTGTGGGCCTCCCCGCATGAGGGAATCACCCGTACCGTGCGGATCAGCACTCCAGGCTAAGGTCTCAGTGTGCCGGTATCACCGATTTGGCTGAGGGACGAATGACGGATACCGAACGAGCTGAGCCCCATCAGCAGCCCGCCGGGTTGTCGATCGTGTCCAACACCACGGACGGCATCTGTGTGCTGACTCTGGCGGGAGAGATCGACCACCACACCGGGGTCGAGCTCCGGCAAGCCCTGGACGTTCCCGACGGTGTCCGCCCTCGCATCGTGGTCGACCTCGGTCGGGTCACCTTCATGGATTCCAGCGGCATCAACATCTTCATCGCCGCCCACCACGCTACGAGTGAGGCAGGCGGCTGGCTGCGGCTGGCCGCGCCCACCGCATCAGTGATGCGCACCCTGCAGATCGTCGGCGTCGACACCGTCATCGACTGCCGCGAAACGCTTACCCGCGCCCTCAGCAACTGACCTTTGGCCATCCATACCGCCCATTGGCCCCATGCCCGTCGCGTACGGACCATCGGGGGAGCCGAGCGGAGGACGCGGGCGGTGGCTGCCATCCTTGGTGTCCACCTGCTCGGCGGCGAACGCAGGAACTCGCCGACCAGCTCCCGGCACCCTTCGCACGGCTACTCCGCGAGCCGCTGCCGGCGACCCGACCGCTCAGCGGGCACCAATTCGTCGAAGCGGTCGCCATGTCATCAAGGGTGCAACTCCCGAAGCCGCCCGCGGGGACGCCGGTACCGTCCTCAGCACCCTCACCGATGCCGCGGCGAGGATGTGCTGGACCGCGCGCCCTGTGCAGCCTGGACGGGCGGGATGCCGGATTGGGACAGTTGTCGCCGACTCGCCTCGGGTCCTTCCGACCGTTGCCGAAAGGGCTGCCGGTAGCGGCCGGACTCAGCAGGGCGCGGCCTCATGGCGACGAAAGTCCGGCCCGGGGCACGGCAGGTGCAGCTCCGTGCACCTGCACGCCGACGACCACGGGCTGTGGCGGCTCGTGCCCGGCCAGCTCCGGGCGGCATGAGCAGACGCTCCATACCGAGTAATCGTCGGATCCCCCCTTCTCAGGTGTCGCCACCGGAGTCCATGGCGTAGGTGCTCTGTCTTTCGCTTGGGCCGCCGACCGGGGCCGACTCCTTCGCAGCGGTTGCGGTGCGCGGGGACGCCGGCCCAGCGCAAGGTGCGCATGAAGGGCACGGAGCCGCCCAGGTAGAGGTCGATGTCTGCCGCCCCACCTCACCAAGTTCGTACGTTTGTTTGGGTGCAGGCGGTGGGGCTACTCGCACCTGAAAACCTGCGTCGCAGTGCGGGACAGCGCCGACGGGACCACGCAGAGACAAGATGGCAAGGGGTTGGCCGTGATGACCGTGGCGACACAGCAGGGCGGCGGGGGCGGTTCCAGCGGCCTCTACGACGTTCTGGAACTCATTCTCGACCGCGGGCTGGTGATCGACGCGTACATACGGGTTTCGCTCATCGGGATAGAGATACTCAAGATCGACATACGGATCGTGGTCGCCAGCGTCGACACCTACCTGCGCTTCGCCGAGGCGTGCAACCGCCTCGACCTGGAAGCGGGACCGCGCAGGCCGGCCGGGCTGACGGAGCTCACCGGACAGCTCACGGACTCCGGCGCCCGCGGCAAGACCAAGGGAGCCCTGTCCGGCGCCGCGGAGACGGTCTCCGACGCCTTCCAGCAGGAACGTGGCGAGGGCCGGGAACGTCAGAGCGACCGGGCCGCGCGCAGGCGAGAGGAATGAGAGATGAGCACCTACGTCTACGGGATCATCCGCGCCTCACACACTCCTCTCCGCCAGGACCTGGACGGCATCGGAGACCCCTCGCGGCGGGTACGCGTGTTGCGCCAGGGCGAACTGGGATGCCGTGCCGACCGTTGTCGGCACGGGATCCGGCGGCGGCACCCTGCCACTCTTCAGGTAGAACTTCATGTTTACCCGCGTGGCGTTGTTGTCCCTGACGTGACGCGGATGAGCATGTGCGGACCCATCCTTCTTCGCGTATGAGGCGATGTGATGCCCGACCGCGCTGACCGTGTCCGCCCTGAGGGCGTTGCACCAGAGGGGATCTTGCGGCGACGGCCGCCGGAGCGGTGGCTGTTCAGCGGCATCTACGGGCTGGTGCTGGCCAGCGCCATGGTGGCCGCGCTGGACCCGGCGGGCGAGGAGGCCGATCCTGGTCCCGATGCGCTGTGGGTACTGCTCACCGCGCTGGCATCGAGTGCAGCCCATGGGTACGCGCACGTCATCGCCCAGCGTGCGTCCGTCGACGGACCGGCCACCGCGAGCAGACTGCGGTCGGTGCTCGCCGAGTGGCCACTGGTCGCCGCCGTGCTGCCCACGGTGGGGATACTGCTTGCCGCGGTAGCCGGGTGGTGGGCAGAGGCCATGGCTGTAGATGCGGCCCTGCTGTTCAACACCGTCGCCTTGTTCGGCTTGGGTGCTTCCGCCGCCCGCACCGCTGGGCACGGATGGCCGTCCTCGTGCCGGGCAGGGGGCCTCGATATGCTGATCGGCCTAATGATCATTAGTGCGAATGCTCTGATCCATTAGCCAGGCCGTCGGGTGCCACGTCGGCGAGATGGGCCGGGATTTCTTACTCTCTGGCGCCCTTCCTGTCCCGTCGCTGCCGACGTCGAGAACCTGCGTCGCTTCCTCTTCAGCCGGGACCGCAGATCGGTCGGGGCACGATGAGGACGCTCGAAAGGGCCACGAGCGCCACATGCCGTCAGCTGGCGCGGAGGTGGCGTCCGTTCTGGGGTCCTGGCTCAAGTGTTGTGGTGCCTGCGCGCTGAGTAATGAGGTGGGGAGGACGGTCCCGGCTGGAGAGGCTCAAAGGCATGAGTGGACCGGTGTCGGTGATCGAGTTGGCGGCGGCCGTCCCTCCCGGGCGATCCAGCGCCTCCGCGACCTTCTGGTTCGCTCCTCGACACGGTTTGAGGAGAAGCGGGTCGGCGAATCCGACCTGCACGTTCGCGCGGAGAGCCTCGGCATCTCCGACACCGGGGCGTCGACGGACGGCGGCCCGCCCTGGTCTCCGTCATGGGGCCCTCGGCGACGTGTCCGATCTTCGACGCCGAGCATGCCGACGAAGCCGATCGGGTCGGTCCAGCACTGGAACGGGTGCGCCGCACACACCTCAATTCACGCTTGCCGGACAGGCCCTGGGCTGCCCGGGCACAGCCGGCCTCAACGGCGGCGATGCCCGGGCGGGGGGACTGAGGCGCGGTGGAACTGTCGCCAGGTGTTTATTGGACGTCGTCAGTACGCCCCGAACGACCAGAAGACACCCACTTCGTCATCCGTTACCGCGATCAGGCCCAGGTCCTCGAAGAAGTCGAGGCCGTTGAGGTACTCGGAGGTGAGGAAACGATGTGATTGAGTGCCCTGGAGACCCGCTGCGAGGAAGTCCGGGGCCGGGTCAGAAGTGGCGGTCGTCGCGTTGGTCCAGTAGCGCGCGGTGGGCCCGTACCGGTCAGTAGGATTCGGGCATCCGCCAGCGCGGCATCCCGGTCTGGGCGGGAGCGGACAGGTGCGGGTTCAGACTGCCATTCCTTCGCCATGATGGCGAGCGCGGCGACTGCTGCCTCCGCATCCAGGGGGTACAGGAGGCCAGGCAGCTCTGATGAGTCCGGGGGATCGAAGGGGTACGCAGGCATCGTGCGGCGGGCGGCATTGGTGCGGTCCCAATCCAGGCGGACCCAACCCCGGGGGTCGGAAACCGATCGGTGCATCACAGCGCGGACGTCGTGGGCCCAGTCTTTGTGCCGCCGGGGGCCGGTAGCCGCGAAGGTGTACGTGTCGTCGAGCAGCCGCAGCGCCGCCGCGTTCCAGGGACAGCGCCGTTAACGGAACTCCAGCAGCAGAGTGCTGACTTGACGAGCAAAGGTGTCCTTCGGCTCGCAGGGGATGCGCCGGAGCTGGTCGAGGGCCCAGTGGATGAGCTCGCCCCCTCCTTCCCCTGCAAGACGGACCGGCCCCTGAGGGAGCGGGAGGTCCGTTCCGTCCGATAGTGCCTCCAGGTGCGCATCGAGCAAGTCGAGGGCGGTCCGGTCGGCAGTCAGGGGCATCTCGCAACCTTGGGTCGTCTCTTTCGGACCATGCCCGACCCGGGGGTGATCGGCGGGGCTCTCGCTGCGGTGACCGATGCGGAACCAGCGACGATCCTATCCGTCAGCCGGCCAAAGAAAACACGGTCCTTCGGCCGGTGGTTGGGTAATCGGGCTCTGCCTGTCTGAGGTGGGGGCGAGCGAGTCCGCCGCCGATGAGCAGCATGCGTAGCCGGTAGTGGTCGCGGGCGCGAAAGCCGCGGGCGATGCGGCGGTGAGGTCAGTCGAACACCGACCAGCAGATGTCGTTGCGCAACCTTTGGTCATCGAGTACGAGCTCACGGATTGCCCTCGGGAGCTGATCACGCTGCCACTGGCACTCGAGTCGCCCTGCGGCCTCGCGGCTGCCTTCCGGCGCCGCTGCACGTGCAGCCTTGATCGCGTAGGCGGCCGCGCCGAGCTCGTGCGCGGCGACGTGGGCCACCGCCCCGGCTTGGCCGGCGGCGTACGCAGCATGCCGTGCTGCCCCACGCAAGTCTCTGGCTGCCCCCATCGCATGGCCACCCGCCGCGCGAGCCTGCATCATCTTGACCTCACCACGTACCCAGGCCCGCGCATGCTCGATTGCCCGGCGCGGTCGCGGGTCCCCAGGCTGGGCCGACTCGAAGAGGTGAAGTACGTGCTCTGCACACGAGGCAGCCCATAGAGCAAGGAGCCGGTGATTTTCATCAGTGAGAGTCCCACCACGGCGGATCGTCACGAAGCGAGGGTCACGGACCTTTGGAAGGATCATGACTTGCGTTCCCTCCTGAGCGCATGGGCGCGACTCCCTGCGGTATGCCCTGCCGACCGGTCAGCCGTCTGGCGCAGGGAGTGATCCAGAGTGCTCATCAGCCGGGCGACGTGATTACTGCCGCCTGTCAGGGGTGGGTAGCGGCGAAGCACGTCGATGAGCACCGGTGCCGCACGCCGCCGCGACCGTTCCAGCAGGGCATCCGCAACCGCGGGGTCGCCGCCCGCCTCTATCTCGCCGATGCGTGCGGCGTTCGCGGAGGCTCGCAGGATGTGGCCGACCTGGCTGGCCTGTGCGATGGGATGCAGGTATGCAGCAGACGCGGCGTCACCGGCGGATCGCGCGGCCAGTCGCGCGGCTTCGGAGGGCGCGGACCGAGCGGCTCGATGCGCCTCGAGGGAAGTGACGCGCTGCCACTTCGACCTGTTGGCACCCTTGATGAACGCCCAGGCCGCGTCGATCGCTGCACGGGGACGCGGATCATCGGGAACATCCCGCTCAAAGACCGACAAGACGTCCTCTGCGTGCCACACCGCGTAACGCGCCACGACGCGCAGCTCGTCCATCGTGAGGTCGAAGTCTCCGGGCACGGTGTGCCTGCTCTTTGCCATGTTGCTGAATTGTATTCTTGAATGCTCGGTGGAGACTTTGCGGCTGGTTTTCCGCTCACGTGCGTGGAAACCCTCAATCGGAGGTCACATGCGACCCGTGGACCTGGCTCGTCGGCACGGCCTCTCCACGCAGGCGGTTCGCAACTACGAGGACGCCGGCATCATCCCGCCTGCCCACCGCAGCCCGACGGGATACCGGGACTACACCGCCACTCATGCCGCCGGCCTCACGGCCTACCTGGCGCTCGTCCCTGCCTTCGGCCACTCGACGAGCCGGCGCATCATGCATGCCGTCACCAGCGGCCGGCTGGACGAGGCCCTGGAGCACATTGACGCTGGACACGCGCTCCTGGCTCGTGACCGCAACACGCTACTAACCGTCGAAGCGGCGCATTCTCATCTCGCAGCCGCAACCCCAGATGCAGCGGTCGGTCATCGGGCGCCGTACAGCATCGGTGAACTCGCCCGCCACCTCGGGCTCAACCCGGCCACCCTGCGAGCCTGGGAACGCGCTGGGCTCCTCACCCCACAGCGTGACGCGCGCACCGGGCACCGCCAGTATCTCGCGCTGGACGTGCGCGACGCGGAGCTGGCGCACCTGCTGCGCCGAGGAGGCCAGGCCCTGGGCACCATCGCCACCGTCCTCGGACAACTCCGCGGGGCCGGCAGCCTCAAAGGGCTCGCCGGGGCACTGGAAGAGTGGCGGCGCGACCTCAGGGGTCGCGGAACGGCCCAGCTGTACGCCGCTGGTCAGCTCTCCATCTACCTGGAAGCGCTGGACCGATCCGCGAGCTGAGCCCCGACCTACGACCCCCTGACGGCCCTCAGCGGTGGACACAGAAGCACAGTGATCCATCTCGACTGACACTTGATCCCGGCGATCTCCGGGCGTCGATGTGCAGCGATCCGGTGCTGAAAGACGCTCCACCACACGCCGACCGGCGGACAGCTCACCCCGCCCGGAACGAGAGTGGGTGGAGCCCGTTACGACAACGGCCGCTACCTGGACGCCTGGTACAACCGCCTGCGGGACGCGTACGTCTCGACACCATGACCAACCTCGGCGTGCACGCCGACCTGCCGCCGCAGGCATTTCTGGCTGCGATGGAGGCTGCAAGGAGCACGACCCTCAGCTGGCGATCATGGTGGTACGGGGAGTTCGTGCAGTCCGAATGTGCCGGTCTCCAGGTTGATTCTGGCTGCCGTCATCGTCGTCATGGGGTTCTCCGTCCTTGGCTCGACGTGGGCGGTCCAGGGACGCGCCGGTCCTGGACTCGTTGTGAGGGTTTAGCGGTAGGTGCGCAGGTGTTGCTGTTCGCCGGTGAAGTGGGCATGGTCGTTGAACGTGAGCAGGTTGGTGCCGGAAGCGCCGGAGACCAACGTGGTGATGGAGGCGTTGACCGTGACGCGGTTGAGGGCGATGAGGCCGGCCGGTGGGATGGAGAGCAGGGTGCCGCAGAGCCCGGCGAGGACTCCGCCCGACGTGACAACGACCGCGTCGCGGCCCTTTCCGAGGGTTGCGGACAACTCGGTCAGGGCAGTGGCGGCGTTATTGCTGAAGGCGGCCCATCCTGTGGCCGTTTCGTCGGTGTCCTCCATCCAAGAGCGCAGGGCGCGGTCGAGGACGTCTTGGACGGCACGGGAGTCCGCAGCCGTGCGGGGCAGCCCCGGATCCGGGTAGCGGCGCAGCACTGCCACGTGGTCGAACTCGTTCCAGCGTGGGTCTTCGCACAGTGGCTCGGTGAAACCGGCGGCGTCCGCGAGGAGGCGGGCCGTGTCGCGCTGGCGGGTGAGGGAGCCGGAGATGATGTGCGGGTCGCGCAATTCACGGCGGGCGAGTTCCCGGCCCACGGCCCGGGCCTGTTCGCGGCCGAGGTCCGACAAGACGTCGTAGTCGTGTGCGCCGAAGGAGGCTTGGCCGTGGCGCACGAGACAGATCAGTGGCATGAATGTTCCTGGTTCTCGATGTGCCGGGTTGTCAACGGCCGGCGCGCCGGATGGCCGAACGGCAGCGTCGCCCAAAGTAGGTGACGGCGAGCCACAGATGCCGGGAGGCCGGGTTGCGGGTCTGCTTGTGGTGGTAGCGGTAGTAGATCTGCTGGGCGATCACGGCCAGGCGGAACAGGCCGAAGACCTCGTAGAAGGACCTCTTGTTCGCCATATTCCATCTCCGGGCCATCGGGATCGCCGGTGGACGCTCGGACCGCCGAGGACATCGCGCGTGCGCCACGCGAATCGATGTCTGTTGCGGTGCCATCCCGGCAGGGAGCCGGCCGAGCGGACCCAAGATCTGGGCCATCATCCGCCCTGGTCGTCGGAACTTCACGTACCTGGCGGATGGCTTCACCGTGGCTGTCTCTTCTCTCACCTCACCACGCACAGGACCGCCTGAGCTGAGGGCGCCCGTGGTGGGCGCGGGCATGACGGTGAGACCGGCGAGTCGCCTGCGGCGAGTTCGAGACGTGCCAGGTAGGACCTGATCTCGGTCGACCAGGTGGCCGATGTCCACCCGGTCACGCGCGGAGTCCGGGTGGACGTCGGAGACGGGCTGTCAGTGGCTGGCCGCCGTCGTCCGGCGTGTGGCCGGGGACGCGTCGCCTCCGGTGGCGGCGCTGAGTATCTGAAGGATCTCCTCGACGCTCTCCTTGGCGTCGCCGAAGAGCATGCCGCTGTTCTCGCGGAAGAAGAGCGGGTTCTGCACGCCCGCGTAGCCGGAGGCCATGGAGCGCTTGAAGACGATGACCTGCTCGGCTTCCCAGACCCGCAGCACCGGCATGCCGGCGATCGGGCTGCCCGGGTCGTCGGTGGCGGCGGGGTTGACGGTGTCGTTGGCTCCGATGACCAGGACGACCGAGGTGTCGGTGAAGTCGTCGTTGATCTCGTCCATTTCCAGGACGATGTCGTAGGGCACCTTCGCCTCGGCCAGCAGCACGTTCATGTGCCCGGGCAGGCGGCCGGCGACGGGGTGGACGCCGAAGCGGACCTCGACGCCCCGCTCGCGCAGCCGCCGTGTCAGCTCCGCGACGGGGTGCTGGGCCTGGGCGACGGCCATGCCGTATCCGGGGGTGATGATCACCGAGCGGGCACGGGCCAGCATCTCGGCCGCCTCCGCGGCGCGTACCTCGCGATGCTCGCCCTGCTCCTCCGCGGCGCCCGACGGTGCCTCGATGCCGAAACCGCCCGCGATGACGGAGAGGAACGACCGGTTCATGGCCTTGCACATGATGTACGACAGGTAGGCGCCGGAGGAGCCCACGAGCGCGCCGGTGACGATGAGCAGGTTGTTGTCGAGCAGGAAGCCGGCCGCGGCTGCCGCCCAGCCGGAGTAGCTGTTCAGCATGGAGACGACGACCGGCATGTCGCCGCCGCCGATCGAGGCGACCAGGTGCCAGCCGAGCGCCAGCGCCAGCGCGGTCACCGCGATCATCAGAGGCAGGCTCGGGCTGATGGTGAACCACACGGTCAGCGCGACGAAGGCGACGAGTGCGCCGACGTTGAGGGCGTTCTTGCCGGGCAGCATCAGTGGACGGGACTTGATCCGCGCGGAGAGCTTGAGGAAGGCGACGATCGAGCCGGAGAAGGTGACCGCGCCGATGAAGATGCCGATGAACACCTCGGCGTGGTGGATGCCCAGCAGGTCGGCACCGACCACGGTCTGCGCCGTGCCGTGGGCCTCCACCTCCAGGTAGCTGTTCCAGCCCACCAGCACCGCGGCGAGGCCGACGAAGCTGTGCAGGACGGCGATCAGTTCGGGCATCTGCGTCATCTCTACGCGGCGGGCCCGCCACAGGCCCATCGCCGCGCCGAGCACCATCGCCAGCACGATCAGCGCGACCGCTCCGGCTGTGATGCTCTGCGCCGCCACGACGACGGTGGCGACCAGGGCCAGGGCCATGCCGGCGATGCCGTAGACGACGCCGGCCCGGGAGGTGCGGTGCTGGGACAGGCCGGCCAGGCTGAGGATGAACAGCAGGGCGGCGACCAGGTCGGCAGCGTGTGAAGCCGTCAGGGAGGTCATCTCGGCTCAGCCTTTCGAGAACATGGACAGCATGCGGCGGGTGACGGCGAAACCTCCGAAGATGTTGACGCTCGTCAGCAGGATCGCCATGAAGGACAGCGTGGTGACCAGTCGGCTCTCGTGTCCGATCTGCAGCAGGGCGCCGATCACGACGATCCCGGAGATCGCGTTGGTCACCGACATCAGCGGCGTGTGCAGCGCATGGTGCACCTTGCCGATGACGTAGTAGCCGATCACCACCGCCAGCGCGAAGACGGTGAAGTTGCCCGCGAGTTGGGCGGGGGCGAAGGCCACCACCAGGAACATGGCGAGCATCCCGAGCCCGATCAGGCCGTAGCGCCACGCAGGCGCCGGCCTCGACTGCTTCAGACCGGGCGCCTCGGGTGCGGCCGCGGCGGGCTGCGCGGCGGGCGCGGCCGAGACGGCGACGGGCGGCGGCGGCCAGGTGACGTCGCCGTCGCGCACCACGGTCACCGCCCGCTGCACGACGTCGTCGAAGTCGATCGTCAGCTGCCCGTCCTTGCCGGGAGTGAGCAGCTTCAGCAGGTTCACCAGATTGGTGCCGAACAACTGCGAGGCCTGGGCCGGGAGCCGGGAGGCCAGGTCGGTGTAGCCGATGATGGTGACGCCGTTGTCGGTCACCACCGTCCGCCCCGGCACGGTGCCCTCGACGTTGCCGCCCATCGCGGCGGCCATGTCGACGATGACGCTGCCCGGCTTCATGACGGCCACGTCCGCGGCCGTCAGCAGGCGCGGCGCCGGCCGGCCGGGGATCAGCGCGGTGGTGATCACGATGTCCACGTCCCCGGCCTGCTCACGGTAGAGCTCGGCGGCGGTGCGGTCGTAATCGGCGGAGGTCGCCTTGGCATAGCCGTCGGTGCTCGCCTCCTGAGCGACCTTCACCGGCAGGTACTCGCCGCCCAGCGACTTCACCTGGTCCGCGACCTCCGGCCGTGGGTCGGTGGCGCGGACGATCGCGCCGAGGCTGGAAGCGGCGCCGATCGCCGCGAGACCGGCCACACCCGCACCGGCCACCAGCACCTTCGCCGGCGGAACCTTGCCCGCCGCGGTGACCTGGCCGGTGAAGAACCGTCCGAAGGCGTGCGCGGCCTCGATGACCGCGCGGTAGCCTGCGATGTTCGCCATCGAGGACAGCACGTCCATCGACTGCGCCCGCGAGATACGCGGTACGGCGTCCAGCGCCAGGGCGGTGACGTCGGCGTCGGCGAGCGTCTGGAGCAGTTCGGGCTTCTGCGCCGGGCTCAGCAGGGCGACCACGGTGGCGCCCTTGCGCAACCGGCGGATCTCGGCGTCGGAGGGGGCGTTCACCTTGAGGACGACATCCGCGTCCCAGGCCTCGCCGATCCCTGCTCCCGCTTCGGCGTACGCCTGGTCGCTGAAGCCGGAGGCCTCGCCGGCCCCGGACTCGACGACGACCTTGTAGCCGAGACCCAGCAGCAGTCTCACCGTCGCCGGGGTCGCCGCGACCCGCGTCTCCCCGGAGACAGACTCGGCCACCACGCCGATGCGCCGGGGAGGATGCTGTGAGGGTTCTTGAGCAGACATGTCCTGTATCTCTCATCAGAGGATGGTGCGCAAGGGAAACCCGCGCTCGGGGCGGGTGGGGACGTCCTCCCCCCGTGATCGCTGGAACCTACCCGCCAGACTGGTACGGGCCAACGCGAACGGACGGTGACGTGCTTCACCTTGCGCTACCGACCGGAAGACATCGGAGAACGTGGGATCGCACCAGCCGGCCTCGCGCAGTTGAGACCGTTCCGCCCTGGCGTGGCAAGCGCCTGACGGTCTGTCAGTCGGCTGGGGGGAGGCCGCAACGCACGTGGCGTGTGAGGGGCGGGCGGTTCATCGGGCGCGGCCACGCGATGAACCCCCGCGTGGGGCGTCCAGCGCGGCCCCACGGTGGAAGGTGCCTCTGTCGGGCGGTTCGGTTGCCACTCACGCATCAGTACGGCGTCGAGGCGTCACAGCCGCCGCCGCACTGCTGACGGCGGCCGGTGTTCCTCGGATGCTGCTGAACTGTGACCACCGACACACCACTCTCATACCTACTGGTCGGTACGCTGCGCTAGTCGCACGTGATCGGAGGCATTGTGTCCACCATGAATCGCCAGATCCGTTTGGCCGCCCGCCCAGTGGGCGAGGTGAAGCCCGAAGACTGGGACATCACCTCCGAGCCCGTCGGGGAGCCCGGCCCCGGCCATTTCCTGGGCCGCACTCGCGTCGTCTCCCTGGACCCGGCGATGCGGGGCTGGCTGGACGACCGCCCCTCCTACCTGCCCCCCGTCGCTCTCGGCGAGGTGATGCGCGCCGGCTCGGTCATCGAGGTCATCGCCTCCAACCACCCCGAATACCAGCCGGGCGACCACGTGGTCGGCGCCTTCGGCGTCCAGGAGTACGTGATCTCCGACGGGAGGGGCGCCATGAAGATCGACACCTCCCTCGCCCCGCCCTCCACCTACCTCGGCGCACTGGGCATGCCCGGCATGACCGCCTACTTCGGCCTGCTCGACGTCGGAGCACTGCGCGACGGTGAGACCGTCGTGGTGTCGGGAGCGGCCGGAGCTGTCGGCACCATCGTGGGACAGATCGCCAAGGTCAAGGGATGCCGGGTCATCGGCATTGCCGGAGGACCGGAGAAGTGCGCTCTGCTCACCGACGAACTGGGCTTCGACGCGGCGATCGACTACCGCGCCGAGGACGTAAGGAAAGCGCTGCGCCGACATGCTCCCGACGGCATCGACGTCTACTTCGACAACGTCGGAGGAGAGATCCTGGACGCCGCGCTGACCCGGCTGGCGATGCATGCGCGTGTCGTGGTCTGTGGTGCGATCAGCCAGTACAACAACGCCACACCGGTCAAGGGCCCTTCCAACTACCTTTCTCTGCTGGTGAACCGCGCCCGTATGGAAGGCCTCGTCGTGTTCGACTACGCCAAGCGCTACCCGCAGGCCGGCCAGGACATCGCCGCCTGGATCGGCACCGGACAGCTCAAGGTCAAGGAGCACGTGGTCAGCGGGACTGTCGACGACTTCCCCGAGACGTTGCAGATGCTCTTCCGCGGAGAGAACGTCGGCAAGCTCGTCCTGGAACTGGCATGACCGCGGCGAAGGGCCCCGTCCCGGACGCGTGCCCACCGACCGGAGGCAGGCTCCTCGAAAGCCATCCTGCCGTGCGGGCCGCCGACGGGAGTCAGCTGGCATGACCTCGATGCCTCCTCTACGGAAGCTTCTGGTCGCCAACCGCGGAGAGGCCGCCTGCCGGATTTTCAGAGCGGCCCGGGCCATGGGGATCGCGACCGTAGGCGTGCGTTCGGCCGATGACGGGGCATCCCCGCACGTGCGGCGCTGCGACGAACTCCAGGTGCTGGCGGATACCGGACCCGCCGCCTACCTGGAGGTCAGCGCCATGGTGGAGGCCGCCGTCGCCTCGGGAGCGGACGCGCTGCATCCGGGGTACGGCTTCCTGTCCGAGAGCCCGGAGCTGGCCCGGGCCTGCCAGGACGCCGGCGTCCTGATGGTCGGCCCCACAGTCGAGACCTTGACCGGTGGGTCAACAGCACGCGTCGGCCCGGTATCGACACCTGGTGATCCTTGGGGGCGAGATCCGCCCAGCGTGCAGCCGACCACGAACGGCACCGCCATGAGCGGCACGGGTGACCAACGTCGGTCATCGGTGCCGCTCTGCCGACTACACCCCAACGCTTGGACGGCTCAGTCAGGTGATGAGGACACCGTCCACGGTCGGTCAACCTCTTGGTGCACGCTGGGAAGTTACCGCCTGCTGGGAGGATCGTTTGACTGACGCCCTGCAGAGCCGTCCCGTTGGAGCACTGGACCGTGCCTGACGGGAGTGAAGTCGTGCCCTCCGGTGCGCAGCCCGAAGAGACAGCCCGCTGCGTGTACGGCTGGCCGGCACGCCCTGGTTCGATGATTCAGTTCCCGTTAGGGCTCGCTCCTCGTCGGGCCCTCTCAGACGCAGTCTCGAGTACCCGCACAGTAGATGTCGGCGTGACTAAGACGGTCCGGGGCAGGCCTCCGGCCGTCAGCCGCGGAAACGTTGAGCCGTGCCTCCCGACAAGGGAAGTGCCTCGGCCTGGCCGAGGGCGCCTTGGCGTTACATGTTCTGGCAGGCCCTGGTCCTGAACTCCGCCATGGAGACGGTGATTGCGGAATCGTCGCCGTTGTCCGAGACGCTGTTGTAGCGGACCTTTCCGGGGGTGAGCCTGTCCCGGTCGGCCAGGGTGAAGGAGACGCTGCTCGATGACCACGAGTTGTCTTTGGTCCAGCCGTACAGCGCGTATGTGGTCTTGGTGGTGAGCGGAGCGAGAGATTCGGTCGCGGTCCAGCCAGCAGCAGGAGAATCGAGAGTCCAGGTGGCGAGACCGGGCGTGAGGGGACGGTCGGCGGTCCACGAACCGACCGTCACCGTCTTGTCCACGTCGGCGCTGTCCACGTAGAGGGTCGCGCCCTCGATCTGATGTCCGCAGACCATCATGACGCCGAGCAGATGGCCGTCGCCGGTCACGGAGATGCCGGCGACGGCATCGATGGGAACCGTGCATCCTGAGGTTGCGGCCAGGGCCACGCCGACCACGACGGCACCGACGTAGCGGCGGAACACCGGCCGTGAAGCGGTCGACCACATGATTACCCCCCTGCCGGGCGCACGCACATAAGCCTCACCCCCGGATGGCAGGGGGCGAACGGCGAGAACGCGGCCACTGTTGATCACCGGTGGGCAGAAGATCAGGCGGCGGCCGCAGGCCACAGCATAGATCCCGCCCACTGGCAGGACGGGTTGGAGGTCCTGATGGGCCGCATAGCGGGACGGTTCAACCGAGTGGAACCACGGCGGCGCGGAAGTTCGTGCTCGGGCTTTGTCGGACCTGCCACGCGTGGATTGCTGGACGCTGGCCGAGCACGTCGGCGATGCGCCCCGTACGGCCTGCAGCATCTGCTGTCGATGGCGTAGTGGGATGCCGATGGGCGCGCTGGGAGCACGCAAGGTCGGCTACTTCCTCGCGGTTGCCTGCGATCACCAGATCGCCACCCGGGCGGCCAGTGCGGGCCGCACTGGCCAAGAAGCTGCCGAAACGGGCCTGGCAGAAGCTATCCGCAGGCGCCGGCGCCAAGGGGCACCGCTTCTACGACTGGGCCCTGGCCGACGTTGCCGACGACCAGCCCGGTCACCGCCATTTGCTCGTCCGCCGCAACCGCAGCAGCGGCGAAGTCGCCTTCTAGATGATCTATTCCAAGGGGTCAGTGATCGTAGGCGGTCAGTGAGCGGGGGGTCGGTTGTCCGGTCTGGTCGTTGTGCCAGATGGCGGCGGTC